>JAGGIK010000003.1 GCA_024103515.1 Snodgrassella sp. | reverse complement strand
CATTTATAATACTGAAAGGCCTCATGAAGCACTAAATAATATGACGCCGATTGAGTATAAAACACTAAAACAAGCAGTATGATTTTCTACTTGAATCTTGTACTCAGTTTGGGGTATTTACAAAATATTGAAACATTTTCTATGGTTAAGATCGTTGACTCGGCTATCTGGGCATTAGTGCTCTATAGTTATTTCGTTAACGTAGTCTATTGGGTCATGCTCATTTGGTGAGTAAAATCAGTAAGAAGCTTAATGTCAATTATTATTTATACGTTCTCACTTTCTTTTATGATGCCATGTACGCCTAAGGCCATCCAGTTGATGTCATCTGTGTAGTTTTCTGTATATAAAACCATTATTGGGAGTGGAATATCGGATTGTTGTAATAGATTGAGTAGTTGCTGCCGGTCATGTTGGTTGCGTAGTGGCCAAATAACAGCAGCTGTGCTCTGAGCCTGATACCATTCTTTTCGGTTTTGACATATGGTCCATATATGGCTACGTGGATGATGCTGGCTGATGGTTGGAAGCTGACTGGCTGTTGCAAATACTAGGGTGTTGGGGGATAAGTTTGCTTGATAAGGCTGGATTTGCATTAATTGGTGGTTTGTCTTGGCACTAAATCCGCTCTTTAATTTGCCGGTAAACGCGGTTGGAATGGCTAGTGCAGCCAAAATGGGGGCATTAGCCGGCAGCATGGGTGATACTGTGCTGGCATTCGGTTTCTGCCAATGCCAGCTTTGATTTTCGCGTGCAGTTAATTGCCCATGCCATTGACTGGCGGCTATACGGAAAAAGTGTAAGTGAACATGAGCATGTTCATAGTGATGGACCCGTGTTAGCCATGGCGTAGCAGACTGGATTTGAATACCCAGCTCCTCAATAAATTCTCGTTGCAATGCAGTCAGTCGACTTTCTCCCATTTCAACTTTACCACCTGCAAATTCCCAATAGCCTGCATAAGGTTTGCCTTCGGGACGAGAACTCAGTAAGAAAGCCCCTTCATGGTTATACAATACACCAGCTACTACTTCGATAAGTTTGGATTTGCTCATTTGGTATACTCAGCAACTGCAAAAGCAATGATATGGTTATCTTCATCACTAAGGCTCAGATGAATGGTACCGATGTTTTTCTGTTGTAACCATAATGCTAACGGTTTTTCGATAATAAATTCGGGACGACCGATTTCGTTGTGGCCAATACCGATATTACGTAATGTTACTGGACTGCGTAAACCGGTATGAACTGCTTTGGCAAAGGCTTCTTTGGCTGCAAAGCGTTTAGCTAGAAATATCACAGGATTAGTAGCTGAAGGCCATTCTAAAGCTTCAACACGAGATAATATTTTTTTTGCTACGGCATTGCCACCGTAGGTTTTACACATTTTGCCGATACGGTCAATTTTTACTAAATCTGTACCAATACCGTAGATCATTTTGTCCTCTTGTCTGAAATTTAATATGGAATACTGCGAGCGCGGAAAATGGCTTGTTTCATTTTTTCAATGGCTTGTGGCAAACCAATAAAAATGGCTTGAGCAATTAAGGCATGGCCAATATTAAGTTCTTTTATGGACAATATTCTGGCAACAGGAGCTACATTGTGAATATTGAGTCCATGTCCAGCATTAACAACCAGTCCCAGCTCGCTTGCCTGTATAGCCGCTTCTTCAAGACGTATCAACTGACGATTACGTTCTTGCTGATTATAGGCATCAGCATAGGAGCCAGTATGTAATTCGATAACAGTTGCTCCTACGTCATGGCTGGCTTGAATCTGCCGCTCATCAGCATCAATAAACAATGAAACGCGGATACCTGCAGCAGTCAGTTTGTGGGTAAATTCAGCTATGGTATCCTGTTGGGATAATACATCGAGACCGCCTTCAGTGGTGAGTTCCTGCCGTTTTTCTGGAACGATGCAGACATCATCAGGCTGAACAGTCAGTGCATTTTCCAGCATTTCTGGTGTTAAAGCCATTTCCAGATTTAGTCTGGTGCTGATGGCGTTTTTAACAGCAAAAACATCATCGTCTTTAATGTGACGCCGATCTTCGCGCAAATGCATGGTAATCAGATCAGCACCATGAGTTTCGGCCAGTAAGGCGGCTTCAAGTGGACTGGGGTAGATGCTGCCACGTGCATTGCGCACTGTAGCCACATGATCAATGTTGACGCCGAGTAACATGGTTTTACTTTCACTGATTAAGGGTTTTACTAAGATAGCTTGCCGCTGGAGTGATGTAAAGGTTGATGGATTAATTTATTCAGTTTCGAATAAATCTCGGGCAAATATGTCTGGGTTATGTTCAGGTGTATTGACTCTAAGATGGCAGACTATGTCCAGATCAGTCTGAGGATGGCAGCAACAAGGTAGAATTTCATCCTTGCCGACATAGGCCAGAGGTGGCTCGTTATAGCTTACTTGTCCGGAAATAAGCTTAAGTCGGCAGGATCCACAATATCCATTGCGACATTGGTATTCTACGTCATGACCGGTACGCTCTAGCCCTTCCAGTAAGGTTTCATCTGGTTGCAGAGTGAAGGTTTTATCACAGGTGGTTATCAGCATGGTGTCTGCGCATTACTCTGCTGATGGCTGAGGTTCAGCAGGCAATAAATGTGGCTAAAGTTACAGTTCAAAATCACTGAGATCATCTTCATTGAGCTCAGCATCAATCTGACCTACCAGATAGGAGCTGACTTCGACTTCTTGTGGTGCCACCTGTACGTTATCAGATGACAGCCATGCATTGATCCATGGAATGGGGTTTTGTTTCGCGTGATCAAAGACCACTGGCAATCCAACTGCCTGCATGCGTAGGTTAGTGATATATTCTATATATTGACCAAGAATATCTTGGTTCAATCCAATCATGGAACCATCTTTGAATAAATACGCTGCCCATTCTTTTTCCTGCATGGCTGCACGACGGAAAATCTGAACACATTCTTCTTCAGTTTCCGCAGCGATCTGTACCATCTCAGGATCATCAGCACCGTTACGCATCAGATTAAGTATTTGCTGAGTGCCGGTCAAATGCAGCGCCTCATCACGGGCAATTAGTTTGATAATTTTGGCATTACCTTCCATTAATTCGCGCTCGGCAAATGCAAATGAACAGGCAAAGGATACATAAAAGCGAATTGCTTCAAGTACGTTAACGCACATTAGACATAGATATAGCTTTTTCTTTAAGGTATGTAAATCAATTTCGATGGTTTTACCATCCACCTGATGTTTGCCAACACCCAGTAGGTTGTAATACTGCGTGTATTCGATCAGATCGTCATAGTAGCAGGCAATTTCTTCGGCTCTAGCAATGATATGAGTATTTTGAACAATGTCATCAAATATGGTGCTTGGATCATTAACGATGTTGCGAATGATATGCGTGTAGCTGCGTGAGTGAATTGTTTCAGAAAATGACCATGTTTCAATCCATGTTTCTAGCTCTGGAATAGATACCAGTGGTAGCATAGCTACATTGGGACTGCGACCCTGGATTGAGTCTAATAAGGTCTGATATTTTAGATTGGAGATGAAGATATGTTTTTCATGCTCTGGTAGATTGGTATAGTCAATGCGATCGCGGGACAAATCAACTTCTTCTGGTCGCCAGAAAAAGGATAATTGTTTTTCAATCAGTTTTTCAAAAATATCGAATTTTTGTTGGTCGTAACGTGCTACGTTAACAGGTTGCCCGAAAAACATCGGTTCTTTTAGCGGATCGTTAGGTTTTTGGCAGAATGTGCTGTAATTCATGGTCAGATGTTCACATGCCATAATATTTCTCTTTTCTTAATTCGCGTTGGATCAGAAGATTAGTGCTGCAAACGATGGTCAGATTTTGCAAGCACCACCGGCACAGCCGTCATCTTGGATATTGGTTTGCATATCATCTGCCCCGTCACGGGTATTTTGATAATACAGGGTTTTCAAACCAAATTTATACGCAGTAAGTAAATCTTTAATTAGCTGTTTCATCGGTACTTTCTGTCCTTCGAAACGCTGTGGATCGTAATTTGTATTGGCCGAAATGGACTGATCGATGAATTTTTGCATGATTCCGACCAAATGCAGGTAGCCTTCATTACTTGGCATATCCCACAATAATTCATATTGGTGTTGTAGACGCTCAAATTCAGGTACCACCTGTTTTAAAATACCGTCTTTAGACGCCTTGATCGATACCAGACCGCGTGGTGGTTCAATGCCATTAGTAGCATTGGCAATTTGACTAGATGTTTCCGAAGGCATCAAGGCAGTGAGGGTGGAATTACGTAGGCCATGTTTGACGATATCAGAACGCAGACTTTCCCAATCCAGATGCAATGGTTCCTGACAGATTTTGTCGAGATCTTTTTTGTATGTATCTATTGGTAATAGTCCCTGAGCATAGGTAGTTTCGCTGAATTTTGGACATGTACCCAATTCCTGTGCCAGTTTCACAGAAGCTTTAAGGACATAGTACTGAATTGCTTCAAAAGTACGGTGTGTTAACGCAATCGCGGATCCATCACTATATTTAACCTTATTTTTAGCCAGATAGTAGGCATAATTAATAACACCAATACCTAATGTACGTCTGTTCAAGGTGGCCACTTCTGCAGCTTTAATTGGGTAGTTCTGATAATCTAATAGTGCATCTAATGCACGAGTGGCTAGTTCAGCCAATTCTTCAAGTTCTTCCAGATGATTGATGGCACCAAGATTGAATGCTGACAGGGTGCATAAGGCAATTTCACCATTTGAATCGTTAATATCATTTAATGGTTTGGTTGGCAACGCTATTTCCAGACACAGATTGGACTGACGTACCGGTGCTAATTGCGGATTAAATGGACTGTGTGTATTGCAGTGATCCACATTTTGGATGTAGATCCGACCGGTGCTGGCGCGTTCCTGCATAAGCAATGAAAATAAATCGACCGCAGGAATACTGCGTTTGGTAATTGTTTCATCACGTTCATACATTTCATACAAACGTTCAAATTCATCTTGATCAGCAAAGAATGCATCGTAAAGACCTGGTACATCTGAAGGTGAAAACAGAGTAATGGTGCTGTTTTTGATTAAACGAGAATAAAGTAAACGATTAATCTGCACGCCATAATCCAGATGGCGAACACGGTTCTCTTCTACACCGCGATTATTTCTTAATACCAGCAGGCTTTCAACTTCTAAGTGCCATAGTGGATAGAATAAAGTAGCCGCTCCACCACGCACACCGCCTTGTGAACAAGATTTGACTGCTGCCTGAAACATTTTATAAAAAGGGATGCAACCTGTATGTTGAGCTTCTCCGCCGCGAATTTCACTACCTAAAGCTCGGATACGACCGGCATTGATACCGATACCGGCACGTTGAGATACATATTTTACAATGGCACTGGTTGTGGCGTTGATGCTGTCCAGACTATCATCACATTCAATCAGCACGCAGGACGAAAATTGTCGTGTTGGTGTGCGTACACCCGCCATAATAGGAGTAGGTAAGGAAATTTTAAAATTACTGATAGCATCATAAAATTTCTTCACATAATTTAGCCGCGTAGCTTGCGGATAGCGGGCAAACAGGCACATTGCCACTAACATATACAGGAACTGTGGACTTTCATAAATTTGTTTGGTTACCCGATTTTGTACCAGATATTTACCATCTAATTGTTTAACTGCTGCATAAGAAAAACTCATATCACGCTGGTGATCGATATAGGCATTAAGCTGCTCAAATTCTTCACGACTATAGTCTTGTAAAATATGGGCGTCATATTTGCCTTCATTGGTCAACTTTGTGACGTGATTATATAAGTGCGGTGGTTCAAACTGACCAAATGCTATTTTACGCAGATGAAAGATAGCCAGACGGGCTGCGAGATACTGATAATCTGGCGATTCAACGGAAATTAGATCCGCGGCAGCCTTAATGATGGTTTCGTGGATATCATCAGTTCGAATACCGTTATAAAACTGAATATGTGAACGCATTTCTACTAGCGATACTGAAACATTATCTAGACCTTCAGCAGCCCAGGTAACGACTTTATGAATTTTATCCAGATTAATGTCTTCCAAACTGCCATCGCGTTTGGTTACTTTCAGATTGGCTACAGCATTCATTCGTGAATCTTTCTAGCAGAAATAAAGCAGAAAAAATAGTGACAACACAAAATATAGTGGTCACTTGTTATTTTCAACACAATATACTGGTTTTCTAGTTAAAAAAAAAGACTTGTCAAAATTGTCTAATTTCGCTATTTGACAATCAATTTGTAAACTAAAGTTGTGATGGTTATGATTAATATATAGTTTTGATAATTTTAATTTGGCTGAAATTAGAATGTAAATTTTTCTGGTCTGGGTGGAACTGATGTGTTTATTGGCTGGAACGGGCTAGTTATCTATATATGTTATATACAAAAAAATAAATCTGCCTGAAATTTAAGCAGATTTATCTTTGACTTAATTTTAAAATCTCAATGCGTAGTATGTAGTCTAGTGTTGTATTAGCGTCTCATCTAAGGTTAAGTCTTCGTTGTGATTGATGCTAATATGGCTATTCAGTATCGTTTTGGCGATGCTTTTTGCTTCATCTAGTGAATGCATACGATAGGTACCGCATTGATATATATTCAGTTCGGGTATGTGGTTCTGATCTGGTACGGCCAGTACGTCGTGCATGGCTTTTTCCCATGCTTCTACAACTTTAGCTTCATCTGGTTTACCAATTAAGCTCATATAAAATCCAGTGCGGCAACCCATGGGGGAAATATCGATGATTTCTATATCTGCACTATTAAGATGATTGCGCATAAACCCGGCAAACAGATGTTCAAGAGTGTGAATGCCTTTTTCAGGAAGAATATCCTGATTAGGCTGACAAAAGCGCAGATCGAAAACGGTAATGTCATCGCCCTTAGGAGTGTGCATGTTTTTGGCTACACGTACTGCCGGGGCTAACATGCGTGTATGATCGACAGTAAAACTATCCAGTAATGGCATTTTTTTTCCTTTTAAATAGTTAATTCAAAACTTTACGAGCACTGGCAAATAGGCGATACCATCCTGACATTTCTGGCCATTGTGCCGGAGACCAGCTCATTTGTGCTGTCTGAAATACTCGTTCTGGATGTGGCATCATGATGGTTACACGACCATCAGAGCTACTGACGCCAGCAATGCCGGCAGGAGATCCATTTGGATTAAGCGGATAGGCAGTGGTAACATTATTTTGGCCATCGACGTATTGTAAGGCTATCGCTAATTCAGCTGGGATTTCGGCACCTTTTAAATGGGAGAAATCAGCGCGTCCTTCTCCATGGCTGACCACCACTGGCAAGCTGCTTCCCACCATATCGGCTAAAATTAATGAAGACGAAGTAGGTACCGTCACCATGCTCAGACGTGCTTCAAATTGTTCAGATTTGTTGCGCTGGAAACGAGGCCATAATTCTGCACCGGGTATGATTTCAGCCAGTTGGCTTAGCATCTGACAGCCGTTGCACACACCTAGGGTCAGCGTATTCTTATTGGTAAAGAATTCGGTAAAATCTTGACGCAGTTGTTCGTTAAATAAAATATTTTTCGCCCAACCGGTTCCTGCTCCCAAGACATCACCATAACTGAAGCCGCCGCAGGCGGCCAATAATTGAAAATCTTTCAGCAAAAAACGTTTGGCAATCAGATCGCTCATGTGCACATCGAAAGCATCAAATCCAGCACGATCAAAGGCAGCAGCCATTTCTAGCTGCCCATTTACCCCTTGCTCACGTAGAATAGCTACTTTTGGTCGTTTGCCTTGATTAAGGTAAGGTAAAGCTGGGTCTTCGCTTGGATTGAAGCTGAGCTGGGCAAATAATCCCTGTTGTTTGTCTTCTTCAATCAGAGCAAATTCATTATCTGCACAATCCGGATTATCGCGTAGACGCTGAATGTGGTAACTGGTTTCACTCCACGCCTTTTGTAGATCAATTCGATGTTCATTCAGCAGAACGGTATTGCCATGACTGATCATCAATCTGTCGGAAGAATTGATATGGCCCAGAATGTGTACAATGCTGGCCAGACCGGCTGAAGCAAAGATATTCTTAATTATGTTAATGTCTTTATTATGAACTTGAATAACTGCGCCAAGCTCTTCGGTAAATAGGCAGCGGACAGCGGCATCCTGTAATTTCTGATTGTGTGTATGGCTATTGGTTTGTTGAATCATCGAGGTAAGATCTATGGTCAATCCTAGATGAGATGCAAACATCATTTCGGCCAATGTCACGATCAAACCGCCGTCGCTGCGATCATGATAGGCAAGAACTTTTTCTTCTCTGATCAGCTTTTGCATAGTGATAAAAAAAGCAGACAAAGTAGATGGTGAGGTTAAATCGGGTGCATTTCCACACAGAGATTTCCAAACTTGTTGCAAGGCGCTGCCAGCCATCCGCCCGAATCCTTGTCCTAAATCCAGTGCCACTATTGAAGTATCTGCAATATTTTTTAATTCTGGGGTAACGGTTTTAGTAACATCCTGTACTGGAGCAAAGGCAGTGATGATGGCCGATAAAGGAGAAACTACGCTTTTCTCTGTACCATTTTCTTGCCATTTGGTTTGCATGGACAAAGAGTCTTTGCCAACAGGTATACTCAAATGTAGCTGCTGACACAATTCTGACACGGCTTTTACCGTCTCATATAGTCGTGCATCTTCACCGTCACAGCCACAAGCAGCCATCCAATTGGCTGAAAGCTTGATGTGATTTATAGCCCCAATATCTGCAGCGGCGATATTAGTTAGTGCTTCTCCAACGGCCATGCGGCCGGATGCTGCTCCTGAAAACAAGGCTAAGGGTGATTTCTCGCCCATACTCATGGCTTCGCCACGCAAGGTGTTAAACCCCATTTTGGTCACGGCGACATCGGCAACTGGAGTCTGAAAACGGCCAACCATCTGGTCACGATGGGTTAACCCCCCTACAGAACGATCTGCAATGGTAATCAAAAATTGCTTGCTAGCTACAGTCGGCAAACGCAGCACACGATATACACTTTCGCGGATATCGAGTTTGCTGCCATCAAAAGTACTGAGTGGATTTGGTAAAGTTTGATCGTAACGGGTGATTTTGGGTGGTTTACCCAATAAAATATCTAAAGGGAGGTTAGCCGGATCATTGGCAAATAAATCATCGTGCAACTGTAGCTGCCCTTCAGCTGTTGCCGTACCCACTACGGCAAAAGGGCAGCGTTCACGTTCGCATAAATTGCGGAATATATCAATATTTTGTGGCAATATTGCCAAAACATAACGTTCCTGTGCTTCATTGCACCATATCTGCAATGGGGTTAAGCCGTGCTCTTCGATCGGTATTTTCCGCAATGAAAAAATAGCACCACGCCCGGCATCATTAACCAGTTCAGGAAAGGCATTGGACAATCCGCCAGCACCCACATCATGAATGGAAATAATCGGATTTTCTGCACCAAGTTGCCAACAGCGGTCGATGACTTCTTGAGCGCGGCGTTCCATTTCTGGATTACCACGTTGTACAGAATTAAAGTCCAGTTTGGCATTATTAGTACCGCTACTCATACTAGATGCTGCGCCACCTCCTAAACCGATCAACAAACCTGGACCACCAAGTTGAATAAGTAATGCGCCTGCCGGAATATTGTCTTTATGAATTTGTTGTTGCTCAATATTACCCATACCGCCGGCAATCATAATCGGTTTGTGAAATCCACGCATGGTGCCATTAAAGAGTTCTTCAAATGTACGAAAATAGCCGCATAAATTAGGACGACCAAATTCATTATTGAACGCAGCGGCACCGATCGGTCCATCAAGCATGATATCCAGCGCACTACTGATTTGCTCAGGTTTGCCATAGCTTTTCTGTGTAGTCGTATATTGTTCCCATGGTTGCATCAGCTCTGGAATAGATAGATTTGATACACTGAATCCGCTCAAACCAGCTTTGGGTCGAGCGCCTTTGCCGGTTGCTCCTTCGTCTCTGATCTCACCGCCAGCACCGGTAGCTGCTCCAGCAAAAGGCGCTATGGCAGTAGGATGATTATGCGTTTCAACCTTCATCAGAATATGGGTTTTTTCAAGGTTGAAGCTATATTTGTGCTGCTCATTTGACCGCGGATAAAATCGTTCAACGTTGGCACCGCTGATGATGGAAGAGTTGTCTTTGTAGGCAACGAGAGTGCCTTGGGGATGAGCATGATGCGTATCGCGAATCAAACCAAACAGCGACTTGGGCATGGGCTGATCGTCAATGACGAAATCAGCATTAAATATTTTATGGCGACAATGTTCCGAATTAGCCTGAGCAAACATCATTAGCTCAACATCGGTCGGGTTCCGTTGCAATTCATGATAGTTATCGATTAGATAGTCTATTTCATCTGTAGATAAAGCCAATCCCATGTGCAGATTGGCTTTATCTAATGCCGATTTCCCTTCATTTAGAATATCGATGCTACTAAATGTCTGTGGCGCAATATGCTCAAATAGCTGCTTTGCCTCGTGGATAGTGTAAAGGACACTTTCTATCATGCGGTCATGCAGCAAACTTGCCCAGTCAAGTTGTTCTTGCTGATTAAGTTTACGCGAGAAAGTATAAAGGAGACCGCGTTCTATCCGTTCAATATTATTAATACCACAGTTATGAGCTATATCAGTGGCTTTGGATGACCATGGAGAAATGGTACCCAAACGGGGAATAATTAAAATTTGAGTGCCATTTGCCATGGTATTGCTGATCTCATGAGCGTGTAAAAGCTGCAACAGCTTATGATGATCTTGTTTGCTTAATATAGAGCTGATGGCAACAAAATAGCGATATTCACAGGTTATTTCAATATCATTATCTAGTTGCAATCGTAAACTTTTGTGACGTATTTTATCAATACGAAAGGGGGAAAGCGCGGCTTCGCCGCCTAGTGACAGCACATCTGACATGTTGAGTAAAGCTCACTTGTGAAGATTAATGGTAATTAGGCGAAGCGTAATTTTACGCGAAAAACAATTGCTTTGCTTGCATTTTGTTGTAGAACAGTCAAGTAGATTGAGTTTAGAGTGAGTATATGTTAGTTTTACTGAAATTGGCACTAGAATAAGGAAATTGCTGGTATGAAAAAAATTGAAGCAATTATTAAACCGTTTAAACTAGACGATGTTCGTGAGGCTTTGTCAGATGTTGGTTTTTCAGGAATGACGGTCACTGAGGTAAGAGGATTTGGCCGGCAGAAAGGCCACACGGAGATTTACCGCGGTGCCGAATATGCTGTAGATTTTTTACCCAAAGTTAAAATAGAACTGGTCTTGTCGGATGACAGAGTGGAACAAGCCATAGAGATTATTGTAGCTGCCGCCCAATCTGGAAAAATTGGTGATGGCAAGATATTTGTCTCACCAGTTGAAGAGGTTGTTCGGATTCGCACCGGTGAACAAAATGAAGCTGCTTTATAATCATTTTCTCTATCCAAGATTACAGGCTTTCCTTTCATACAGCCTGTTATGATTCTAATTGTGTTTATTTATGACTATGTTTAATAGTTTTCTTTATAGAGTAAAGTTAAATTTTATATTAAATATTATGATTCATTGAAGATTATTATTTATTTTAAATATTACTGTTCATTTAACAGGTAATACATTTTTCAAAAATCATAAAAAATTTGGTTATTGATTATACTGAATGAAAATGTGAAACCGATATGATTTTATTCTGAAAAAACTAAGTTGAGATCTAATTCTAGAATGCAGATTGGCGTTAGACAAAAAAAGTATTTATTGGAGTCAATTTGTTTTACAGGGCAGTAAAGAACAGTGTTTATTAAATTCATGTTCCTAGAGCTTCAGCTAAATACGGAGAGCACATTATCATTTGTTATTTCACAGTAAAATATGACCAAGTAGAAGCTTAATACATGTTATAAAAAATCAGTTTAATTGCTAGGGAAGGTTATTTGATGGCATATACTTTCCTACTTGTGCATTTTTTGAGTGAACGACTTTGTATTACATGATTATGGATGTGTGACTGTTCTTTAAATAGAGTACAACATTAAAACAGGAATTTTTTCCGTTAACGTACAGTGGATTTAACTATGAACTAGATAATGTTGATATCAATTGATATTCATTTTAAAAGAAGCTAAAGTGAGTATTGCATTTAAACAGTTTTGCCGTAAATATGATTTGGGTCATTCATTTTTATCAATGAGTTGGAAAATATGGCTAATATTTCAATCATTAAAAAAATAGAGATAGAAAAACGTAAACTTAAGCTCGTGTTTGCCCAGCTGAATTGAAATCACTGTTTCAAGCAAAAATTATCCAAAAGCGCTGATGCCCATTAAAGCACCTAAAACGTGAGCAAAGAAGTTATAAGCTAGTTATCCTATTATGATTGCCATGAGTTGCGTTATTGTGGGAATAGATTACTGTGCTGACTATGAATAACTTAAGTTAGCGCATGATGCGGTGATTATTTTGATGCTAAGCGCTTCACTGATAGGTATTGACGCTGGATACTTGCCAGAAGTTTTGATCGTATTAGATAGCCGTGACCATAAGAATGTTCAATGTAATCGATGACTTCAATCTGAAAGGTGTTAAGCATTGATATTACGGTCGGTTTAACGGTAGCTAAGATTCCCTCCTTACCTAGATTATTTAGCTGATATCATGGTTACCTGTTAAAAATACAGGTTGATAATGCTCCAAAATATAGCGGAAAAATTTTACCGACTAGGTGAAATGACCTGGTATAACCAGTGTTGATATTCAGCCCGGTAGCCCATATCCAAATGATCATATGGAACGATTTAACCGCGTATCTATCGAAACGAAGCGTTAGATTTATAGTGGTTTAACACTCTAGAGTAAGCAAGGAGAATAACTGACCAATGGCTAATCATGGATAATAGGTTAAATGAGGTTTAATCACTCATTATTATATAAATAGCTAATTTGCTTGAATTATTTTGCGTGCTATGCTTTTGACTAGCTTAGCGACAATTCTCTTGTTCTTTTGTATTTACCTATTTTTTACTCATTGGCGTAGCTCTAGAATAGGTAAATACACAAATTGGTTTATAGGGTTAATAATAAACTTTATTATTAATGCAACAAATTTAAGAATATTAATTCTGTTGTTTTTTTATCATAATTGAATTGGCATTTTACCCATTATCGCGATTGTATTTTAGAACAGTTTCTTAAGAAATGTTACAGATAAATAATTTCATCTTAATCTATACGATATTAAATCTATTCCAAATTCAAAAACCATCATGCTGCATTTTTTAAATCTCTACATTAATCGTTCTGATGTATTAGAATGTAGGATCCGTTGATTCATGAAGCGCAGGGCAGGTTGTTGTTCTGTGCCACAGGTAAAACATTAATATAGCTGCAAAGAAAAATTTTACCACATCAAAGCCGGCAAAAGGCAAGTAGCCTACTTTAATTGCAGCCAGCAAGCTGATATGCTTATAGTAGGCTAAATAAGCGACGCCGAACACAAAAATAATTTGATGAGCAACAGCAAAAGAGAGTAAGCAGCGCAAGAAACAACGATCATAACCTTTTTCTGCTGCTAGGCCGGCAAGATAGGCACACACTATAAACCCGTATAGATAACCGGCAGACACAGAGGTCAATGTAGCTACTCCGCCATGACCACCGGCGAAAAAGGGCAACCCTGTTGCACCTAGCAATAAATATTCAATAATAGTCAGGCAGCCAAGCTTGCGACCAAGACAGGCACCGATTAGCAGTACGGCAAGCGATTGCAATGATAGGGGAACAGGCTGAATAGGTACGCTCACATTGGCTGACAGCGCCAATATCAATGTAGCGACTGTAGTGATGGCCAGTTTGCACCACCAGCTTTGTGGTGAGCAAGCCTGAATGATAAAAGGCCGAAAACTTTTTACGGATAAAGATGACATTGTTTTAGTATTTCCTATATGCAAAATGATATAGTTTAATACAAAACCTCTGTTTTAGGGGATGTCGCAATAAGAAATAAGCGGCCGAAGCCGCTATTGTTTAGAGCACGTAACGCGCTAGATCCTCTCGCTCAGCTATATCCTGCAAGCGAGTATCGACATAGCTAGCATCGATAGTTACATCACCCTGAGGCGTATCAAAAGAAATATCTTCCAGCAATTTTTCCATCACGGTATGCAAACGGCGAGCACCGATATTTTCGGTTTTTTCATTTACCTGATAAGCGATCTGGGCTAAGCGACCGATACCATCATCAGTAAATTTCAGATTGACACCATCCGTAGCCAGCAACGCACTATATTGCTGAGTTAGATTGGCATGTGTGGTGGTAAGTATTGCTTTAAAATCATCTACACTCAGATTATTCAATTCAACTCTGATCGGGAAACGACCTTGTAGCTCTGGAATCAGGTCACTTGGACGACTCAAATGGAATGCACCGGATGCAATAAATAGAATGTGATCAGTTTTGATCATGCCATATTTGGTTTGCACCGTTGTACCTTCTACAAGAGGTAGCAGATCACGTTGTACACCTTGACGCGAAACATCACCGCCATGACGGCTGCTGTCAGTAGCAATTTTATCTATTTCATCCAGAAAAACGATGCCATTTTGCTCGACAGATTTAATGGCCTGCTCGCGCAACTCTTCTTCGCTGACCAGTTTTGCCGCTTCTTCGTCCAGCAGAAGTTTCATCGCATTGCTGACTTTCATTTTCTGGGTTTTTGTTTTGCCCTGACCCATATTGCTAAACATATCTTGTAACTGATTGGTGAAGTCTTCCATACCTGGAGGGCCCATCACAGACATAGTTGGAGTGGCATTAGCGGTAACTTCAATTTCAATTTCTTTATCGTCCAGTTCGCCTTTACGTAGTATCTGGCGAAATTTTTGCCGAGTATGATTTTCAGGAGCCTGTTCTTGCGGCTCACCGGCAAAACCCACAGTACGCGGTGGTGGTAGCAAAGCATCAAGAATGCGGTTTTCTGCTGCATCCTGTGCCCGATCTCGGTTTTTTGCTATGGTCTGACTACGGATGTTTTTTAGAGCGATCTCAATCAAATCACGTATAATGCTGTCGACATCTCGACCTACATATCCCACTTCTGTGAATTTTGTGGCCTCAACTTTTATAAAAGGAGCATTGGCCAACCGTGCAAGTCTGCGGGCAATTTCAGTTTTACCAACGCCGGTTGGACCAATCATAAGAATATTTTTAGGCACAATTTCGCTTTGTAATGGCTCACTTACCTGACTGCGACGGTAACGGTTTCTCAATGCTACCGCTACTGCGCGTTTGGCTTGTGTTTGGCCAATAATGTGATTATCCAACTCGTGAACAATTTCACTAGGTGTCATTACAGATGTACTCATCTTATCTAAATCCTGATGGTTGACTGGTCAGTAATTTGCTTACCAGTCAAAATAATTACAAAGTTTCAATAGTATGATTTTGATTGGTGTATATACAAATATCACCAGCAATTTCTAAAGATTTTTTTACAATAACCTTGGGTTCTAACTCGGTATTTTCTATTAAGGCGCGTGCAGCTGATTGAGCAAATGCACCACCAGAACCAATAGCAGCAATGCTTTGCTCCGGCTCAAGTACATCACCATTGCCGGTGATGACAAGGGTATTGTGTTTGTCAGCGACAATTAGCATGGCTTCCAGCCGGCGCAGCGCACGGTCAGTACGCCACTCTTTAGCCAGCTCTATTGCTGCAATCATCAGTTTGCCTTGATGTTTTTGTAGTTTACTTTCAAATAATTCAATTAAGGTAAAAGCATCGGCTGTACCGCCGGCAAAACCCGCCAATACTTGATTATTATATAACTTGCGTACTTTGCGAGCAGTACCTTTGATGATGGTGTTTCCCAAAGTAACTTGACCATCTCCACCAATAGCGACATTTTCGCCGCGACGAACGGAAACGATGGTGGTGCCGTCGAATTGCTGCATATTAGGGGATCCTTTGCTAATGACGGTATTGATGGCCGTCAGAATAGATAACAGCGTTTAGATAAGGGCAGCATGATCGGCTTTCAAGATTTATTATATAGATGACAATAAAAATATTTATTTAATTATGGAATTTGGTTAATACAATCTTCAATAAAGAATAAGATGATATAAAAGAAAATGGCAACTTGACTGGTTGCCATTAAGCACAGTTAATGAATATTATTTGCGTTTATAGACTTTACGAGTAGTAACGGTTTTGGTTGTTTTAACCTTTTTGGCCGGTGCCACTACGGTTCTGCCATCATCAATGTTACAGTTTTGGGTAACAATCTGTGGCACGATTTGTTCCTCACCATTGACTACTTGTCTAGTTGGTTGTACCAAACTAACGGCTCCAACTTTGTCCACGGTTTCGCTGGTAGCCAATCCAGTCTTCCATGTTATACCTTGCGGAGAAACAAAGGTATTATAATTAACATCGCTGGTGTCACGCATCATGACTGGAGACAAAGCACCCTGATAGCTCACTTGTGCAGCAACCACATTTTGACCCTGTAAGCCGTACATTACGCGTAAAGGATTTTTTACGTTACCAGCACCGCAAAGGTAGGCAACTTCTTTTTTACCATCAATCTGTACATTAGTAGTAGAAGACTGGGTAGTCACGGTTGTAGTCGTTTTAGCCACAGGTGTTTTATGGTGAGATTTCGAAGCACAGCCGGTTAGCGCCAACATCAATAATGCAGCAGGTATGAATACTTTTTTCATGATAATTCCTTTGTTATGTAAAAAATAAAAACCAAATCAGTATCAATTACATAACTAATAATACTTGCCCTAGGTAAAGTTGCAATAGATGTGACTTATAGTTTTTTATCTTATGTTTAATAGGTTTAAATATGATTAATGATTGTGTGCGTTGTCCTACTTGTGTTTTTAACTTAAACATTTCTCACATATAGAATTTTTGGATAAATTTATTGCTCAAGGGCAAATATAGCTAATCACCGTGCAATGATTTTACCAATCATATATTTTCTAAATTTAACTTGGTTTGACTTGGTGTTTGTGTCGCAGTCAGTGTCTCTGTGTTAAGTGCGGTTAATGAACCACCCCATAATGCACCTGTATCCAGACAGATAACATTATTACAACGATAAAGACCTAATGCAGACCAGTGACCAAATAAGATTGTTTTATCTTTGTTGCGTCGATGTTCTGCCTGAAACCAAGGAATTAAATTTGACGGCATTTGAGCCAATGTTGATTTGTAATCAAAATCTAATTTACTTTCAGTTGTTATTGCGCGCATTCGAGTAAATACATTGGTGATAAAGCGTAAACGGTCTTTGCCTTGTAGATCATTGCGCCAAGTGTTGGGTTTATTACCGTACATCTGGGCAAAAAAATCTTTTGGACTATTTTGTAAAACGCACTCTACCTCATGAGCTAATGTTTGAGCCTGTTCGATGCTCCATTGTGGCCAAATTCCTGCATGTACCATGACGAAATTATCTTGCTGGAGCATCAGTGGTTGCTGCACAAGCCAACCCAGTAATGGGTTTTTGTCCGTAGCATTCAAAATATCACTGATAGTATCGCCGTGTTTAAGCTTACCATAACCATAATTTAAGGCTAGTAAATGTAAGTCATGGTTGCCTAAAACCATTTGCATGCAGCTGTCGTGCTGGTAAACCAGTCGCAATGTTTCCAGTGATTGCGGTCCACGGTTTACCAGATCTCCGGTAAACCACAGTGTATCTTTGCCGGGATTAAAAGCCAATTGTGCCAGAAGCATTTTCAACTCAGCCAGACAGCCTTGAATATCACCAATAACATATTGCGTCATAACAGCAACCTTATTTACGTACTAAAAAACTGTATCACAATTTTCTGTTAATCAAGCTGTTTTAATCATTGATCCAAAACCAGAATACCTTCTGCTTCTACTAAAGCTCCTTTAGGCAGTGCAGAAACTTCAACTGCAGCACGAGCAGGATAGGGTGGCTTAAAATAATGAGCCATAACTTCATTAAAGGCAGCAAAGTTTTGCAAATTAGTTAGATACGCGTTTAATTTAACCAGATTATTTAAATTGCCTCCGGCTGCTTCAGCAACAGCACGCAAATTCTGGAATACTTGATGAGCCTGTTCAGTAAAATTATCTGAGATTAGTTGCATTGTCTCTGGTACCAATGGAATTTGCCCAGATAAATATACTATATTGTTCACCTGCACTGCCTGTGAATAAGAACCGATAGCAGCTGGGGCTTTATCGGTATGAATAATGTTTTTGCTCATCGTTACAACTCCTTTATTTACTTCATAATTATGAGTTAGCTACTCAAAAATATTGCTAGTAAGTCATTGAGAAAGCGTTTCCCCAATGAGGTCGGACGCAGATAATGAGGGTTTGCATCCAATAACCCCTTGTTTATCGCCTGTCTGAGCATGGGTTCAATATTGCTGAATGGTAAACCAGTTCGCTCACTAAACCAGTTGGTGGGTACACCATTAGTTAGACGCAGAATATTCATCATAAATTCAAAGGGCAAATCACTGAATGCAACCACGTGTCGATTAATTGCTTGATCAGGCCGCTGTTGCATCGCTTGTAGATAATCGTTAGGGTGTCGGCTGCGAGTACTGCGTTTAATTCCTGCTGGAGTGGATATCTTACCATGAGCACCGGCACCTATGCCGATATAGTCACCAAATTGCCAATAATTAATATTGTGCCGGCATTGATGCCCGCTATGGGCAAAAGCTGAGGTTTCATATTGTTCGAATCCGGCTTGGTGTAATTTAGTATGAACTATTGCTTCAATATCTGCACTTAGGTCATCATCGGGTAGGCATGGTGGTGGTGAATGTCCGAAGGGTGTATTAGGTTCCATCGTCAGTTGATAGGCACTGATATGATGGACGCCAGTAGCAATTGCAGTAGTGATGTCTTGATATGCAGACTGTTGCGTTTGTCCAGGCAAAGCGTACATTATGTCAATATTCACTTTTGCAACCAAAACCAAGGCGGCGTCAATGGCTGCCAAGGCTTCCTTATGGTTGTGAATTCGACCAAGTGCTGCTAGCTGTTCATCAGCAAAACTCTGGACGCCAATCGACAGACGATTGATGCCGGCAGAAGCATAATCTGCAAATCGGCTTCGTTCAAAAGTACCTGGGTTGGCTTCCAGAGTAATTTCAGCATTTGGAAGCAGATTAACCCGAGCACGAATGCCGCTCAAAAGTTGTTCCACGGCTGTTGGGCTTAGCAGACTTGGTGTGCCACCTCCGAGAAAAATCGTTTCGACTGATCTTCCCCAAATGTGTGGCAATTCAGCTTCAAGATCAGTCAGTAATGCAGAGATGTATGTTTTTTCGTCCAATTGTTGCTTGAGTTGATGTGAATTAAAATCGCAATAAGGGCATTTACGGATACACCAAGGAAAATGGACATATAAAGATAATGGCGGTAGGGAATGTAAAACCGGTTCTTTACTGATCTGAGGCAAAGAAGTTACTGGTGTAGAAAATTCAGACATGGGCATTATTATTTGCTTGCTGTTGTAATTTACTTAATAAAATGCGTAATGCCTGAGCACGATGGGTAAAACGGTTTTTTTCATTCTGAGTCATCTGTGCAGCTGTTTTATGATGTTCTACTAGGTAAAAGTGGGGATCGTAACCGAAACCATTGCTGCCTGCTGCTTGGCTTTGCCACTGCCCATACCAATTGGCTTCAGCGATGATGGGCTGAGGATCATTAGCATGTCGCACCAGTACTAGCACACAAACGTAAAAAATGCTTTTATCTGCATAGTGGTTTAATTCTTCATCAAGCTTGGCATTATTAGCTTGATCAGATTTAGGGCTAATTCCTGCATAGCGGGCAGAATGTACCCCGGGTGCCCCTTGTAAGGCAATGGAACATATACCAGAATCATCGGCTAGAGCAGGTAAACCACTATGCTGGCTGGCGTGACGTGCTTTAGTGAGCGCATTCTCCACAAAGGTAATATGCGGCTCAGGACATTCTGGTATACCCATTACCGACTGTGGAATAACTTCAATATCAATTTTAGAAAAAAGACGCTGAAACTCAGTCAGCTTTCCTTGATTGTTGCTGGCGAGAACAATTTTTTTCATAAAAAACAATTAAACGGGATCCAATAAAAGTATGGTTAAAGAATCAGTTGAAAAAATGTTATATTGCTGTACATTATCAATAATATCAATGCAGATATAAAAATCATGCAGTAAAAAGTGGTTCAAGAGCAAAAATATTGCTTTAGCTGCGTTTATTAATACTATGGCATATTGTCCATCAATATTCTTGGATGAATAAGTACCTATTGTGTTTGATTTGTTTTTGATCCACCGTCAGGATTCGCCAAAGTGGAGGATGCGTGCTGGCGCAAGCGTTCACGTAGAGTAAACGCTAAAGCAGTGATTTGGCCTAGAACACTGATAAAAGCCAGTATAAAACAAATATAAGCGATAAAGCGTTTGTTTTCCAGCCAGTTCAAACTGGCCAATATCAACCAGCCGATAAACATCACTGTGCAGGAACCGAGAATTAATAATAAAAGTTTAAACCGAGTCATAGAAGCGCTGGAATTGTCACTCTAGGTAAGAGAAACAAATAAACAATAAAATACGTTGCTGTCATGCAATATTTACGTCAAAAAATAATGATTAGCCATCTTAGTTGAGAAGATATTTAAAATGAATAAATCAATTAGCTTTTCAAAATACAAAAAAGCCTGCACTAGCAGCAGGCTTTTTTGATATTAACGTAATTGTTGATTGAGCTGCTTGATCCAGTGTTTAGCATCTTTACCCTGATAAGGCGAACCATCCTCACTAAACAGACTAATGCGTGAACCACCACTTTTTAACGGTAATACTTGTACGATTAAACGCGGTTGTTTTGGTAATTCAGCAGGTTGCTGTTTGTTTTTGCTGCGACCAAACAATCGGCTGAACATACCAGGTTTTGTATTACTGATGGAAGAAGTCTCAGCAGCAGCAACTTCAACCCGATATAAATGATTACCGGCATTTTCACCAATTACATTTAGACCGATACGATCTAATGCCAGTGCGACACGACGCCAGTTTCTATCTTGATTACCAAGCATGACAATGCTGTTTCCATCAATTTTTGCCAGCGCATTTTCATCAGGTTTTTGCATCTGTGCAGCAATCTGTTGCTGTACCTGTTGTGCGTCTGCACCCAGATATTGCATAAATCGGGCTAAAAAAGCTGCTTCCAGTTCAGGCTCATTCGGACGCGATTGCCAAGCAGTGGTGTCACCAGATTTGTTTGTGTAAACTTCTTTCATTCCTTTCTGACTGAAAAAGATATCGGTACCACCTTTAGCATTTCGCTCCATACGGATAGTAAACATATCGCGTTCACCACTGGAATAAACACCACCGATACCTACTTTTTCAAACAGCCCACGAATGAAATCTGAAGGGAGCTTGGCACGATTTTCTGCCCAGTTGGTTTGCATCAAACCAACTTGAGGTTCTTCACGCTCAATAATAAAGCCCTGTTCCTGCCAGAATGCTTTTAGCAATGGCCACAATTCAGCTGCCTGTTTATTGTCAACAGTCAGCCAGCGGATGTTGCCATCTCGCTGAAAATGAATGTTTGAAACCGGGGTCAATACATTATTGCCATTTTGCACCGTTTGCCGACTAGGTTTGTTCAGATCACTGGCGCGTACTGTACCTGTAGTCATCCCACTATCTGGCATATTGAAACGATTTCCCTGATTGGGATTAGTCAGATCAGGTGGTACATCCAGCTGAACGATTTTTTTATTATTTGACTGATAATTCAGTTTAGGTAAATTATCTTTTTTACTTGCGCAAGCTGCGAGGCTGGCTGCCAGTATGGTTAAAACTAAAGTCTTACTCAAATTCATTGGCCATATCCTGTGTATATACAACATTGAAGTAGGCTGTAACTAAATCAACCCGGCTTCTTGCATAGCAGCCAAAACAGTGGCCTGTCCTGCAGGGGTAATTTCAGTTAATGGCAAACGGCAATGAGGTTCTATTTTGCCAAGTTTGGATACAGCATATTTAACTGGTACTGGATTCGGTTCACAGAACAGATCAGAGTGTAAACGTTGCAGCTTATCATTTAGGGCTCGAGCGGTGGCAATATCACCTTTTAATGCTGCATGGCACATGTCAGCAAACATCTTAGGTGCCGCATTGGCTGTCACACTGATGACACCATGTCCACCACACAGTAAAAAGGCCAGTGCAGTTGGATCATCACCTGAATAAATGGCAAAATCAGCAGGTGCATGCTTAAAGAGATAACAGGCTCGGGCAATATTGCCAGTGGCTTCTTTAATTCCGACAATGTTGTCTATTTGAGCCAGACGCAATGCAGTATCTGGTTGCATATCAACTACAGTACGACCAGGCACATTATATAATATCATCGGAATATCAGCAGCTTCAGCGATGGTTTTAAAATGGCGGTAAATACCTTCCTGATTGGGTTTGTTATAGTAGGGAACTACTGACAACGTCATGTCAGCACCAGCCTGTTTGGCTTCCTGTGATAAATGAACGGCTTCACGGGTATTATTAGCCCCCGTACCAGCAATAACTTTTACCCGTTTAGCCGTATGCTCTACGGCAGTTTGGACTACTTTCAAATGTTCATCAACACTAAGTGTTGCTGATTCGCCAGTAGTACCTACTGCAACAATGGCATCAGTACCGGATTGAATTTGCCAGTCAATCAATTGTTTGTACTGCTCGTAATCAATACTGCCATCAGCATGCATTGGCGTTACGATGGCAACCAGGCTACCCGTTAACATAATTCTCTCTTTTCAATGAAGATGAAAATGTCACGATTGTAGCTTATTTTTTGCCAGAATGGAAAAAATGTCAGATAAAAGAAATCATTTGCTAAGAAAAGTTGGCTAAATTTAAAAAATAAAATTGTCCGGACTCTGTACTGGTAAAAACACCTCTTTTTGACTTAAAATGAGTTGCTTTATATTCAACAATCATTCGTATAAAGCAAAGAGGAAAAAATAAAATGACCAATAATTCCGCTGCCCGCTCTGATGCCGAGCGCTCCGATCTGGTCTATGCTCTGGAAGACAAACCTCCTTTTTTTAATAGTTTATTAAGCGCATTAACGCATTTACTGGCTTTATTTGTTCCCATGGTGGCGCCTGCGCTGGTTGTGGGTGGTGCTCTGGGACTAAAAGCAGAAGTCACAGCTTATCTGGTGTCTATGTCTATGGTGGCTTCTGGTGTCGGCACCTATATTCAAGTACATAGATTCGGTGTAATAGGATCTGGTCTGTTGTCTATTCAATCAGTCAACTTTTCGTTTGTGACCGTCATGATTGCCTTAGGTCTGGAAATGAAGCATGGCGGGATGAGCGAAAATACCATGATTTCTACTTTATTAGGCGTCTCGTTTGTGGGCGCCTTTTTAGTAATCGGTGCATCATGGTTATTGCCGTTTTTGCGTAAAGTTATCACGCCGACTGTAAGCGGTGTTGTGGTATTAATGATTGGATTGAGCCTTATCCATGTTGGTATTACAGATTATGGTGGTGGCTTGGCGGCCAAGGCCAATCATGCATTTGGTTCATGGTCTAATCTGGGTTTATCTACGCTGGTTTTATTCATTGTTCTGTTATTCAACTGTTTTAAAAATCCATGGTGGCGGATGGCTGGAATAGCGGTCGGCCTGACAACTGGCTATATCATTGCACTGTTTATGGGAATAGTGGATTTTTCCAATCTGCAGAATCTACCCTTGATTACAATTCCGATTCCCTTTAAATATGGTTTTTCTTTTGATTGGCATGCGTTTATGGTTGCCGGAACCATTTATTTGCTCAGCGTTTTCGAAGCCGTTGGAGACTTAACCGCAACTGCTATGATTTCCAACCTGCCTGTCGACGGACCTGAATATACCAGTAGATTGCGCGGTGGTGTTATGGCTGACGGATTGGTATCTGTTATAGCTACTGTGCTGGGTTCTTTGCCCTTAACCACATTTGCCCAAAATAACGGCGTAATTCAGATGACTGGAGTCGCTTCTCGGTATATTGGTAAGTATATTGCCGTCATTCTTATTTTGCTGGGTCTTTTCCCGTGGGTCGGCGGAATTTTTACAACTATCCCAAGCCCAGTTTTAGGTGGAGCAATGGTGGTTATGTTCGGTCTGATTGTCACCGCAGGCATTCGTATTATTATTACTGCAGGAATAAAGCGACGTGAAGCAATTATCTGTGCCACATCATTAGGTCTTGGCTTGGGAGTGGCCTTTGAGCCTGAGGTCTTTGCTCAGTTACCTATTTTGTTTCAAAATCCAATTTGTATGGGTGGAATAGTGGCGGTGGTATTAAATCTGGTATTACCCTATGACCATAGCGAAACAGCAGTATATTTAAGTGATAATCTGCCTCATTAGTTCTATGTCCGTATACTTCAACAGCCTGCTCAATTTTAGCAGGCTGTTTGCTGGTAAACTCATTAATAGCATCCTATAAAATACAGTTCTTTGTAGTCTTCTTACCTTTTATGCTTTACCAATTAAATTCATCATGTTCAAATAAAAATATATTTAACAATCTAATCCAGACTTTGCCATATATGCTTAAACTGATTCTTAATATTATTATCAGTTTTCTATGCTGTTACTCTTAATGTACCCAAATACTTTTTGTTAAATTTTTGTTTTCTATGTCTTAAAATTTTACTTGTCACACACAAGGAATAAAATTAGCCTATTTTAATAAGGAATGTGTAACTATCTCCACTATAATAGGACGGCACCAAAGTAGTATATTCTTTCTTTGACACACAGAGGATTCACATTTGAAATAAGTAATACTGTGTCAATAAGTATTCATTTGAAAAGAAGCCAAAGCGGGTATCTCGGTCAAAAACTCTGCAGTAAAGAGTGCATGGCTAATTCCATTTTACAAATGGCCAGAGTAATACCGAGGTATGTGAACTTCGGATATCAGGCACTGAGATGAGTTGGAAGCAGACAGTCACTAGGTCTAACAGTTATTTGCACACTCAAATAGAATATTCCAGTCAAGATAAATTGATTATAACGCTTAAAGTTTACTAAGGCTGGGTAAATGCTGGCTAGTCAGCCTGTTACGACGGCTGTTAGGTGTGCGCCATAAAAGTTAGCTTAATCCCTAACTTTTATGTATCAAGCTTAGTTAGCAGATGTTGCAATGTTGATTTCGGTGCGAGATACCACTATTGACGAGTATTTATGCTGGGATTTTCCTAAATGTTCTATTTTGTCAAAAAGCTTAGTTGCAAGTAGAATCATTAACGTGTTTTTGGGTGTCTGGCCAATTAACATTTAATCTCAGAATTAAGCATATACAACGTCTTCTATCCCGAAATCCAGAAAAGTTATCGGCATTCATGAGACTTGAGGAATATTGGTCAATAGATTTTATGAGTAACAGCAGTCACAATTACTGGGGTATTTGAATGTTTAGTGTAATCATTAACTCTAATTGTTAAATTTTGGACAGTCAAATTGCGCTCAGTTTACCTACTGGTAGAATTATTCACTAAAAAATCCGTGTGGATAATACACCGCAGTTTACTGGAAAAACGTTCAGTAGCCGAGCAAAATGACATGGAATACCATTGATTATATATAACTAAGTTGCTCATATCAAAATGACTATATTGAACAATTTAATCATGTCTATCAAACAGAGCTAATAAGATTGTATCTTTTTAGTTATCCGACACCAGCAAAGAAGATAACTGAGTAATGGTAGACGACTTATCTGGCTGATGGAATCCAATGTGGCACTCAATACTATGATGCCGTAGGAATATAACGCCCTAAAACAAATAGCATAATTATCTACAAACATTGAGTGCTAAATTTGGGTATAGCCGTTTTAGTTAGTAGCCATTCCTGTAATTATCTTTATATTGATAAGAAGATAGAATCTGGTTGTCTCATATTGTTGAATCTATACCACTAGACGAAGCGAGCTATGATGTAGAAAATGGGTCAGCAAGGCATTTTCATACTAAAAATTATGATAAAAACATAAATTATATGAGTTGACTGCGGGTTTTGCTTTATATAAGCTAAATAAATATTAGATTAAAGTGAACCTTAATCTGTCTCAAAATGGCATATTACTCAATAACAATAGTATGTAATTAATACTAACTAAGATTTCATAATTCTTTGTTAACTGCAAAAATAGACCGTATCATTATTAAATGATAGTTGAATGGTTGCTGTTTCAATTTCACGAGTTCATAATTCAGAGTATTGTAAACAGTAATTTATGATTATCCAAATAGTGACATCATGCTTACGTTCGAAAAATGTTATTATTAAACTTAACCGGTAACATTCGCATGAATTGAATCAGAAAATATGGTGAGTAGAAAAGAAATTTTAGACTGGTGTTCTCAGGAACTGGCGTTATCACAATTTAGGGATTTTAGTCCTAATGGTTTGCAAATTGAAGGCACCCGAGACATTAGCAAAATTGTATGCGCTGTAACGGCCAGTCAGGCCGCCATTGATTTTGCTATAGCACAACAGGCAGATATGTTGTTGGTACATCATGGTATGTTCTGGAAAAGTGAACCCAGTATCATCACTGGCTGGAAAAAACAGCGTATACAGTCCCTAATCACCAGTAACATTAATCTGGTTGGTTATCATTTACCTTTAGATGCTCATCAGCAATGGGGAAATAATGTGCAGTTGGCGGTCAAACTTGGCTGGGTTATAGATGGGTATAGTGGGGAACAGAATTTGCTTCAGTACGGTCGGTTATCCCAGCCTCAATCCTCCAAAGAATTGGCACAGCATATTGCTCGAGTCTTAAAACGTGAGCCGTTGTTATTATGTCATGACCCACACCAACCGGTACAACGTCTGGCTTGGTGCAGTGGTGGTGGTCAAAGCTTTTTTCAACAAGCTATAGAACTTGGGGTTGATGTATTTATTACAGGTGAAGTGTCGGAACCACAATATCATCTGGCTGTAGAAAGCGGTGTGGGATTTATCGCTGCTGGTCATCATGCTACTGAACGCTATGGAATTCAGGCACTGGCCGCAGCCATCAGTGCACAGTTTAAATTGTCATATCAATTTTTTGATGAAGCTAATCCGGTTTAGGCTATGCAAATAATGTATGATTAAGCAACTTTTTATTATAAAAATAATAAAAACATTAACTTAAGCTATTTTTCTGGAAAAAATATAGTCATTTGTCTATAATAAATCAAATTTCTAATATTTCACCGCATCACTAACATACAGAAATAATGAAAGATTAATTATGATGATTTTATATGCGGGTATAACCTGCCCGTTTAGTCAGCGTTGTAGCTTTGTCCTTTACGAAAAAGGAATGGATTTTGAAATCAAAGATGTAGACGTTTACAATAAGCCTGAAGATCTGGCTGTAATGAATCCCTACAATCAGGTACCTGTTCTGGTTGAACGTGATTTAATTCTGTATGAATCCAATATTATTAATGAATATATTGATGAACGTTTTCCTCATCCGCAATTAATGCCGGCAGACCCGGTTAAACGCGGTCATGGTCGCCTGGTATTATATCGTTTGGAAAAAGAATTATTCAGTCATGTTTCCGTATTGGAAAATCCAGCTTCCAGTAACAAAGAAATGAACCGCGCCCGTGAAGCGATTACTCAGGGTTTAACTATGCTTTCGCCCTCGTTCAGCAAAAATAAATACATTATCGGTGACGATTTCTCAATGATCGATGTGGCACTGGCTCCATTGCTGTGGCGATTGGATTATTATGACATAAAACTACCGAAATCCGCTGCACCTATTCTTAAGTACGCAGAACGGATTTTCCAACGTGAAGCCTTTATTAATGCACTGACGCCTGCTGAAAAAGCCATGCGCCGTTAACTTAGTATAGAGACAGAAAAGCATGAGTAAGGATACCAAGCCGTATATTTTGCGTGCGTTATTTGATTGGGCTGTGGATAGCGGATATACTCCGCATATTATGGTGTGGGTGAACGATAAAACTCAAGTACCAATGCAGTATGTGCGGAATAATGAAATTGTGCTCAATATAGGGCCAAATGCTGCCCATAATTTAACCATTGATGATGAATGGATTAATTTTGCTACCCGTTTCAATGGTGTATCTCATGATATCTGGATTCCTATTGGTCATGTTAGCAGCATTTTTGCACGCGAAACAGGTGAGGGAATGGGTTTTGATCTTAAACCTTTAACTGATGAAAAAGGCGAAGAGCTTGCAAGGGGAACCAGTGATCAGAGCACAGATTCAGCCGAAAAACTGGTCAAATCACACCCAACTCATGAAGGCAGTAAAAAAGGGCTTAAAATTATTAAGTAGTATTGCTTATGCGACAACTTCTGTGCCAATTGTAGCAGTGTAACTGCTAAGCAGAAATTCAAAAGGACTGAAATAAGCGATTTCAGTCCTTTTTTGTTTATTCATATTTATTTTCCAATCAATATTTAAGCTTGTTGGTTAGAAAATATTCTGACATTTTTATTTTTCTCCTGTGAGTAAACTAGTTTGTCTGTAATTAGCTTAGTTATGGATATATCCAACTTATAAAATTGCTATTTAAAATGTATTCAAATCATTTATCTTGTAGAAGATTAAAATAACGATTTATGTAATAAATTTAGCCTTGAATGAAAACGGCACAGGTGATGATTTAGGCTAAAATATCAATAAATCGAGTAATCTGCTTTATAATAAATGTTTTTAGCCTGTATCAATTGGCAAAATGTACTTAAGTAAAGCCATAAATGCTAATCGAAATACAGACAAGTCAGCATTACTGTACAGTCAATTGAGCACTAAAGCATATCTTTTTTATACCCGAGACATCATCCTGAGTACTCAGAAAAACATCAGCTTTCTGTCAAATAATTTCTGCTACATGTTATTCAAATAATTGATTTATTATACTAATTACCATACAGGTTCAGTCAAATCAAAAATACCAGTTAGCTATGGGGTTGCATAATTTTGGAACTATAGAGCAATTCAGAAACCATGATTACCAGCAAAAAATACTGAAAAAAAGTCCAAATTTATAGAAACTATTGTATTACCACCCAAATAGTGTATGTAAATGATTAAACATTGGCTCTTGAGTTCCGTTATTCTGTCCGCTAGTTGGTAATAGTAAGCTATATCAACTACTAACCCAAAGCAGTTTGCTGGAATGGCAGCGAGAGTACGTGCCAATCAGCACTATCAAGCCGCAAATTGCTAAAAATTTCCTGCCACCATGCAGGATAATAATGTAAATGATAAGTAGAGCAGCAACAAGTGATCAAAAGTTGGTTAACTGAACAATATGTGTTATTACACGGTAATCTTAAAAATTTTAAATTTGCCTGATTTGCTTATATATGGGTGAATCTGTCTGATCGACTTACAGCAATGTCAGCTAACTAGAGTTAATAAATGCAAATACATCAACATATTGTGCTTGATGTTGGTATCTGTAGGGTGAGTGTTGGATTGATTATTTTGAATTAGATATTTGCAGTTACTATTATTCAGCTAATCGTCTTATTGCACTTTACACAGTATTTGACTAAATTAATTTGTTCACAAATACTTAAGAAATCAGCGAATACGGTTTTGTTTTGGTAATTAGTTGATTTCTATAAATAATAAAAACTATCGGTTTAATAAAATCATTTGATTATATTTATTAATTTAAATTGTGTATGATGAGCGTTATCAATTCTTCTACCTATACTATTAAACAAGTAAATAAGGAAACATATTATGGTTGCAAATGTAAATACTGAAATCAAGCCTTTTAAAACTACTGCTTTTCGAAATGGCGAGTTTATTGAAGTCAGTGATGCAGATGTAAAGGGTAAATGGTCTATTTTCTTTTTCTATCCAGCTGACTTTACCTTTGTTTGCCCGACTGAATTAGGAGATCTGGCTGATCATTATGCTGAACTGCAGAAAATGAACGTAGAAGTATACTCTGTGTCAACTGATACCCATTTTACCCACAAAGCATGGCATGATGCTTCTGATACCATTCGCAAAATCAAGTATTTTATGCTGGGTGATCGCAATGCAACTTTGGCCAATAATTTTGGTGTCTTACGCGAAGGAGAAGGCTCTGCTGATCGTGCCACATTCTTAGTAGATCCTCAGGGTATTATCCAATGCGTAGAAGTTACCGCAGAAGGTATCGGCCGTGAAGCGGCGGATTTAGTGAGAAAAGTTAAAGCAGCTCAATATGTTGCTTCTCATCCGGGTGAAGTTTGTCCAGCCAAATGGAAAGAAGGAGAAAAAACTCTTGCTCCATCACTAGACTTAGTTGGTAAAATTTAACATCACATAAGCACACACATCAATACTAAAATAATAGCCATAAACTTAGGTTTAACCCAGATACCAACTGTGGTATTTGGGTTTTTTTCCAGGTTTTAAATTTTGGCTATCGAAAATATATTTTCAATAGATAATATTAATATTATGGAGTCAGATTATGTTAGACGAAACATTAATAAATCAATTAACAAATTATATGGATTATGTGGTCAAGCCCGTAGAAATTATTGCCACACTTGACGAAAGTGATGCTGCACGTGATATGCTCGTTCTGCTACAGCAAATTACTTCAATAAGTGCTAAGGTTAGTTTGCGTACAGATGGCCAACACTTGCGCAAACCATCATTTGAAATTACTTCTCCCGGTTTGCATACCGGACTGATATTTGCTGGGATTCCCCTTGGTCATGAGTTCAGTTCTTTAGTTCTGGCTTTATTACAGGTAGGAGGCCATCCTTCTAAAGAAAATCAACAAATGCAGGAGCAAATCAAAAAATTACAAGGTTCGATGCACTTTGAAACCTTTTATTCCATTACTTGTCATAACTGTCCAGAAGTCATTCAGTCATTGAATCTGATGACCATTCTCAATCCGAATATTACTCATACCGCAATTGATGGTGCTTTATTTCAACAAGAGGTTGAAGAGCGACAAATTATGGGGGTACCAGCTGTTTTTTTGAATGGACAACCATTTGGGCAAGGGCGGATGCAGTTGGAGGAAATTGTTGCAAAATTGGATAGTAATACCGTAGCAGAAACGGCAAATAACCTGAGTAAGAAAGAACCGTTCGATGTATTGATTGTTGGAGGAGGGCCGGCTGGTGCGGCTGCGGCAATATATGCTGCTCGCAAAGGGATACGGACTGGTATAGTGGCTGAACGTTTTGGAGGTCAAGTACTTGATACTGTAGATATCGAAAACTATATATCAGTTTTGAATACAAATGGGCCAAACCTAGCGCAAGATCTTGAAAAACATGTCAGACTGTACAATGTCGATATCATGAATCTGCAAACAGTACAAAAATTAATACCGGCCACAACCACTGGCGGACTGATTGAAATTCATACTGAAAGTGGGGCGGTGCTGAAATCTCGCACAGTTATTTTGTCTACCGGCGCACGCTGGCGTTCCATGAATGTCCCAGGTGAACAAGAGTATCGTACTAAAGGAGTAACCTATTGTCCGCATTGTGATGGTCCACTGTTTAAAGGTAAAAATGTGGCCGTGATAGGTGGTGGCAATTCCGGTGTTGAGGCAGCAATTGATCTAGCAGGCGTGGTTAAGCATGTTACGTTACTGGAATTTGCTGATAAGATGCGCGCTGATGAAGTTTTACAGCACAAATTGCATTCATTGACAAATGTTGATGTTATTCTGAATGCTCAAACGACTGAAGTTGTCGGGTCAGAAGGCAAAGTGAACGGTTTAAAATATTTAGATCGATTAACTAACTCAATGCAACAATTGTCACTAGAAGGGATATTTGTACAGATAGGTTTATTACCGAATACTGGCTTTGTACAAGGTACAGTTGACCTAACAGAACCAATGCGTGAAATTAAGATTGATGCATATGGCAAAACCAGCATTCCCGGCATCTTTGCTGCCGGTGATTGCACAAACGTGCCTTATAAGCAGATTATCATTGCAGCTGGAGAAGGAGCAAAAGCTGCGCTTAGTGCATTTGACTATCTAATTCGTACCGATTCTGCCGCATAACAGCAAAGTCTGAATAAACAAACCACTCAGATTAAAAATACTTTGAGTGGTTTAATATTATAAATTGCCAAGTTATTAGCGAGTAATCGTTAATGCTAAGGTTGTTTACCATAACAATTTTTATTCAGGTAGAAAAATAAAAATCGTTGCCGTAAAATTATGCTGAAATTCTCTATATTTATTGTCCAAATACTTTCAATTAATGCGATATATTCATCTAAGCTGTAGTCTGAATGTCCTTTTTCTATTATACCGTTACTGGAAAAATTATTTTTTGATCATATCTATTTTAAAACCATGCCTTACTCCTTCCTATGACAATGTTGTCCATATTTAATGCATTTGGTTCGAATCTTACGCATAGATTAGATAAATGATTAAATTTACCCTAGTTTGAATAAGAATACTGGAACTCTGTTTTTAAGGTACAGAAATCTTTAATAAAGTATGTTAAGTAAATTATTGGATCGGATCAAAAATTTGCTTTAAATATATTGTCAATGTAATAAATTATTGTAAATTAGAATAAATCAATTACCGCTATATGATCAAGCGTTGATTAGTGACAATTTTGCTACGCTTTTAAAATAAAATATGAGTAATGATTTTTCAATATTTATTAAATAAATAATTGATAAACATAATATATCTATATTATGTTTACCGTTAAAAGATGAGATGGAACACCTATAGTATCTGGCTAGTAGGGTGGCATTAGTCTATTCACTCTGTTAAATCATTAGTGCATAATTAACCATAACTTAATTAATTTGATAAAATTATATTATATGATAGATAAAATTAATTAATGGTTTTTAACTATGGTTGATATATAATCAAATAGCTAAGTTAATTGTTAATTTAACTTATTGTAAATTAGGTATTATGTAATTTTTACAAAAAATTATTAAATCATATTTTTTTAATTTTTCGAATAAAACGGTGTGTTATGACTGGTCAGCAAGAAGGCTTAATTAGAGTAGTAGCACCAAGTATTTTCCAAGAAGCAACTTGGAATGAAGCAGAGATTCTTGGCGCGATGATTTGGTTATGGAATAAAAATCCTTCTTATAAACAATCAGCTTTAGATTCGGCTTTAGCAGTGTTATTACCCATTATCCGCTCAAAAAACTTCGCTTTAGTCAGCAATAGCGATAGACCAATAGGATATATTAATTGGGCATTTTTTAACACTGAGGAGGAAAACCTATATTTAACTAAAACCAGAGATTACATATCTTTTGTTAATTGTAAACATGTAGATCAATCCAAAAAACTATGGATTTTATCTTTTTTCTGTCCATTTGGATTGCATGATGTTTTATTAACCAAATCAATTTGTAAGAAAGTCCTGAAAAATCATTTGTGTTTTTATGGGTATCATAAATCAAAAAATGAAACTGTTGTCAGAAATATTCAATGCTAATTTTTATTTTATAAAATTTTGATTTTAAAAATAAAAATATTAAACAACTTTTTAAAATCATCCAATCAAAGCTATAAGATCATATTTAAATTCACCACTGAGTAAGAGGAAATCAACATGAATAAAATATACCAAACAAAATTTAATAAACTAACCGGCACTACCGTAGCCTGTTCTGAACTAGTCCGGCGGGCTTGTAAAGCAACAGCCACCATTGCTGTTCTGGCTGCTTCGGCTACGGCATTTGCCTTGGATTGCACGGCCAATGGTGACGGATCATATTTGCCCGGTGGTAGCTCTCCCAGTTGTAATAATATTAATGCTGCTACGGTAAACCAAAGTGGCCATGCAGGGTTTTATATTTTGACTAGAAGCAAGTTGCATGAACCGCTTAATGTAGGTGATACCACATTAACTGCTAATGTTAGTGGTGACTATACTGCTCTGGGCAATCAATATGCAAATGGTGCCTCAGGTGCTTTGATCAATGCGGGTAATCTGAATTTTACTATCAATGGTAAAGGTAATATCAATGGTCTGGCCACTTATCATAATGTTGATATAACGGCCAAAAATGTTGAACTCAATATCAATAATGATTACAGTTCCAGTGGTAATTCTAGCGGTATAGTGGCTAGCTATGGGATATTGGTGGGCTCAGCTGCTAATGCTGGTGAGCGCAACACATATAATGGCAAGTATACTACCGTTACTGTAGATAAATTAAAAATCAATCAAACAACCAAAGGCGGTAAAACCCAGCCTATATTGAATAATGGTATCCGCGCTATTCAGGGGGCCTATGATAATTCAGGAGACGGATCTGCTGGCCGAGTAATTGTTAATGATGATCTGGATATGACACTGACCGGTAACCGTTCCATTGGTATCTATGTTTCCGGTAATTCAACCAATCATGGCGCCGCTGAAGGCACGGGGGCGGATGGTCAGCTAACACCAATTGTTGTTCTGAGAGGCAAAAACAACAAAATCGTTATTAATAAAGGTACTGACTCATCTTTGAAGGGTTGGGATAGTGCTGGCATTAAATTAGGCAAAACCCGTAATACGGGTGAAGGTGCAGGTATTTTGGAATCTTATGGTGAGTTAACGATTGATACCACAAATGCCAAGGACGGTAGCGGCATTAAAATGGTGCGTAACTCGGTTTTAAAAGCGGATTATGATAATAGTGCCACAACAATCCATACTAATGGGTATGCACTTGAAATTGGTACTCATGATGATGCAAACAGCAGTGGCAAATATGAGCAGGCAGCTTCTCATGGCGTAAGAGCCAATTTTAAAGATGCAGTATTTACTACTACTGGAACCAGCGCTGACCCGGTCTTCAATGGGGCAGTCGGTCGAAGAGATTTAATATTTGTAGATCAAGGGCAAGTTGATACCGTTGTGTCGTTCTCAGGAGATAAAACGAATCTTACTGCCAATGATGCTGGCTATATTGTCAATGTAAGTGGCAACTATACAGGGCCTAACTATCAGTTCTTTTCAAACACTTATGATGCCAGTGGAAACGAACAGGGACATGAAGCCTATGAAGCCTCATCAGTAACTTTCAATGCTACTGGTAAAGGTAGCATGACTGGACTGGTGACTAAAGGTGCGGTTAAAACTGAAGAAGGTGAAGTCTTAGATGAAGGCTTGAAGCCGATACTTAATGTGAATTTGAATAATGGCTTTACCTGGAACTTAAAGAAAAAAGAATCAGAAAATATTGCTAAATTTGATACTTTGAATTTGGCTAATGGTTCAGTAGTCAATGCAGCTTTTGATGATGCAGGTGCCAATGCATTTATTCTAGAAGGTAATGTAAACAGCAATGGCGGTATTATTAATCTAGATAACCCTTCCCACGCTCAATACAATGATATTCTAACCATTGCTGGTAACTACTACGCTTCCAATGACGCAGTAGTGAAAATGAATACACAGTGGAATAACCCAGGTAGTATTGATGGTACAAACTCCATGTCAGATGTATTAAAAATCAATGGCACGGCCACTGGTATAACTCACGTCATTGCGATGGGTGCAGATGGTTCTGAATATCTGATTGATGGTAATATTCAACAAGTTGATTCAGTAATAAATACTATTCCGGTTATATATGTAGGAGTAAGCAGTAACGAGAGTGTATTTACAGGTACAGCTCACACTTCAGGTGCAACTGAAGTTCAGTTAGCCAAGCGTTCAACAAATGACGGTGATGAATATTACTGGACCATGAAGGCTAGTGAAAACACTGGAGGAGGTAACACTGGAGGAGGTAACACTGGAGGAGGTAACACTGGAGGAGGTAACACTGGAGGAGGTAATACTGGAACAGATAAGACTAATAATACGCCAATTTATTCTAATGTAGTTTCGGGTTACGTTGCTATACCTCATGTCAATCAGGAACAGGGTTTTAACACTATTGGTACCTTAAATGAACGGCGTGGGGAATATTTGGATTCTATCGTGGCAAATTGTACAAACTGTAAAAATCAGTCGAGTAAACTTGCTAACGGACAAACGTGGGGAAGGATATTGGGTAAGCATGTGAAACAGAATGGTAAAGATCGATTAAATACCGATACAGATATTGCTGGCATTCAGATAGGACATGATTTTTTGAATCAACTCAATGATAATGGCAGCCATAACCATACTGGAACCTACATCGCCTACAGTAGAGCGGATACAGATTTTTCTGATGAGTATCGGGCAGTAAACGGTATTATTTCAGGCGATAAATATACCGGTAAAGGTAAATCTGATGCCATCAGTATTGGTGTTACCAATACATACTATACGGCCGACAATACTTATATTGATCTTGTTGGACAGGTTTCTTATCTACATAACAAATATGAAGCGCGAGATGGCAGCAATCCGGATAGTCAGGATGGCTGGGGTTTAGCTCTATCTGCTGAGGCAGGGCGAGCATTCGAATTAAGTCAATTGGCAGCCGGCAATGGCAGTTGGATCATTGAGCCACAGGCACAATTGATTTACCAATATGTCGATCTGGATAGTTTTAATGATAAGTATCGACATGTTGATCAGAATGGTCAGGATGCCTTGCGTGGCCGAGTAGGTGTTCGTTTAGCTTATAACGGTAAAACTGCAAATTCCCAGTCAGCAGTGTTTTATACTATCGGCAATGTGTGGCATGATTTCATTAATCCAAGTAAAGTGGACATAGGTAAAGACAGTCTGCGTGAAAAATATGCAAAAACTTGGGGAGAATTAGGTTTAGGCATGAAGGTTGCTATACAAAAAAATAGTTATTTTTATGGAGATCTTCGCTATGAACATGATTTCGGTAGCAGTAAGCGTGAAGGCTATCGAGCCAGCTTATCTTTTGAACACAAATGGTGATATTGCATTTTGCAGCAATGAATTAAAGCTTCAGTAAGCATTGCCATTTTTCAAGAGCTAAATACGTGGTTAGGTTGTTACTCTAACCACGTATTTTCATTAAACTGGGCATAGAATGGAAATTTATAAAGTGAGATTGAAAATACCGTGAAAAAATAATTATAAAAAATAGATTGATGGTTTTGATATTTTTTCTTGATATACAAAGTAACTCTATTTGTGTGAGGGGATAAATAATATGCTTAAATTGGTTTTTATTAAGTCTGAAAATTGATTAGAGCAAATTAGATGTTTAATTATAAGTTATGCTAATTTAACCTGCTATATATTGGCTTATGTTTTGAAGAACAATTTAGACAGATTATGTGATTTTATCGAATTAATTTGGGCTAAAGAGTGAATCTGCTTTATTATGTCAATATTAATTGCAGATTAAGTTATCAGTCTTGGTAGCCATTAATTTGCAAGTTGCTGTCGATTGATCGAGAATTTAGCTTTGATTAAATTAATATTATTATCAAAAGCATTATAGATTATTAAGATCAAAATTTATCGCAAACAGAAAGCTTGAGGTAAATAATTAAACCTTAGTTGATAATTTTGACTAAAAGAGATAAATAAGGATGTAAAAAATAAATCCCAAAGATGAAATGCAGATATAAATTGAAAATTGAAACTTTCTCTGCAAAAAATTTAAGCTATTACTAGATCTTTTAGCACAGAAGATGCTAAATATATTCTGGTAGATGGTGCCCGGAGCCGGAATCGAACCGGCACGGCCGTTTTAAAAGCCGACGGATTTTAAGTCCGTTGTGTCTACCTATTTCACCACCCGGGCGTTAGTCAATATCTTAACTGTTGAACCTAGAACTGGAGGCGGGGGCGCGGATTTAAACCGGCCTACGCAGCTTTGCACACTGCGGCATAGTCACTCTGCCACCCCGCCATAACTACTCATATAACTACATCTGGAGGCGGGAGTCGGAATCGAACCGGCGTCCACGGATTTGCAGTCCGCTGCATGACCACTCTGCCATCCCGCCATTCATACTTTTCAGTCGGGTAGAGTAACTAATAACTCTGGAGCGGGAAACGAGTCTCGAACTCGCGACCTCAACCTTGGCAAGGTTGCGCTCTACCAACTGAGCTATTCCCGCATTAAACTTTTAAACATGCAATCGTGTACTTGGAGCGGGAAACGAGTCTCGAACTCGCGACCTCAACCTTGGCAAGGTTGCGCTCTACCAACTGAGCTATTCCCGCATTACACTTTTGAACATGCAATCGTGTACTTGGAGCGGGAAACGAGTCTCGAACTCGCGACCTCAACCTTGGCAAGGTTGCGCTCTACCAACTGAGCTATTCCCGCAGTTCATCATTCATGCTGAATGAAGAGCATCATTATAGCGATGAAAAAATTTGTGTCAAGACTGTACAACAAATCCTTGGGTTATTTTTCACTTTCATTTTGATTTTATGCTTTAAATTCTTTAATAGCCATCTTTAAATAATACAGCATTGACCAAATGGTCAGGATACATGCAATCAGCATCAGAATATTTCCAATTTTCATGAATAGATCTGAGGTTGCAAGTGTTGAGGACGAAAGCAGCAACAAGAAAATAGCGGCCATTTGGGCAGCAGTTTTAAATTTTCCTATTTTGGCAACAGCAACACTGTTTCTTTTTCCTTGTTGTGCCATCCATTCGCGCAAGGCTGAAATAGTTATCTCGCGTCCGATAATTACTATGGCAAAAATGGCGTAGGTACGGTCGGTGGCGACCAGTAATATCAGAGCAACGGCGACCATAAGCTTATCAGCTACTGGATCGAGAAAAGCGCCAAAGCTTGATGTCTGTCTCCAACGTCTGGCCAGATAGCCATCAAACCAATCGGTGATTGCGGCGGCTGCAAAAAACAAGGCAGCAAGCCAATTTATCATCTGCCGGTTACTAATCCAGTCGGCCGGTAAGTAAAATAAAAGAGTGAAAATAGGAATGATAAGGATACGCAACCATGTGAGCAATATCGGAAAATTCCAAGGCATGACGTACTGTTCCTGAAGTTTAATAATTAAATTAGTTGATATAATACCTGTTTAGGCGGATTTAGCGATTTGTTGCAAAGTATGGCCTGTTAAAAATCAAAATTTTACACCAGTAATCGAACATAGAAGTTTAATTTTACTCAGCATGCTACGGGCGATAAATAAGTGTGAGCAGTACTGACAGTCTAACTGACGGCAATACTGCTGTTTATATTTTTAGCAATAGGTTATTTCACCCAATCCTTATATGCTCCATAACCGGCTGCATCCATTTCCTCATAGGGAATAAATTTTAGGCTAGTTCCGTTAATGCAATAACGCATACCGCCGCGGTCTTCTGGTCCGTCATTGAAAACATGGCCTAAATGAGAGTCGGCTTGCTGACTGCGAATTTCGGTTCGTTCTCTGCCAAGACTTAAATCACGGTGTTCAGTTACGGCACCAGCTTGTATAGGCTGACTGAAAGCTGGCCAGCCACAGCCTGAATTAAATTTGTCACTCGAGCTGAACAGGGGTTCGCCACTCACAATATCCACATAGATACCTGGAGCAAATAATTTATCGTATTCATGACTAAACGGACGTTCTGTGCCGGCATTTTGAGTTATTTCAAAAGCTTCTTGATCAAGCTGCTGTCGCAGCGTGTCTGTATCCGGTTTATGAAACTGTTTAGGGTTATACTGTTTGGTAATCTGCTTATATTCAGACAATTCTGGCAAAGGATCAGTGGCTTTACTGATGTCGATATGGCAATATCCTCCAGGGTTTTTATCCAGATAGTCTTGATGATATTCTTCGGCAGGAAAGTATTGTTCAAGAGGAAGATTTTCAACTACTATCGGTGCTTGATAGCGTCCTTGCTCAGCCTTGATAGCCGCCTGAATGATGTCGCGATCTACACAATTAGTATAATAAACACCACTACGATATTGTGTACCAACATCATGGGCTTGACGATTTAATGTGGTGGGATCGATTACACGAAAGAAATGGCGTAAAAGATCGGTTAAGGAAATAATGTTTGCGTCGTATTCAACTTTTATGGTCTCTGCATGGCCTGTATCTTGCTGGCACACCTGTTCATAACTGGGATTCTCTGTGTGACCATTTGCATATCCGGTTTGTGTGCTAAGAACACCGTTAATTCTCTTAAAATAGCCTTCCATACCCCAAAAGCATCCGCCTGCAAGGTAAATAATTTTTGTATTCATGATGTTATTTCTTTCCTTTCTGAGGTATATTCGAGTATGCTAACACTTGCAAGAGTTGAATAAAAGATTTAGTTTTGCTTAATTATGTATTGGTGATATAGAATATTGTACAGTTTTTTTTGAATGCGTTTTATTAGGATAATAAAAGTTGATTTATGAGCATTATTACTTATTTGCGCCCGGCACGGCCGGAAGATTGTGAAAATATTTATAATGCTCATCGTTATGCTGTGCAATATAGCTGCGCGCGCAAATATGATGAAAAAGTTTTGCGGGCCTGGCTGGCTTTATTAAATATAGACAGTTATCTGCAAACGATGGCCGATCCAGATAAGGCGTTATGGATTGTTGATTACAAAGGGCATATTCAGGGTTTTTTCCAGCTAGATTTACAAGAGGCACAACTAGATGCGCTATATGTACATCCATTTGTGCATAATCAGGGATTAGGAACAGCACTGTTACAGCGTGCAGAATATTTGGCTAATAAAGCCAGTCTGGGTCTACTAAAACTGTATGCCTCACTGAATTCAGTAAAATTTTATGAAATTAATGGTTATGATTCGCTGGGCGAATGCGTACTACCTTTAAATGCAGAAGTAACCGTTAATTGTCAATTGATGCGAAAATACTTAATAGATTAGCTGCAATTATGGCTAAATTCTGTCCTTTGGGCTGTTTCATGGGTACTAAATTTAGCAAAATCTGAGTAAACCTAATGTTGATATTAACTAAGTGTTATTCTGCATATTTAGATACAGTCATTTGATGGTTTTAAACACTTTGCTAACGCCAATTGAATCGCTATTTATCAGATGTTTGGCGAAGTTTTGGTTGATCTAATGGCAAAAGTTTTGATCTTTTAAGCTTAAGTTCTGTCAAGTTGCCTAAATTTTAATCAATTAGTTTTCTCATAATTAAGTCAATAAATTAACATGGTTATCCCCAGTATTTGCCATAACTGGTCAACATGAATCGTGTTTAACTACCATATCTGATTGCTTAAATTTTAATCATTTAGATAATTATTATATAAAACAATTATTTATTTAAATTATCCACATATTTTACGCAAAGATTTACGCGGGATTTTGTGTACATGTAGATTTAAATAAAATAGTCAAATTTTGCATGCTTCTGTCTAAGTTAAGAAATTGGCTTGCCAGTTAAGTTGTTGCCTGACACAATAGCTTATTATTAAATAAATTCTATTAATATGAAATGTCCGTTTTGTCAGCATATCAATACTCAAGTGATTGATACGCGATTAAGTGAAGGCAGCAACAGTATTCGTCGTCGGCGACGCTGTCTAGCTTGTGACAGTCGCTTCAGCACACTTGAGGCAGTAGAAATGAGAATGCCGCTAATTATCAAGCGAACGGGTGAGAAAGTGCTGTTTGATCCGGCTAAACTATTTACCAGTATCAGTCGTGCTTTACATAAGCGGCCTGTAGATCAGGATCGGATAGAAAGTGTCGTTTCGGAAATTGAAACCAAGCTTTATCATATGGGAGTTAAAGAAGTGCCTAGTTATTTAATAGGAGACATGATTCTGGCTTCATTAGTCAAGCTTGATGAAGTTGCGTATGTTCGCTTCGCTTCCGTTTATAAAAGTTTTCATGATGTGTCAGAATTTACCCAAGTCATTGCCGCATTGAAAAAATAATGCTAATAAAAATATATGGACAAAACAGTAATCAAGTTACGTACTAATGGCTGCATCTATAGATAATTCTTGTTATACTTTGCTAATATTTTCTCCAATCATGAAAGCTCAAAAGATATCATGCTGAAATCACGTTTATGGTTGTTGGTTGCTGTTGCTGTAATTGGTTTATCAGCCTGCAAAAAGAATGAGACGTCTGTGACACTTAATGACAGTGAGGCAAGTAGCGTGAATAATGCCGTTGCAGCCAGTTCTGATAAAGCAGTAGCAACAACTACGCAGACTTTAAGCAGCCCAGATGACAAACTTTCAATAGTGGTCGACGGAAATTTTGTTAACAAAATGGATGATGCAGAAGACTGGGTGCGACAAGAAGATCTCGATACGCTGATGTTATTACAGCATGACGAGAAAACTAATATTACCCTTATCGCGAATGATCTAGGCCCTTTAAAAATTGAACCCAAGAATTATTTTGCCAAATTAGTGGATGATTTGAATAAGCAAACCTCTATAAGCTCATTAGATGTAGGTATGGCTACAGAAAATCGTATTAATTATCACATGAGTCATGCAGACAATGGTGTCGTATTAAATGAAAGTTGTGTAGTGATGGTGGCCAATAACAATCTTTATTCAGTATGTGCCTCTAGTGATACCGCTAAAATTGATGCTTTAGCGGCTGCTTTGAAAACCATCAATATCAATAGTCATTAAAAATGAACTTTTCAGTACTTGATGAAAAGTTTATGCAGACTGCCCTTGAACTAGGTTGGCAAGGGCGATTTTCTACTAGTCCCAATCCACGTGTTGGCTGCGTGATTACTCAGGGTGAACAAATTGTTGGTCAAGGATTCCATGTTTATACAGGAGAACCTCATGCTGAAATACATGCATTAAGTCAGGCAGGTCGTTTTGCTGTAGGCGCTACTGCTTATGTGACTTTGGAACCATGTAGCCATACAGGAAGAACTGGCCCCTGTGCTCAGGCGTTAATCGATGCGGGCATAACTCGTGTGGTGATGGCCATGACTGATCCGAATCCACTGGTTCAAGGCCGTGGTAAGACTATGCTAGAGAATGCAGGTATTCATGTTAGTACTGGATTGTATGCAGAACGAGCAAGGGCGCTGAATTTAGGGTTTCTTTCCAGAATTGAGCGACAGCGGCCCTACATCAGAATGAAAGTGGCTGCTACACTTGATAGTAAAACCGCTTTGAGTAATGGTGACAGTAAATGGATAACTGGTTCAGCAGCTCGCGATAGTGTGCAAACTCTACGGGCTGAAAGTTGCGCTGTTCTGACTGGTATCAATACTGTTCTTGCAGATAATCCGCAACTAAATGTACGTCGTTTTCCAACCATACGCCAGCCAATAAGAATTATTTTAGACAGTAACTTACGTTTAACAGTAAATCATCATGTTATCAGTGATTGCAATAGCCCAACTTTAATCATCACTATTGTTGATGATGAGGATAAAAAAGCCATTTTTGCACCTTATGATCATGTTTCTGTAGTAACGCTGCCGGCTGATCATCAAGGCAGAATTAAATTAGATCAGCTTTGGCCGATTTTGGTGCAGCACCAGATTGGTATGATATTAGTGGAAGCGGGATTAACCATCAATTCTGCTTTATTAAAGTCTAATGTTGTTGATGAAATTATTTATTATCAGGCTCCTAAGTTTTTAGGGCAGTCAGCGCAAAATGCTTTTTCCTTGGCAGAAAACCCTCAAGCTTTACATCAGAATGAATGGCAAACATTAGCTTTGGATTTAATCGGTGCCGATTGCTGCTGGCAGTTACAGCATGCAAAAAGTGCAGCTTGGGCAAAAGGGCTGTTAATTGATGGGCACAATGGCTGCAATCTGAAAGATTCTGCATAAATAGACTATTGTGCAGAAATTTACTAACGGTTTATTTGAAACTGAAATTTAAAAATACGGTCAATCATTTTTAACCAGCGAAATAATTGAAAAATTTGGAAATTAAAATAAAGGAAAATGCTATGCGTATATTGTTAACTGGCTCTAAGGGGCAGCTCGGAACTTGTTTAAAAGAGCGTTTTCCTGAAGAGTGGGAAATAATAGCTTGCGATTCACAAACATTGGACATTACAGATACTCAAAATGTATTCAATATGGTCAAAAAATTTGATCCTGATGTGATTATCAATGCTGCTGCTTATACCAAAGTAGATGCCGCTGAAACCAATATTGATCAAGCTTTTGCTGTGAATGCGACGGGTACCTTGAATCTGGCAATAGCAGCCAGAGCGATTGGTGCGCGATTTATTCATGTATCTACTGAGCAAGTATTTGATGGAAAGGTGCGCATGCCGCTGAATGAAAACATGGCGCCTAATCCTTTAAACGTCTATGGCCAAAGTAAATTAGCTGGGGAAATACTGGCTTTAAATGCTCATGTTGATACCACGATTGTTCGTACTTCGTGGGTATACAGTGAGCACGGGCATAATTTTGTCAAAGTGATGTTGAAAAAAGGCTTAGAAACACCAAACATGCGTGTAGTCAAAGACCAGATAGGTTGTCCGACATATGCGGGTGATTTGGCTGAAGCGATTATCAGACTTCTAAAATTAAAGTATTCACCGCGTGGCTTACTCCATTTTGCAGGAAACCAGCAAATGAGTTGGGCTGATTTTGCTCAGCAAATTTTTAGCTTGGCTGCAGAAAAAAATGAGCGTTACCGGCAGGTAAATGTTGAGAGTATTTGTACAGCCGATTATCAGTGTGCAGCTAAACGTCCTGTATATGGCATTCTAGATAACAGTACGTTACAAAACCTGATCGAAGAGCAAATTGTGTTTACACCTTTATCAAACATTATCGATAAATTGTTAACCTGAATACTAAAAAACGGACTTTTGGAAGCCCGTTTTTTTGCTATTTCCCATCTTTTTTACGCATATCATAGTGTTCAATGATATAGCCAGCTTTTCGGTACGTACGAAAACGCTGGCGGGCCGCAGCCAGAGAATCTAAATCAGCACTGACCAGTTCCAATACTCGTTGCGGAGGCTGAGGCGCATCACACCAAAATATATCATCCAGATTAATAATAATGCTGCTCTCAGAGATCTTAGGCAGCTCTGAGCCACAGGACAATAGTACTATTGGTAAATCGGCTAGCTCATCTTGGCCGCTTAGCCAGATTTCATGCGGAATAAAGCTAATTGGGTTAAACGACCATAAAGCCTGATCAAATTGTTGTACACTTTCTTCATCCGGTAGCCATACTAGGACATTCTGACCCGTGCTATATACTTTTTGAGTTAGCCGGCAAGCAAAACCTGTCAGATCTGTAAGGTGAGTATAAAAAGTGGTAATGGCCATTGTTAGATTAACTTTTAGAATGCTGGATCAGAAATTCCAACAATAATGGAACAGGCCGGCCAGTTGCCCCCTTATTGCTGCCTGATTGCCATGCCGTACCGGCAATATCTAAATGAGCCCAAGGGTAGTTTTCGGTGAAGTAGGATAAAAAAGCAGCTGCTGTAATCGTCCCAGCTGGTCGTCCGCCAATATTTTGCAAGTCGGCGAAATTGGATTTAAGCTGTTCTTTATATTCCTCAAATAAAGGCAATTGCCAGGTTTTATCATCGCTGGTTTGCGCTGCTTGCAGTAACTGATCAATTAAATCCTGATTATTACCCAATACCCCTTGGGCCACATGACCCAAAGAGATGATACATGCTCCAGTAAGAGTAGCTACATCAATGACCGCTGCAGGATCAAAGCGTTCTGCATAAGTAAGGGCGTCACACAGAATGAGTCGCCCTTCTGCATCTGTATTTAAAACCTCAATACTCAAACCATTCATTGATTGAATGATATCCCCTGGTTTTAAAGCATTCCCAGCAGGCATATTTTCACAGGTTGGAACAACGGCAATAAGATTGATGGGCAGGCAAAGTTTGACGGCAGCAGCAAAAGTACCAATTACAGAAGCAGCACCACACATGTCATATTTCATCTCATCCATAGATGCTCCTGGCTTGAGTGAAATTCCACCAGAGTCAAAAGTAATTCCTTTACCGACCAGTATGATGGGTTTGTCTTGTGCATCTGCAGCACCCTGATAGCAAAGTTCAATCAGCTGAGCTCCGGCAGTGCTGCCTTTTGCTACTGCTAAAAATGCATTCATACCCATCTGCTGAATTTCATCTATAGCCATAATCTTAGCTGATACACCTAGTTCAGTAGCTAGATCGGCGGCTTTTTGGGCAAGGTAGGAAGGAGTACAAATATTTGCGGGTGTATTGCCAAGATCTTTGCAGATATTCATTCCATACACAATAGCTTGTGCTTTATGTAAGTCCGTATGAACATTGTATGCACTGTAATAGTTCACCTGTTGCAATAAGGGTTGATTTGCGTTTTGTTTAAAACAATCGAAATGATAGTTCATTTCTTCAGTCGCAATGGTAAAAGCCTGTATCCACTTTTTAGTTTCAGACTCGCTTAATAGGTTTAAATCAACATTTACAACCGCCTGATCTTTTGCCCAATTCGCTGCAGTCGCGGCCACTAACTTCATAGCTGCGTAATCATCATTGATTTTGGCTAAAGCAATGTACTGAACAGATTCCTGTTCCAAACATTCAACAGAAAAAAAATCCTTTTGCTTTTCAGATAGCAGGTTATAGAGTGTTTTGGCCGGTAAACTTTTAGGAGTTGAGTTTTCAGAACAAATAATCAGTAACGACCCCATGCGTTGCGGCTGCAATTGTTCTACTTTTATGCTAAATTCCATCTTTTATTCTTTCATTATTTATAAAGGCGTATTATCTGTTTGATTATATCCATAAGCAGGATATTGTATTTCCTAATTGTAACTCATGCTGCCACAAAAAAAAGGTTAGCAGACTATTTATAGAATATTTATGATCTATCGACGCCAATTTATTAAAGAACTATCTTGGACAGCAGTAGGGATATTCCTGATTTTACTGGTTGTTCTGGTGGCTACGCAGACTATTAATCTGCTGGGCAGGGCTGCTTCAGGACGCGTGGCCATTGATGCGGTTACTACACTGATAGGTTTCTGGACGATTGGTTTAACCCCAGTTTTATTAATACTAACTGCTTATATCAGCATACTTTCTGTTCTGACCCGCTACTGGCGGGATAGTGAAATGGTTATTTGGTTGTCTTGTGGATTATCATTGCGTAATTGGATCGTACCATTATTAAAATTTGCCGTACCATTTGCGATATTGGTTGCCTTGGTTTCCATGCTAATCCAGCCCTGGGCTGAGTGGCGCAGTCGTGAATTTGCCGAATTACTTAAACAGAAACAAGAATTATCCCTAATTGAACCGGGAGTATTTCGGGAAATAGGCAAAAGCCATCCACGAATTTATTTTATAGAATCTTTTAATGCTGAAACTGGACAGGGCAGTAATCTGTTTGTACGAGAAAAAGAGAAAGATGGTAAAGATAGTACCATCTTTGCCAAACGTGGGGAATTTACGCAAGATGGTGAAAAGCGTATTCTGGTATTAGAAGATGGTTATCGTTACAGTGGCGTGCCGGGTAAGGCTGATTACGAGAGGGCAGCATTTGGCAAAATGACTTTAGTTATCAGCGTCAACACAATGGTTATTGATCCGAAACAAAATCGACACACCATATCTACTTCAGCCTTATTATCCAGCGATAAGGCCGCTTATAAAGCAGAATTAATGTGGCGTATATCCTTGCCTATCAGTGTTTTAATACTTTCATTAATGGCGTTACCTTTGTCTTATTACAATCCGCGTACTGGTCATACTTATAATATATTGATTGCCATAGCAATCTTCCTAATTTATCAGAACGGTTTAACCTTTTTGCGTGATTTAGTCGAAGATGGGCGCATACCCATGTGGCTTGGTCTCATACCCATGCATTTATTAATGTTCTTATTGTTTTTATTATTACTACGCTGGCGCGATCGTCCTGCAGCACCCTTACGTACTGCATTTACATCTTTGCTCGGAGGACAATCCTAATGCGGTTACTAAATCGTTACTTGTTGAGCCAGCTGACAATTTGCACTATTTATTCCTTGTTGGCTTTAGTCAGTTTGTATAGCTTTTTCGATATCATGGGTGAAATCAGTCACGTGGGAGATGGTCGCTATACCGCTGGTAAAATGCTGTATTATGTCGCATTACTAATACCATCACATGCTTATGAGCTTATGCCACTGGCGGTATTAGTTGGTGCCTTAGTCTGTCTCAGTCAGATGGCTGCTCATAGTGAATTGACGGTAATTAGAACGAGTGGCATAAGCTTGATGCGTATAATCAGCATGCTATTACAGTTTGGTTTAACATTTGCTGTACTGACTGCTGTGCTCGGCGAAGTTATTGTACCTACGACAGGCCCTTATGCAGAACAATATCAGTTGCATGCCCGACAAAACACCATTAGTTCTGGCGAAAGCGGTATTTGGCTAAAGCAAGGTGCAGATATCATCAATATAGCTGAAATGTTGCCTGATGGTAGTTTGAAAGACATTACCATTTTTCAGCATGATGACCAATTTCACCTCACCCAAACTTTACATGCAGATAAAGTAATCGTCACGAATACTGATCAAACCAACAAATCAAAATGGCACTTACTTGGTGTACAGCAAAGTCAATTGGAGCAAAATCAAGTTATCTTCTCGCGTCTGGAAAAATTGGACTGGAAAATATTAATTAACCATCAATTACTCAATGTATTATTGGTTACTCCAGAACAAATGTCGATTACTGCATTATCAACCTATATCAAACACCTCAAAAATAACCATCAACAGACTACTCGATATCAGCTGGCTTGGTGGCGTAAAGTTGCCTATCCATTGGCTTGTATGGTAATGGCATTAGTAGCAATAGCATTCACACCACAGCAGAATCGTCGCGGCAATATGGGCCTAAAACTATTTTATGGCATTAGCTTGGGATTGTTATTCCATTTCTCTGGCCGTTTATTTGGATTTACCAGCCAGTTATATGCAGTACCAACATTTATTGCTGCTTTTTTGCCGACAGTACTGTTTTTATGTCTGGCTATATATCTGATTAGACGTCAAGAAAAACGCTAACTTTAATAGGTAATCAAATGTTAGGTAATAGCTAAAATCTTTTTAATGGTTAAACCCCAAATGTTTATTTAGCATTATAACTTGTTCTAAGCATTGGCCATACAATCTATAATCAAATATAGGACAAATAAACTTTCAGATCATATAAGTAAAGCTATTCAATATCAGCTCTATTATCGCTTTAGTCTGCTTAATCAGATTAATCCAACAAAAATACAATTATAATTATTTATCATAATTACAAAAGCATATTAGACCGCCCAAGGAATCCCATCCTAAATTTTATGTATTTGCGGTCAAAGGTGACGATTGATTCTATCACTAAATACTTGAATAAAACGACTCATTGCCTTTTTCAGTTTTGGATCTGCATAGTCCATTTTTCAGAAGATTGATGTATGGCTAAATAGATAATCTTTTCAGCTGAATCATCGGTCGGAAAAACCTTACGTTTTTTGAAGATATGACGAATAACACGATTCAAAACTCTAGCGCATTGGTACCATAACTCGCTTGGCGAATATCTCGTGAGTAAGCAAACAGTTGCCCTAAGATTTTTCCAGTTCATATGCTAAGACTGGTTACTATGGCCCTATTTTTCATCTCGAGTCAATTTAAAATGAGTTAATGCTGGTAAGGCTTGTTCTGTTATTGTAGCTGGATAAATTGTTTGCAAATGGAGCAGCATTATTTTAGGGATAGTTACAATTATCAAACCGTACAACAAGCAGCCTAATTCTGTATATAAACCGTGTACTAAGTTTAAGGTATTTACAGTTTTGTTTCTAATTAAAAAATCCTTAAACTTGGATGTTTAAGGATTTTTTATTTGGTGTTTCAGTTTTTATATTAGAACTGCGCAGCCCTGTGCCGGATCACTGCTGCGTGCCGCTAAGGCGTCTTCTACAGTCATGCCTAAAGCTTTGGCTACACCAGCGCCATAATCCGGATGGCAAGCATTGCTGTTACGGATATGGCGGTATTTAATAAAATCTGGGGCATCGCCCATTGCCCGTGCTGTGTTTTCATATAATACTTGTTTTTGTGCTTCGCTCATCAGATTGAAAAGGGCGCGTGGCTGGCTGAAGTAATCATTATCGTCTTCATGGAAATTCCAGAAGTCGGCATCTCCATGAATTTTGAGCGGTGGTTCTCTAAATTCGGGCTGTTCCTGCCACTGGTGAAAGCTATTGGGTTCGTAATGGGGTAGGCTGCCGTAGTTGTCGTCTACGCGAGTGGTACCATCGCGGTGGTTGCTGAATACGGGGCAGCGCGCTTTGTTTACTGGTATCTGATGATGGTTAACACCCACGCGATAGCGGGCTGCATCTGCATAGTTATATAAACGTGCCTGTAGTACTTTGTCTGGAGATACGCTGATTCCGGGTACGAGGTTGCTTGGTGCAAAGGCTGCCTGTTCTACATCAAGATAGTAGTTGTCTGGGTTGCGGTTTAGTTCGAATTCTCCGACTTCAATTAGCGGGTAATCGCCATGTGGCCAGACTTTTGTGAGGTCAAATGGATGGTAAGGGACCTTTTCTGCATCGGCTTCGGGCATGATCTGGATATACATGGTCCATTTCGGGAAATTGCCGTTTTCAATGGCGTTGTAAAGGTCGCGCTGATGGCTGTCACGGTCTTGTCCCATGATGTTGGCTGCTTCTTCGTCTGTCAGGTTTTTAATGCCCTGTTGGGTAAGAAAATGGAATTTTACCCAAAAACGTTCTTTATTGGCGTTGATAAAACTGAAAGTATGGGAACCGAATCCATGCATGTGGCGATAGCTAGCGGGGATGCCGCGATCAGACATGGTGATGGTGACTTGATGAAATGCTTCGGGGAGTAATGTCCAGTAATCCCAGTTGTAGGTAGGACTACGCAGGTTGGTACGAGGGTCACGTTTAACGGCTTTGTTTAAGTCGGGAAATTTACGCGGGTCGCGCAGGAAAAATACTGGGGTGTTGTTGCCAACCAAATCCCAGTTGCCCTGTTCGGTGTAAAAACGCATGGCAAAGCCGCGAATATCGCGCTCTGCATCGCCACCACCGCGCTCTGCTGCTACTTCGGAAAAGCGCACGAACATTTCGGTTTTTTTACCAATTTCGCTAAATATTTTGGCACAGGTATATTGGGTTATATCATGAGTGACAGTGAATGTACCAAATGCACCCGACCCTTTGGCATGCATACGCCGTTCAGGAATAACTTCGCGGACAAAGTTAGCGAGTCGTTCATTTAGCCACAGATCTTGAGCTAATAGTGGACCGCGTGGCCCTGCTGTAAGGCTGTTTTGGTTATCTGATACTGGCGCTCCCTGATCTGTTGTGAGATGGGTGACGGGGCATTTTTTCGGATCTGGATTCATGGTGTAGCTCCTTAATAATCAGTTTTTATTTACGAAGACGTTGCATCTTTGGCTATGTTTTTGATTATATGCTTGAAATTTAGATTTTGATGTAAAGATGTATTCATTTTTACATATGATTTTTTTTTGGAACTATTTTTTTTATTTTTGTTAATTTTAAAACCAAATGGGTTGTTTGTTGTTAGGATCTGGTTTTGGGTATGCTGAGCAGAGTATGAATTATTTTGTCTTAACTGTTTGGTCATGAATTGATTATTATCAATTTTTATTTTTTAATAATTCTCTAGTGGTATTTACTGTAGATGAGGTAATTGAGCGGTGTTGTTGTTTTAGGATAGGCTATTTAATTGCTTAGGCAATTGTCGGTATGTCAGTTGGGTTATTTGAGATGTACGTGCATTTAATAAACTTCAGAGTTTTTCTGAAGTTTATTATCAAATGAAAATGCATCCCTATACAGAAAATGAAGATCCGCAACCACAGGTAGTAGTGGCATTGGGATTACGTATGACAAATTGTGAACCTTGTAAACTCTCGGAATAATCAATTTCAGCACCAATCAGATACTGGTAACTCATTGGATCTATTAGAAATGTTAGTCCATCTTTTTGTACTTCAAAGTCATCAGCATTGACGATTTCGTCAAAGGTAAAGCCATATTGAAAACCAGAGCAGCCACCACCGGTAACAAAAACGCGTAGTTTTAAATCTGGGTTGTTTTCTTCAGCAATAAGGTCTTTAACTTTGGTGCAGCAACTATCGGTGAATACGATCGGGGTTTCGGTATCAATGTCTGACATGATTTTATCCTTGGTTAGTTATATGTGTATAGTTTAACTAATTTGTTAGGGTAACAACGGTATTTGAGTTAATCCACAGCTTTCATTCAACCCAAACATGATATTCATATTTTGTATAGCTTGTCCTGCAGCACCCTTAACTAGGTTGTCGATTACAGACAATATGATCCACATATTGCTTTGTGGTGCCTTTTGTACGCTTATACGGCACAAGTTCGCACCACGCACAGAACGGGTTTCAGGGGTGCTGCCTACGGGCATAACATCAATAAATGAGCTGTCCCGATAATAATCAGCTATCAGTTGATAGGGGTCATATGCCTTATCAATATGTAAATATATGGTGGCATGCATGCCACGAATCAAGGGGGTTAAGTGGGGCACGAAGACAAAATTGTTGCCACTTTGCTGTTGCAGGCTGTTTAGTGTCTGTTTGATTTCGGGTAAGTGCCGATGCCCGGTGATGGCATACGCTTTGAAGTTATCGCTACTTTCAGCGTAGAGGCTGTTAATATTGGCTTTACGTCCGGCGCCAGATATGCCTGATTTGCAGTCGGCAATAATGGGGTGTGCTGATAACAGACAATTCTGTTGTAATAAGGGGATTAATGGTAGGCTGACGCAGGTTGGATAGCAGCCTGGATTGGCAATAAGTTGGGCTTTTGCAATTGTTGAACGATTGAGCTCAGGTAAGCCATAAACTGCTTTGGCAACCCATTCTGGGCTGGCATGGGTAAGGTGATACCATTGTTGCCATGTAGGGACATCCTGCAAGCGGTAGTCTGCTGATAAATCGATGACTTTGATCCCTTTTGCTAAAATTGCCGGGGCTTCTTGCATGGCAATGCCATTTGGGGTAGCAAAAAATATTACATCGCATCTGCTTAAATCGATATGGTTCGGATGCCGAAGAAATAAATGGTCATAGAAACCGCGTAAGCTGGGAAAATACTCGCTTACTGCTATATTTTCTTCAGTACGGCTGGTCACTGCAATGACTTTGGCCTGTGGATGGTGAGCAAGCAGACGCAGTAATTCCACACCAGTATAGCCTGTGGCTCCAACAATACCGATTTTTATACTCATTTTTAGCCTTTATAGTTTGGTTAATTTGGCGGTTATATTTTCACTTGTGCGCCAAGTTCGACAACCCGATTAGCAGGTATATGGTAATAATTAGTGGCGGAAGCACTATTTGTATACAACCATTTGAATAGTCGGGCACGTAGACGACCCATGTTACCCGGTTTTGTATTATCTGCAACGACGATGCTATCATGTGACAAAAAGAATGATGTGTCCATGGTATCGAGCTCAATGCCCTGTTCGGCCATTAACTTGAGAATATGGCCGATGTCAGCTGTTTCTTGAAATCCGTAATCGGCAATAACTCGAGTAAAGTTAGGTCCAATTTGTTTCATGGCAATACGTTCACTGTCACTAATGTGCGGAACCTCTTTGGTTCTCACTGTCAAGATTACGTTATGGTTATGCAATATTCTATTGTGTTTCAGATTATGGAGTAAAGCCCGCGGCACGTTAAATGGATCTGCTACCATGTAAACAGCATTGCCGCAAACACTCTGCGGAGGATAATCATGCAGATTTTGCACAAATTCATCAAGTGCAAATTCGTTATTTTGATGCATTCGTTTGATTTGCAACTGGCCTTTGCGCCAAGTTGAAAAAATGGTAACTACTACTAATGCTACCAGTACCGGAAACCAGCCTCCATTTACCAATTTGAGTAGGTTGCTGCTGAAAAAAATCAGGTCAAAACATAGAAATACTGTAGTCAATAGTAAGGCTAACAATGCGGGCCAATGCCAGTTTTTAATCATGACGATACAGAAAAGTAGGGTGGTAATCACCATTGTGCCGGTAACGGCAATACCATAAGCTGAAGCAAGATGTTCTGAATCATGAAAAACCAATACAACTAAGGTAACGGCTGTCAGCAGTAACCAGTTAACTAGTGGAAGATAGATCTGACCTATTTCTTCATTGTTGGTGTGAATAATGGTCATGCGAGGGGCGAAACCTAATTGGATGGCTTGGCGGGTCAGTGAAAAAGCGCCTGCTATCACGGCCTGACTGGCTATGATGGTTGCAAAGGTGGCCAAAATAATAAAAGGAATGAGTAACCAGTGCGGCACGCTCAGAAAGAAAGGGTTTCGAATGGCTAGCGGATCGCCCAAGATTAGTGCTCCCTGACCGAGATAGTTTAGTAGTAGGCAGGGCAGGACAATTTTCAACCAAGCAGTCTGAATAGGCCGCCGGCCAAAATGCCCCATATCCGCGTATAAGGCTTCTGCTCCAGTTACTGCTAGTACAACACAGCCTAAGCCTATGAAGCCATCCCAGCCATGTGTGATGGCAAACTGAATGCCATAATAAGGGTTGAATGCCATGAGGATTTTAGGTGAATGTAGTATTTGATATAAACCAATCAAGGCAAGTGCACTAAACCATACCAGCATAATCGGGCCAAATAATATACCTATTTTATGTGTGCCTTTTTTCTGTATAAAAAATAATGCAAACAATATGCTTAAGGCAATAGGCATGACGTAGGGACGAAAGCTTTCGCTGATTACGGTCAATCCTTCTGCTGCTGAAAGTACGGAGACGGCAGGGGTAATCATGGCATCTCCATAAAAAAGGGCTGTACCGGTTAATCCCATCATCATAATCCAAACAGGTTTGCCTCGGACATTTTTTATAGCTTGTTGCATTAAAACGACGACTCCTCCTTCTCCATTGTTATCTGCCCGCAGAATAAATAATACGTATTTTAAGGTGACGATCAATAATAATGACCAGATGATTAAGGAAACAAAACCCAATACATTTGCTTCAGATGCAATGATTGAAGAAGCGCGGAAGCTTTCTTTCAATGCATATAAGGGGCTGGTGCCTATATCTCCGTAAACAATACCCAATGCTGCTAGAGTGGTAGCGCTATTGGCCGTGAGTTGTAAACGCATTTATTGGTCTCTTGAAATAAAGTGGGGAAGGAAGTTTAGTCTTTACATGGGGGGTTCGCCAATCCTAAAAGATAGAGTTTTTATATAATTAAATCTATTGACATTTGTGAAAGGGTTTTAAACGTATTATGAGCTTTTGCCAAGATAAGTATACGATATTTAATTTATTTGGTGGTTTAGTTATTTGATTAACAATTTCAAGGTAATTATGTTTGTGCAATTGAGGAAACTGTATTTAATTTAATGTATTTATATATTAATAATAATTCTATTTATTATGTTAAGGCTAAAAATCTAATGTGTTGAAATATATAAGCTAAAAATATTATAATTCATGAGACAGATACTGATTTAAGCTTTCTTTTTTTTTGACAATAGGTTAAAATAAAGAAATTTTTCGAATTATTGAGAAATGGCCCTTAGGCCATTTTTTTGTTTTTAGGGAGCACAGATGGATATTCAAGGCATTTTAGAGAAAACTTTGCCGGGTCTGGGCTATGAGTTGGTAAATTACGAATTAACCGCTCAAGGGGATTTGCGGGTTTTTATTGACAAGCCTGAAAGTGGTATATCTCTGGATGACTGCGTTGCGGTCAGTAATCATTTAAGTAGGGTGCTGGCTGTTGAAGATGTGGACTATCAACGTCTGGAAATTTCTAGTCCAGGTTTGGATAGACCGCTAACTAAGCCTGCTGATTTTGCTCGGTTTGTCGGCCAGCTGGTAAAAATTAAAACACGTCTACCGATAGAAGGTCAGAAAAATTTTATCGGGCGGATTAATGGTATTGATGATAAAGAACAAATCAGTATTACGCTGGAAGAGGTTAATGAAGCTCGCCGGGCCAAACGTGCGGCGGTGATCGCAAGTAAAACGGTACTGATTGAATGGCATAATATCGATAAAGCCCGTTTAAAGCCCGAATTTAATATTTAATCGATTGTTTATATTGTTGTAAGCGTAAAGCTTGCAAGGAGAATTACATGAGTCGTGAAATTTTACTGCTGGCCGAGGCTTTGGCGAGTGAGAAAAATGTAGATACGGAAGTTGTATTCAGTGCGTTAGAGTTTGCATTAGCCAGCGCAGCGAAGAAGAAAACTGAACGTGAAAATATGGATGTACGTGTTGCTATTGATCGTCATACTGGTGACTATAGCAGTTTTCGTCGCTGGCTGATTGTGGCTGATGAGGATTATACCTATCCAGATATTCAGAAAACGATTGAGGAAATTCAGGAAGAAATACCCGGTACAGCTATTCAAATTGGTGAGTATTATGAAGAACCGATTGAAAATGTTGAGTTTGGCCGTATTGGTGCGCAAACTGCTAAGCAGGTAATTTTGCAACGGATACGTGATGCTGAGCGCGGACAGATTTTAAATGAATTTTTAGCGCGCAAAGATAATTTAGTTCTGGGAACTATTAAGCGGGTTGAACGGCATGGAGCGATTGTAGAAATCGGCCGACTGGAAGCCTTGTTGCCTCGTGATCAGATGATTCCGCGTGAAAATTTCCGTAATGGAGATCGCGTACGTGCCTTATTTCTGCGGGTAGATCAAATTGGCAATCGCAGTCAGGTGATTTTGACCAGAATCTCGCGTGAATTTCTGTTGAAACTGTTTGAACTGGAAGTGCCAGAAATCGAAGATGGTTTGCTGGAAATTAAAGAAGTTAGTCGTGATCCTGGACTGCGAGCCAAGATTGCAGTGAAATCCAATGACACACGTGTTGATCCGCAAGGAACTTGTATCGGTGTGCGTGGTTCTCGTGTTAATGCGGTAACTGAAGAGTTGGCTGGAGAGCGAATTGATGTGGTGCTATGGTCACCAGAAACTGCCCAATTTGTCATTAATGCTTTAAGTCCGGCTGAAGTGACTCGCATTCTGATTGATGAAGATCATCATTCAGTAGATGTGATTGTGGCAGAAGATCAGCTAGCACTGGCCATTGGTCGTGGTGGACAAAATGTTCGTTTGGCTGCTGAGTTAACTGGATGGCAATTAAATATTATGACTGTAGAGGAAGCGCAGGAGCGTCATGAAGCAGAAGATAGAGCACTGCGTGAATTGTTTGTTAATCATCTAAGTGTTGATGAAGCTGTAGCCGAAGTTTTGGTGCAAGAGGGCTTTACTAGTCTGGAAGAAGTGGCCTATGTGCCCGTACAAGAAATGCTCGAAATTGATGGTTTTGATGAAGAAACCGTTAATGAACTGCGCAATCGTGCCCGTGATGCCATCCTGACTTTGGCGATTGTCTCTGAAGAGCAATTAGAGCATATGGACGATGATCTGAAAAACCTAGATGGTGTCGATCAGGAAATGCTGCATGACCTGGCCAATGAAGGAATTAAAACTCGTGATGATTTGGCCGAACTTTCTGTTGACGAACTGATTGAAATCACGGGTATTGATGAAGAAACTGCCAAGAAAGTGGTGATGGCTGCACGCGCCCACTGGTTTGACGAAGCATAAGGGTACGCGAATGACTAATCTAATAACTGTAGAACAATTTGCTTCTGAGCTGCATTTATCAACTGCAAGGTTGCTAGAACAGCTCGCAGAAGCTGGAGTACATAAACAGGCAGCTTCAGATAAGCTGACATCTGCTGATAAAAAACAGCTACTAGTGTATCTGAAGCAATCAAATGGTAGTCAGACAACCAGTACTATCACTATTAATCGCAAGAAACCTGCCGAGAAAAGTACAGTTGCTGGTGTTGAAGTAGAGATGCGACGTCGGCGTCGGGTGGCGATTGCGCCGGAAGAATTATCTGAAGAAATAAAACCTGAAAATGCTGAACCGTCTGCGGATATAGTTGTGGTAGAAAGTGAAGCTGAAGTGGAAGAAGCAAAACTGGCTGCTGTTGAAGCGGAGGCTAAGCGCCGTGAAGAATCTGCTGCCGCTGCGGCAGCAGAAGTAGCACGTCTTAAAGCAGCTGCCAGCAAACAGGAACAGAAACCTAAACAAGAGACTGAGCAGACTGAAGTGATAAAACAGGATGTGAAACAGGAAAAAATTGAAGTTGTGAATCAGAATCAAGGTGCACCGGTAGACAATAAGACTGCTGAAAAGCAGGAGCAACATAAATCTAAACGTAACCGTAACAATAAAAAAACGAAAAAGATTGATTTGGCGGCATTGGTTGCTGAAGCGTCTAAGCCGATCATCAGTCCGGAAGAGCAGGCTCAACGTGATGAGGAGGCACGACGTGCAGAAGCTATGCGCGCCCATCGCGAGATGTTGTTAAAACAGAAACAGGAAAGGCAGGCTCGTCGAGAAGCGGCCAAACAGCAGGCTAAAGAAGAAAGTAAAGCGCCGAGTGAGCGGAAAGCTGCAGAAGTGCGCTCAGCTAAACCTAGTGAGAAAAAGCCTGTTTCAAGTGCTCCAGCAAAAGCAAATGAGGCAAATGCAGAGAATGCAAGCCGCCGCAAAAAAGATGAACCTCGTCGCCAGCGTGAAGACGAGATGCCTAAAGGCAAATCTGCACGAGGTGGCAAAAACCGCCGCTCAGCTGATGTTGTTAATGCTGATGAAAATCGCAGACGTGGTGGAAAAAAAGGCAATAAGAAGCAGCTTAAATTGCAGCCTAATCAGCATGCATTTCAGGCGCCAACTGAGCCAGTTGTACATGAAGTTTTGGTGCCTGAAACCATTACTGCTGCCGAATTGGCACACAAAATGGCTGTCAAGGCCGCTGAGGTTATCAAAACATTGATGAAAATGGGCATGATGGTTACCATTAATCAATCTCTAGATCAGGAAACTGCTCTGATTGTAGTTGAAGAAATGGGTCATATTGGTAAAGCTGCTGCAGCTGATGATCCAGAAGCATTTCTGGATGAAAATGAAACTGTGGTTGATGCCGAAGCTGTATCTCGTCCACCTGTTGTAACTGTAATGGGGCATGTAGACCATGGCAAAACTTCGCTACTGGATTATATTCGTCGTGCTCGCGTGGTACAGGGTGAAGCAGGGGGGATTACTCAGCATATTGGTGCTTATCATGTTGAAACACTGCGTGGTGTAATTACTTTCCTAGATACGCCGGGGCATGAGGCATTTACGGCAATGCGTGCGCGCGGTGCTCAGGCTACTGATATTGTGATTCTGGTAGTGGCTGCTGATGATGGTGTGATGCCTCAGACGATCGAAGCAATTGCTCATGCCAAAGCTGCTAAAGTTCCTTTAGTGGTTGCTGTAAATAAGATTGATAAAGAAGGTGCCAATCCAGAACGTATTCGTCAGGAATTGACTGCGCATGAAGTTGTGCCAGATGCATGGGGCGGTGATGTGCAATTCATTGATGTGTCGGCTAAACAAGGTACCAATATTGATGCCTTACTAGAAGCGGTATTGCTGGAGGCAGATGTACTAGAGCTGAAAGCTCCTATCGATGCACCAGCCAAAGGCATTGTGGTTGAGTCTCGTTTAGACAAAGGACGCGGTGCTGTAGCTACATTGCTGGTACAAAGTGGTACATTACATAAAGGTGATGTGTTGTTGGCTGGTACAGCTTTCGGTCGAGTACGCGCCATGGTGGATGAGAATGGTAAAACCATAGAATCCGCCGGTCCATCAATTCCGGTTGAAATTTTGGGTTTATCTGATGTTCCTAATGCGGGTGAAGACTTTATTGTGCTGGCAGATGAGAAAAAGGCTCGTGAAATTGCCTTGTTCCGTCAAGGTAAATACCGTGATGTTCGTCTGGCTAAACAGCAGGCGGCTAAATTAGAAAACATGTTTACTAACATGGGTGAAAACCAGGCGCAAAGTTTACCAATAATTATTAAGGCCGATGTGCAAGGTTCATATGAGGCTTTGGCTGGTAGCTTAAGAAAGCTATCTACTAATGAAGTGCGTGTAGATGTCTTGCACAGTGGTGTGGGCGGGATCAGTGAGTCAGATGTCAATCTTGCCATTGCTTCTGGAGCAGTAATCATCGGTTTTAATGTTCGTGCTGATGCTGCTGCACGTAAGTTGGCTGAGCATGAAGATGTGGAAATTCGATATTACAATATCATATATGATGCTATTGATGATGTTAAAGCGGCTTTGAGTGGTATGTTGGCACCGGAACAAAAAGAAAATGTTACCGGTACTGTTGAGATTCGTCAGGTGATCACGGTTTCTAAGGTTGGTAATATTGCCGGCTGTATGGTGACTGATGGCTTGATTAAACGTGATTCACATGTCCGTTTGATTCGCAATAATGTGGTGGTTCATACTGGTGAATTGGCGTCTTTAAAACGCTTTAAAGATGATGTTAAAGAAGTGCGTCAGGGTTTTGAATGTGGTTTAATGCTGAAGAACTTTAATGATATTTTAGAAGGTGATCAGCTAGAGGCCTTTGAAGTGGTAGAAGTTGCACGTCGGCTCTGATTGGCATTAAAGGTTTTAGGCAGCCTGAAAAGTGCATCAGGCTGCCTGAATTTTTGGATCAGGCTAGAAAGGAGCGGTTATGCGTAAAGCACAACGTGGCTATGCACGTCAGGATCGTGTAAAAGAACAGATTATGCGTGAGTTGGCCGAACTGGTGCGGGTTGGACTTAAAGATCCTCGCGCAGGTTTTATTACCATTAATGAAGTAGAAGTGACCCGTGATTATAGTCATGCTGTGATTTACTACACAGTATTGGATGATAATACCCGTGCCGTTACTGAAGAGGCACTAAAACATGCCAAGGGTTATCTGCGTAGTGAACTGGCGCGTCGTATTAAGTTATTTCGTACACCAGAATTATCTTTTGTCTATGATGAATCATTGGAACGCGGTATGAGTATTTCGCATTTAATTGAGACAGTGGCGAAGGAAAAGCCAATTGAAGGCTAATAAAAAGGTTAGCGAGAGAGCTAACCTTTTTTATATTAATGCTTTTGTCACCGTTAACGACCATAATAGACAGTAATCGATGTTTTAGCGATGGTATGCGCATTCACCATAAAGCCTGTCATACTGGTGCTGGCGTCAGCTGGCACATCAATTTTATCTGTATCCAGTGCATATACTGTGAAAATATAGCGGTGAGGAGGATCTCCAACAGGTGGATAGAAACCAGAATAGCCTAAAGTACCAGTATCATTGCGTAATTGCCGTGTACCAGCTGGAAGATGCTGCCCATTTTGCGCGCCCGTATCGCGTTTTAATTCTGTGACAGAAGGCGGTATATTAATGGCCATCCAGTGCCACCAGCCTGCACCGCCAGTTGGTGCATCTGGATCGTGGCATGCAATTGCAAAACTTTGGGTTGTGGCAGGCGCATTCTGCCATATTAAAGCGGGTGATTGATTGTCCTGATCACTTTGATAAGAGCTGTCAACTCTATCACCATCTTTGAATTCTGGGCTGGTAAGAGTAAAATTTAATGACATTATTGTCTCCATGTAGAAATTTAAAAACGCTTATGAGTATTGTGTGATAAAGGGTTGAATTGGTTAATGCGTTTCTTTACAAAATTTGTTTTGTAGGATAAATATAGTATAGGCAAGGAATGGTATATTTTATTTTGTGAGATACTCTAATTATAAATACCGCATAGTGTTAGTACACAAACTCACGTATAGAATAATATTACTGGTTTTTATGTTTTTATTCATACAGTTTCAAATTAATTAATACCTTATGGAAAGTTTTAGGTATAAAAAATGGCTAGCCATTTTTCAGTTACCTTTTGCCTGTTCTAGATTATCAAAAAGATATAAATTTAACACCCCTATTTGATAAGTACGCTTAAATCATCTAATTATCTATGCATAGTTTTAATGGATAATCATGATTTTCGGTATGTTAATCCAGATAAAAGTTTATTTTTTCTGCCGCTAAGCTGACCATAATGTCACTGCCTAATACCTTACGATGACACTCATCGATGATATTCACGTTCTAACGTCGTTGATTGCGACTGTGGTTATGCATCAAGCCCATTGACCAACATCCATCTAGTTTATTCGGTACTGCACTTTTTGGGCTGCGCGTGGTGAAATACGTTGTTTATGCTTTATCCTGAGATTAAGCTTAAATGCACAATATATCACTAGACACGGTTATGATTTCATTTTTAGCTGAGTGGGCGGATACGATGAAACATTTTGGAAAGCTCCCTGCGTACACACTTGTTTATAATTGCAGTCAGTATCGACATCATCATCGCATCATCCACTAACTGAAATTAATCATACTTAGCACAGTAGTTTAAGCACTGAATAGAGTAGATCATAACAATAGCAACAGGATGACTATTTTGTAGCTTTTGATTCCAAGGTTTACATTCCTTGTTAGGCACTAGCAATTGTTTATGAATTCCTCTTGATGCAGTGATTATTTTAAATTCAGCTAGACAAACATCTGCTTAAGCTTACGATTTTCCGCCTCTAGCAACCGTTTGTTATCCGACGATTCAATACTACTGTGTTTCTTCCGCTGTTGATAAATAGTCAAATTCTTTTTGCCTATGCCGTATTTATGGCAGATTTCTTTAACTGCAATGCCTGATTCAGCTCCTGTCAAAATAGATACAAATTAATCAGGTGTTTTTTACCTCATGTTGAAATGATATTGAACTTTTATCATAGAGAATTTTTACTTTTGGCTGTCATTTTATGCGATAGTAACATTAAATTTCTGTTTAATTTTGCTGCATTAACTATGAATAACACCATAACTGATTGATTGCTGGAAAGTATAACGTACACCTTTATAAACCATCTGTTTAGATCAATTAATAATTGGATAGGCTACACCAATTCATACAACCTTTTTTTAGGGGGATAAGATAAATTTAACGCTAAAAAGGAAATAATGATGAATCAACAACAACGTGCACAACGCTCTTTTCGTGCTGATTACCAAGCACAAATGGTTAAATTTAATCAGCAGGGAAAATCGCGCAGTGAGTTGGTCAAGCAATACGATTTGACACTTTTCGCTTTAGACCGCTGCATAAGCCAATCATGCAAAAGTGGTTCTTTTAAGACCAAAGAAACCGCACGCCAGAACAAAATGAACTGATCGCTTGGCGCAAAGAACTCAAGCAGCTGCGGTTGGAATACCATATCCTACAGCTGGCTGCACTGATCATGGCACAAACTCAAAATCCTGAAAGCAAAGCAACATCGTTATGCTGTAGCGGCATGATGTCGCTGCTGAGCGATAGCCAGACATTATGCCTATTATCAGTGCCAAACCACTAAACCGAAATCGGTCGCCCATAACGTCAATACAATAGTGACTATTGTTAAACACAGCGATCCATCTTATGAAACCAGAGGCATTGGTTTGGCCTGATAACCAACAGGTATCCGTGTTTATCGGCGTGACATTGCCCGACTGATAAAGTCGCTAGCATGAAGACCAAAGTATACGTTTAAACCTTATCGAGCATATCAGATGGCACGCAATAGTGCAGCAACAGCTAAGCATATAACATCAGTTGGATGTCGGTGCCTAGCAGCAGATTATCGTGACAGACCTAAGCTATATTCGTGTTAACCATTGCTGGAATGATTTGTGTGTACGACTGAATTTATCGAACCGACAGATTGTCGGTTATCGTGTTGGACAACATAAAACAGCAGATTGAGTGATGTCTGCACTAAGTCAGATTAAGCAACCGCTGTCTTCATTCCATCTATTTCATTCAGATAGAGCAAAGGCATTTGCTAAACAATTGCTTGGTAAACAAGTGTATTAATACATTTAATCTGCAGCGTTCACTCAGTAAAAAGGGATGTCGGTATGACAATGCAGTGGCAGAAGCAACATTTAACAGTATAAAAACTGAATTGGTTAAAGGGGAAAAATTCATGATAACCGAAGAATGACAACAAGCCTTTGCAGCTTAGGCTTATTGCTAAAATTACAAACGATGACATTCATCGTTAGCCTATTTGCCTGCGGTAGCATTTAACAAGCAACTACTCCTTAATTTAAATTTAGTTGTTTGAATGTGTGTTGCCATTTCAAATTAAATTATAAAAACTGATAATGAGGTTTTATTAATCAAGCTTTAGTGAGCGGTTTTGCTGACAAACAGTATCAATAGCACTAATTAGACTCTATAAATTATCTAGCTGGCACAGATTCTAAAAAACATGGATTATAATTTGACTAATCTGCTTATCACTAATTAGCAGGCTTCGATTTTTGAATTTTAAAAAAGAACAAGAAATAATATATTTTGCATATCAATTTATGCAGCGTGGCGAACCTGGCCTGTACTTCCTTTTGCTGCGTTCCCCCAGTTCTTTTTCATACTGAGGTCGTCGGTGTCTGTGTTTTGGTTCTATGGGTGTATATTACAATCGGTAATAATATATTTAAATTTATATTCGGGTGTCACATGGAAAAAATACCTTTATTGGATTATGTAAAAAACAATGGACAGCGCAAGACTGCCAAGGAGCTTGGGTTAACTCAGGGTGCTATAAGCAAGGCGCTGAGAAGTGGAAGAAATATCTTTGTTCACGCCAGCTATTCTGGAAAGGTGCAAGCGGTTGAAATTCGTCCATTCCCGCTTCCTCTTAATAGCAAATGCCAGAAAAAGGATGCCCACGATGACAACTAAAGCGGCGCAGACAATTCAGATTCTTGAGTATATGAGGGCTGGCAATTCAATAACGCCACTATACGCACTGCGTCTTTTTGGCCGCATGCGTCTAGGCGCACGGATTTATGACCTTCGGCAGAGCGGCTATGAGATTAGTGCGACCATCGTCAACGATGATCGAACAGGGAAACGGTTCGCGCGCTATTTTTTGAATTAAGGTGGACTAAATGAGCATTAAATTAATCACAAAAGCGTAGGAAATGGAGTTGACGCAAGATAAAAAGTTGTTATTGCTGGCGTTATGCGACCACGCAAATGATGATGGGGTTTGTTATTCCAGCCAAGATAAGCTGATGCAGAAATGCGGAATCGGTCAGACAACTCTAACAAATCATATTAAATGGTTAGAGCAGGTGGGTATTTTACGCCGTAGCTGCCGCCAAATAGGGCGGTCAAGAAAATCTGATTTATATAAAATTGACTTAAACGCCTATCATGAACCTTTAGGTTTTAAAGCTTCAGATTATGAACCTTTAAATAATGAGGCTTCTTTAGTATGTCGCAATGCTATAATGGTTAAAGTTTTTATAGTCATGAAAAGGATCTGGTATGTCAGAACAGCTTCTACCATTGGCGTGTATATCAGGTTTTATGCTTGATGAAACCTTATGGGACGATATGGATAAATATTTGCCAAAGCAGCAACCTTTATACCGTTACTCATTAGCAAGTGGTGATACTATTACAGCTATGGCCGATAGGATCGCTGAGCAAATGCCAGATCGTACGATATTGATTGGTTTCTCACTTGGAGGTTATGTGGCGCGTGCAATAGCAGCTCGGCATCCACAGCAAGTAGCTGGATTGGTGTTAATTGCAACTTCTTTACGTGAAGATACGCCTACACAACGAAAAGCCAAGCTAGATACTTTAGAAGTTCAGCGTCATTTGCATTTTCGTGGTATCGGTCGTGCAGCAATTATTAAAACTTTGCGTCCAGATAATATTAATAATGAACCTTTGATTTCTAAAATCAGGGCAATGGGTGAGGGATTGGGTTTTGATGTATTACAGCGCCAGTCTTTGGTGGATCGTTCTACTCCAGCTGGACAGAAAATAACTTGTCCGACATTGATTATTGCCGCTCAACGAGATCAGATGCGTTCAGCAGAAGAGCAGGACGAACTACTCCAACATATCCCTCAAGCAATATTGGTGACTATAGCAGATAGTGGGCATATGATTCCTTTGGAGCAGCCGGAGAAATTAGCACAGACCATTGAGCAATGGCTCAAAAATCATGTTTAAAGCTTAAATACAAGCCATTTCAGGATTGGTGTTGATTTTATATGTCTATTGCTGCTAGGCGCCAAATTATATATTATGTTTATGATTTGATAGTGATTAATAAATAATTTTATAATCTAGATCACTAAATACAAAAACAACTATAGGTTATAAAAGTTATAGGCTATTTTTTACATTAGAGAAACGATTGATATTGCTAAAAATATTTTTCTTACTCAAAATGAACCAGATATCGGAAGGAGAAAATTGTAACTACATCAATAGTATGTATTTTAGCGGAAAAATACATTGAAAATATAAAATTAATAGCTGGAAACAATTATGATTATAAATATTCATTTGGAATATATAGTTATATACTATAAAATAAAAAATTCTTAGTTTTGCAATGAACTATTAGAGAATTTAACTGCCGTTAATGCACACGAAAAGGAATGTGATAAAAAATAATTTACAGGATATGTTAAGTTATTTCTACCTATACTTCAATTTAATCTAACCAAAGCATAATCTTTAGGAATAGCCAAATATTCACAGCTTTTATGAAATGTAAGATTGGTTTTGAAATATGAACTCTGAATTTTGATGACTAATTTGGCCAACTTTATTAGATAATTTTAATTGGTTTTATTGCCATCATAATGGATTGGTTTACCACTAATGTACTTGTCACTGTATCATGCGTCAGCACTCTTTTCACAACTGCTTTTCAAATAATTTCGCGAGATTAAAATTGATTACAACGTCTTGTTTGGTTGTGCTTGAGAATTCAATAGTCTGATTGTTTTTTGATATTGTTTATTTTAAGGAATTTTTATATTTTTTAAATTAATATGATAATCATATTGATCATCATAAACGACAATTTTGTATAAATATTTTGGCATTAACGATTTGGTCTTGGTACAAAATGGTTATCAGGAGTGAGAATCTAAACAGATCCAGCCAATTTTTTACTGTCTTAGATATAAATGCAGTTGGTCTGGTGTGCTGAGTTGGCATTGCTATGCGAAGAGAGTGTGAACAGTGAGTATAATAATGGGAATTAGGCATTGCATAATTTTTACCAAGATATTGGCCAATACTTTATTGATTTAACTCACAGGCAGAAATTCATTATTATTGTGAAAGAAAATACCATTAAAACTAATTAATTTAATATTGTTCAGTGCTTTACTATTATTAGCGGCTGCTATTATTTAACTAATTTACAGAACAAATAAGTAATATTTAATCATTATTGTTGTCAGTACTTAGTTTTAAAACTGTTTAATTGGCTGTAAACATGATACTAATGATGATAGGGTTGTTTAAATTTTGGCTGAATGTAAAAGTAACCATTTTTCGGCATCGGTAATATTGGTAAAATACTTTGGGTGAAACAAAGTCAGTAAATTAGCCAGATGTGTACCTAGACGTATCCAAATATCGGAAACGACTATGGCAGTACAGCCGAAATGCCTAGCGTGTTTTCGAAGAAAGCGAAGATGTTCCAGAGCCATATCAACGGTGAAATCCTTTAGTTCACTTAAATCCAATAATAGATTAGGCATATGCAGTTGTTCACTGGGGTTTAATAAAGCTGCTTCAAGCTTTTGAAAATCCTGTAAGGTAAATTCATCATGCAAAATAACCTTTAGTCCATAATCTTCTTTGTGCATGGATATCATTTCATTACCTCCGATATTGGGCATTTTGGGTCAACAATTTGCATCAGTTATTAAGTATCATACTAATAGCTGCTTTACTTGGCTATGTATATTGCCAATATTTTAGTATGCGTATAATAAATCACAATGATATTGTCGCTTAGTTACAACTTAATTTTATGGTGATGGTTTGATAAGCAAAATTGGTTTTTTTAATGGCTATTTCAATCTTTGAGTAAAAATTGAAAACAGCATTCGGTGTTGAATGCTGTTTTGAGTAGTTTGCCAAAATTGGCTGAATTATATGGCAGATAATTTCACTGTTGATAGACAGTTGATGATGTGGATAATGTCGAAGACGGAGCAAAGCGATAGAACACTTCACCCTTTTGAATGTAGCCAAGCTTGTCACGAGCCATTTCGTTGATGGCCTCGTTACCTTCCGCCAGATCTTTAACTTCTGCTGTTAAGGCGCGGTTACGTGGCACCAAAGCTTCATTTTTGGCATTTTGATCAATAACACTATTTTCAAGTTCGATCATATCATTCCAACTACCATGTCCAAACCACAAATCACATTGCAGACTAACCAAGGCTAATAATAATACCAACGTTACCCACTTCATTGCATTTTCCTATAGCCATAATGCTATTTAACTAAGTTGATAAAATGCCTTATTACCAGGGTAATATGCTGCAGTGCCTAGTTCTTCTTCGATACGCAGCAATTGGTTATATTTAGCTATGCGGTCAGAACGTGACAAAGAACCAGTTTTAATTTGCATACAATTGGTAGCAACAGCCAGATCAGCGATAGTGTTATCTTCCGTTTCACCAGAACGATGACTCATGACGCTGGTGTAACGATAGCGTTTGGCTAAGTCTACAGCTTTTAATGTTTCAGACAAGGTACCGATTTGGTTAACTTTTACTAATAAGGAATTAGCTAATCCCTCAGCAATGCCTGCATTTAAAATAACTGGATTTGTTACGAATAGATCATCACCGACCAATTGGATTTTCTGACCAAGTCGTTTGGTAAGGATTTTCCAACCTTCCCAATCATGTTCGCTCATGCCGTCTTCAATGGATACAATAGGATATTTATTTACCAAATCGGCCAGATAATCAGTAAATTGTTCACTAGTAAGATTCAAATTTTCTGCAGTCAAGCTATAGTGTCCATCTTTATAAAATTCACTGGAGGCACAATCAAGTGCTAAGACGACATCTTTACCAGCGACATAACCAGCGGCATCAATAGCGGCTAGAATCAATTTGATAGCCTCTTCATGACTGGCCAGATTAGGAGCAAAGCCACCTTCATCCCCGACTGTGGTAGAAAGACCTTGATCATGACAAAGTTTTTTTAGGTGGTGGAAAACTTCAGCACCACATCTTAGCGCTTGACGGAAGGAATCAGCGCCAATGGGCATAATCATAAATTCTTGAATATCCAGACTGTTATTGGCATGAGCGCCGCCATTGATTACATTCATCATAGGCACAGGCATGGCCATCGGACCAGCGCCACCAATGTAGCGATATAGTGGCAAACCCGCATCTTCTGCTGCGGCACGAGCAACAGCCAATGAAACTGCCAAAGTGGCATTGGCTCCTAAACGTCCTTTATTTTCAGTGCCATCCAGGTCAATCATGATTTGATCAATATAACTTTGTTCGCTGGCATCAATACCAATTAATGCTTGAGCGATTTCATTATTGATGTTTTCTATTGCTTGTAAAACACCCTTACCCAGATAACGGTCCTTATCGCCATCACGTAGTTCCAATGCTTCTTTTTCTCCGGTTGATGCACCAGAGGGTACTGCAGCTCTGCCCATTACCCCAGACTCAAGTAGTACGTCACACTCAACTGTAGGATTACCACGTGAATCTAGGATTTCACGCGCAAAAATATCAATAATTGCACTCATGTTGGTCTCCACGATTTTGTATCATGTATTATTAAGTAAAACTATATAATCAGGTTAATACTGATAACAAATATAGTTAGTATTCAGGTTAGTTATTATACCTATATGGCTAGGAGTTTGTATGTTAATAGCCTAATTTACACTAGAATAAGCAGAAATATTTTTATATATATGTTGTTGGATTATGTTATTGGGTAGCAATCTAATGCCAAATAATTATTTAACTAAAGGGAGGAGGGTAAACAATAAGGTTAAAGTTTCTTGCTATTTTTATATATTCTTATTAGGTTTATTCTAGAATGGCTGAGCTATATAAATAGTTAATAGGTGTAAAACCAATGGTTGTAAATTGCAAATGAATGAATTTAATTTTTATTAAAGTTAATAGGTTAGATGTTGAAGTGAACTTCTTCGACTCATTAAACTTAGAATATCGTTGACAGATTAGTAGTGTTTAGGTATAGTGCGCTCTTCTTGATGGAGAGTTGGCCGAGTGGTCGAAGGCGCTCCCCTGCTAAGGGAGTATACGGGCAAAACCTGTATCAAGGGTTCGAATCCCTTACTCTCCGCCATTTTTATAAAAAAGCTCAGATAAAATCTGAGCTTTTTTATTTGTATTGGTTCAAATTTAATCTGACAGATATTGCTTACTTATCGGCATGGGTTCTAACAGAATGGTGGTTAGATAAGTAAAATAATTTCTCCAGTGCATCTTACCTTTTTCCTGTGTCCAAGCAATAAAAAATACGTCATCCACTGCTATCCGGTTTTTTCTACAACTTTACCCATGCATATAAAACTTCAATCCATCTTTCATTAAATCGTTTATTTAATTTACGGACCAGCCATATGCTTTTCAACTGAGGTTGGTTTTTCTTCTGTCGCATCTATTACCCAAATTATGGTATAAATTCTATAAGTGTTTTTTATAAAACAATATTGTTTTTTGGATGTTTGGTATTGTAAAGTGATAAACAATCTAGGTCTCAATAAAAAACCTGTTATCAAATTGATAACAGGCAATGAATAAAAAGTAATCAATATTTAATTGGTGAAGTATTTAGCATAAATTTTGTCATACTCGCCACTGGCGCGAATCTTTTTAAGGGCATCGTTAAGCATATTAACGGTTTCTGTGTCATTTTTTCTGACCACAAAACCATAATGGTCAGTACCAAATTCTGGCACTTTATTAATAGTTACGTTGGCAATGCCATTAGCTTTAACATAGTTACTAATCACAGCACCATCAGAAACCATGGCTTGGACCCCACCATTCTGCAGTTCTTTAATAGCCAGCGGTACAGTGTCAAAGCGGGCGATTTTAGTGCTTTGAGCACCTAAAATTTTCTGAACGGCTAAGTCACCAGTTTGACCAGTGCAAACTGCAACACGAGACATATTCTGTAAATCAGTAAGTGCAGTAAACTTTTTGTTATTTGGTGTGAGCACGATCATAGCGGTATCAAAATAGGAATCTGTAAAACCGAGGGTTTGTTTACGTTCTTCCGTAATTGTAACTCCAGAAGCAACAACGTCTAGGTCGCCATTATTTAGACTGGCAAATAAGCCGTCCCAAGGCTGATCTCTAAGCTCAACCTTAAAATTGCCCGCTTTAGCCATGGCATTGATTAAATCAATATCAAATCCGGTCAATTTTCCATCAGCTTGATGCGATTCAAATGGTGCAAATTCTGCATTAGTACCGACAATTAAGGTTTTTCCTACTTTTGAGCTATCTTCAGTAGTCTGAGAAGCGGTTGAATTGGTGCTACCGCCACCGCAAGCGGACAACACGGTAAGGCAAAGCGCTGCGGCTAACCAGGTTTTGATTTTCATAGTTACTCCTAGAATATTAAGTTATTAAGTTTTGCTGTCAGTACTGACTCAATTTATGCTTCGATACAAACAAATTTATCTACAGTGAGAAATGGTTGACTTATCACAAATAAATCATTCGCAGCGTTGACATTATTAATCTACTATTAGCAAATTAGTTATATACGCTATGAACAAATAACCAGTCAAGAGATTAAACAGAATGGTGACAATGACAAATTGACGTACAAGCAATGATATAATTGTTGTATTGTGTAAGATGAGTACTGGCTGACTATTTTGACAGTAAATACAATAAGCCAGTTCAATAGAATAGGAAAAAAATGCAAATACTATCAACCATCGCTGAACTACGTGCATGGCGCAAGCAGGCGGGCACAGTCGCTTTTGTGCCAACCATGGGGAACTTGCATAATGGACATTTATCATTGGTTCAAGAAGCCAGAAAAAATGCCGATGCTGTGGTGGTCAGTATTTTTGTGAACCGCATTCAATTCGGTCAAGGTGAAGATTTCGATAAATATCCGCGTACTCTAGAACAAGATGCAGAAAAATTGCAACAGGTTGGGGTTGATATTTTATTTGCACCAGCAGAAGAAGAATTATACCCAACAGGTAAGCAGCTGTATTTTGTTGAACCACCGATGCTGCAAAATGAATTATGTGGTAAGAGCCGGCCGGGTCACTTTCGCGGAGTAACTACTGTGGTAAGTAAGCTATTCAATATAGTACAGCCAAATGTGGCTTGTTTTGGTAAAAAAGATTATCAACAACTGGCTGTGTTAACGGGGATGGTGCAGGATTTAAACATGAATATCCGCATTATTCCGGTTGCGATTGAACGTGCCAGCAATGGCTTGGCTTTATCTAGTCGCAATGGTTATCTTACCAAAGAAGAACTGCACCAAGCTCCGCAACTTTACCAACAGTTGCTAGCGATTGCGGCTGAAATAAAGAAAGGTAATACTGACTATACCACTTTGGAGCAAAAGGCGACCACTGCATTAAATCAGCAAGGCTGGCGTGTCGATTATATTGAAATACGACAGGCACATTCTTTGGTAAAAGCCCAGCCATCAGATAAAGAAATTGTGATACTGGCTGCTGCAGTATTGGGACGGACGCGCTTGATTGATAACTTAGAAGTGGATTTATCACATTAATCATTGAAATAGCTTGATGAACTTAACTTCTAAAACCGAAATAATTGCAAAGGGAACGTAAACGCGTATGTGGTGGATTGTTTTAATTGTGATCATGGCCTCAATGGTAGTTTTGCTATGGTGGCGTAATGTGCAAGAACGTAGCTGGCAAAGGGAAATAACTTACCTAACTCGGCATGAAAATCATGGCATGGTCAATAACCATTTAGCCCAAACTCAGCCAACAGCTTCTCAGTTAGCTGATGCAGTACCAGATCACGAACCCGTATCCATTTATCAAAACCATTTAAGTAAAACTGAAGATAAAAAGTTAATCACTGAACATAATCAGCCACAGAGTTTTAAGCATGATATAGTGCAGCGTAAAGATAATATTATTGCTGATCAATTGGCTACTGCACCTCAATTTGCTACAGTCGGCGATGATATAGGTACTGCACCACAGATCACAGTAACTGAATCTGCACCTTTGCCACAAAGACCTAATCTGCAACCAGAGCAACCTATATCTGATCATCAAGTATCTACGCCATTAATGCAGGAACCGGTTGAAAAAAAATCATTCCGTTCTGAAGAATATGTAGTCAAAACTGATTGTGATGATACAGTAAAAGAAGCAGCTAGCTGGAGTAACCCTATTGATACCAATAGCAAAGATATTGTTGCAATTAATCAGACTGAAGCTGAGATTCGTGTATCTGAAGTAGAACAGCAGGAAGCACTAAATTCTTTTGCAGCTAAGTCTGATGAAGTAGATGAAAGTTTACCGGTTATTACTTTGGAAGAAGCCACACGTAGAATGGCTAATCCGGGTAAAGTAGAGATAGACAATGATGATGATCCAGCTGAACTGGAAGTGATCCAGCTCAGCTGGCAGCAAAAACAACAATTGCATCGGAAGATAAATCCTCGTCATAGAATCAACGAAATCAGACCAGATGATCCAATGCTGACTAAAGTGCGGTCTCGTACTCAAGCCGAGCAAGCAGCATTGTTAAAAGAACGTGCCTTAAAAAACTTTGACCCACAAGAACTTGAGCAGGCAACACAACATTCACTTGGGCAAATCACTTCTTCTCCTTCTCATCTGGCTAATATGACTTTTGCAAGAAATCTGCCTGTAGAACCAGATCGCAATAAGCAGATTATCGACGAAGAAGATATCAAAATAAATCTCTTGCGACAACGCCTAGCCCGTCTGCGGCAGCACAATAACGGTTACGGCAGCACAAATGTATCATCGGTGCCGGTTATTGCAGATGAAGAAGTATTTTCTAATTTGGCGAAAACCGATTCACCGATTAATAAACAGAAATTTAAACGTCCAATGGTACGCGAAAGTGTAATTCCCGCCGCTGCACGTATTGGTGAACAGCAGGCAGTCCAACTGATGGTACCGACTCCTGAAGTACATAATAGCAGCACTGTAAGTGAAATGCCTTTGGGTAGAAATATGCCGTTGTCAACACGGTTTACACCGTTTCAACCTTTACCCGAAGCTTATAAGCCGACTGTTGAAGAGGTTGGGTCAGCATATGATCAGAAAAGTAATGAAGATACTTTTCTGCAATCATCAGAGGATAAATTGGCTAGAAGCATGCATACGTCTTATCAAGATTCTGGACAGCCTATAATCCATACAAATCCAGCTGATCCCCATTATAGTAAAGGTGAAGTAGAAACGCCATCTGTTTATGCTGCACAAATGCAGATGCCTTATGCAGATATACTGTTACCGGATTCAGCACAAGTACAACAGATAAATAATTTACATAGTAACGATTCTACTACTGATGTTGTAACTGAGCCACTAAGAGTTGTTGATGACATTATCCACAATGACACTCATATTGTCGATCAACCAACTATAATGACTGAACAACGTTCTGTTAACCTAACATCGCCTTTTCAATATATTGAGGATGCTGAAGAGTACCCAAGCTCTACATCAGCACCGATCTGGAATTTTACAGCTGATGAGGTTGAGACCGAGATAGTAAGTGCAGAAATCGCTTTTTCAGCAGGAAATATTGCTCAACAGCTAAAAAATGAAGTACATTCAACGGGTACAAATCTCAATACGGGAATAAATCCCAATCAGCTACATTCCGCGGTATCTGAAGCAGTAAACCTTAGTCAGGATGCGAATAGGCCGGTGGAATTGTCCACAGCAGTTAACAAGGATCAGCCAAATGCTGCAGTTAGTTACCGTGCATTGCAGCTTGCTATGCACCTTAAACCAATGTTACCAGGCATGGATCTATTGTTACCAGCTTACTTTGATTCTGCGGCACAACAAAGTGAAGAAACCTTGTTAGAAAACGGAATCACCATTGAAGAAAAACTGGCGGAATTTAAAGTAAAAGTTAAAGTGATTGATGCTTTCGCCGGCCCAGTCATCACACGTTATGAAATTGAGCCTGCCCAAGGCGTGCGTGGCAGTCAGGTTGTCAATCTCGAGAAGGATTTAGCACGCAGCCTTGGGTTTGCTTCCATCCGTATTGTCGAAACCATACCCGGCAAAACCTGCATGGGTATAGAGCTCCCCAATCCAAAACGACAAATTATTCGTCTTAGTGAAATTTTTTCTGCCCCTGTTTTTCAGCAGTCTCATTCCAAACTAACGCTGGCTTTAGGGCAAGGAATTACCGGACAGCCTATTGTTACTGATTTAGCTAAAGCTCCGCATTTACTTGTTGCAGGTACAACCGGTTCGGGTAAATCTGTTGGCGTAAATGCCATGATTTTGTCCATGTTATTTAAAGCTACACCAGATGATGTGCGCCTAATCATGATAGATCCGAAAATGCTTGAATTAAGTATTTACGAAGGTATTCCACATCTGCTTGCGCCTGTGGTTACTGATATGAAGCTGGCCGCGAATGCTTTAACATGGTGTGTCAATGAAATGGAGAAACGCTATCGGCTAATGAGTCATGCAGGTGTGCGTAATCTGGCTGGTTTTAATCAAAAAATAATGGAATTGGCTAAACATGGACAGAAATTAGCCAACCCATTTTCACTAAACCCAAATGAACCAGAACCTTTGGAAAAATTACCTTATATTGTTGTCGTGGTAGATGAATTTGCAGATCTGATGATGACAGCAGGAAAAAAAATTGAAGAACTTATTGCTCGGCTGGCACAGAAAGCACGGGCAGCTGGTATTCATTTGATTTTAGCGACACAACGCCCAAGTGTGGACGTCATAACAGGATTGATAAAAGCCAATATTCCTACCCGTATCGCATTTCAGGTATCCAGTAAAGTTGATAGTCGGACCATCCTCGATCAAATGGGTGCAGAAAATCTATTGGGGCAAGGAGATATGTTATTTTTACCGCCTGGCACTGCTTATCCTGAGCGTGTACATGGAGCTTTTGTCGCTGACGAAGAAGTCCATCGTGTCGTAAATTATCTGAAACAATTTGGCCAACCGCAGTATATCGATGATATTTTAACTGCTGGAGTTGGTGATGATGATATATTTAGCAATGCCTCTTCTTCACGCAGCGTAGATGACGATCAGGATCCATTATATGACGATGCCGTAGCATTGGTTGTGAAAACACGTAAAGCTAGCATTTCTTCGGTACAGCGACATTTGCGTATTGGCTACAATCGAGCAGCCCGACTGGTTGAACAAATGGAAGCTGACGGCGTGGTTTCTGCACCCGAAGGAAATGGTAATCGCACCGTACTGGCGCCGCAGAATAATCATCTCGATGGCTAATTTAGAGCAGATTAATTGTGTTAGTTTGATTATTACATTTGAGTTGTTCTTAACATATCCCAATAGTAACTTATATCATAGCTACTTATTGGGGTAATTTTTTTTAAATCTTCAAATAACCTATTAACTTTAATTAAACTAATATAATTTTTAATTAATAAATAAAACAAATTAGTAACTAAATTAGAGTATAACCATTTATTTAATAATATTAAGTAATATATTGTTTTTATTGATAAATAATTTGTTTTTCTGTGATTTTAGTCTTAATATGATGCAAGTAAATACATAATTTAATCCAATATTATCATATGATAAAAATCACAGGAGAGAAATAATGATCGAATCTTATAAGCGATTTTGGTTAAATATTTTCAACTTTTCAGGTACTTCTAATCGTAAAGATTATTGGTGGCCAGTGATAATTAATTATATTCTAGGTGCGCTCATCATCTGCTTGTTACAGCGCATACTGGGGCATCCACTCAATGATATCTATACATGGGGTGATTGGACCGTTAATTTTATTGTATTGGTAGTTAGCTTTTGCGTGTGGTTAGCTACTCTATCTTTACAATTCAGGAGGTTGCATGATACCAATCGAACTGCTTGGTGGATTTTGATTATGTTGATTCCGGTGATCGGACAAATTTGGTTTATTATTCTGCTGCTGCTACCGAGTAAACCAAATCGCTTTCAGCAAAGTTTTTTTTAATCACTTTTCCAATTGGTTCTTTAACAGTGTTCAGTAGCCCACCTCTCGATTGTCTTGTTGAGCCCTGTGTTGATCATAATTTGCTTCAGCAGCCATTTTTCTTTTAAAGGAAGATGGCTGCTGAGCAGAAAAAGTCTAAGCATGCTGTAAGTAGCCCAAGCATGGATTCAATAACCCAATTGCAATATGGGCTAACAAAAGTTTATGCCATAAAATGTGAGTGTTCGTTCTTTTCTCTTTGCCTAATAATGTTTGTTTGATATATGAATTACCTAGAGAAAAAAATATTAAATATAGATTTAATTCAATTAAGAAAACAACATCCAAAGTACATAGGAAAAAATTGTAATTTAAATTTGCATTACCTTAAAAAATTTGTTTTTTTGACTATACACCAAATCTATTACCAAAATAACCCTAGGTGTTTTTTGGTTGCATAATAACAGTATACAGTATTTGTCTTAATGCATCGTTACCATATCTTATTCTTGTTGAGCATGTTTTTAAATTCCGAAAATTTGATCGAATCGACGTTGACTTAACCTAAAATTAATGAAGAAAACATGTTTACCTGTTCTATGTTTCAATGTTATTAAGAATAATCAGATCTTGAGTATTTAAATAGCTATTTACCTAATTTATAGAGCATTCATCATATAAAGCTTCGTTTGTTGTGATCACGTCGTACGTATTCCCTTTTTTATCATAAGAAACAAAGTAATAAATTTGTGTATATAATCCTTTCTTTTTTCTCTAAAGCTAATAAAGTTATTTTGGTTTTAGACTCATCCAAGTTATTAATATCAACTTTGCCTGCATTTTTTAACTATTCATATGTCATATTCATGAGTGAGGAGTGGCAATTTGTTGCTTTGGCCCAAGATAGGGATGGGAAATATACCTAAAAATATTAGTAAGAAGAGATTTTTTATTCTATAACCTATACTTGCATATAAATAATTTCTATAGTTGTACTCTATCGTTTTATTTTAGAATATATAGCCATTAGAAGTTATCTATCTGTAAATTTTATTGGCACAGATTAAACATAAAATTATCAGATAAATAGTTATTTGATATAGAGATTAATTTCTTTGCAGCATGTTCGTATAGTTAATACTACCCTGAGATAATCCTATTAGTGGATGCTTCCAACTTTTAGAATTCAGCTACAATTAGCTTGTTTTCTAAAAAGGTGATTGAAGTTCAGCAAATACAAGAAGACGAATATTTCTTTTAATTGCTGATATCAGTTTTGGAGATTAAATAGCTACTTACGCTACTTATGGAGCATTCCTCATATGATGAGTCATTTTTTGTAATTACTTCGTAAGTATTTCCTTTTTTGTCATAAAAGACAAAATGATAAATTTGTGTATATAAACCTTTTTTCTTTTTCTCTGAGGCTAATAATGTTATTTTACTTTTAGGTTCATCTATATCTACCATATCAACTATATTGGCATTTTTCATCCACATTGCGGCCATTGTCATTGGCCAAGAGTGGCAGTCTGGTGCCTTTGCGTATGATAGAATAGAAAAGAATTCCAGTAATATTGTTAGGAGAAATTTTTTCATTTTATATTGCCATGCTTTTAATAAGGAAATCGTAAAAATTTTATTTTGTCTAATATTCATCTGATCTGAAAGGTCAATATCGATCAATTAGTGAATATAGCTTTCAGTTATTAAATAGCTATTAAGATTATTTATTGGAACATTCTTGCTATGAAGCTTCCTAAATAATTTTAAAAACTTATTCAACTCTATTAATATCGGTATCTAAATTTTTAGTACAGGATACGACTATTGGATATTAAATAGCTATTGACACTACTCATCGAACATTCGTCATCAGAAGCTTCATTTGTCGTGATTATTTCGTAAATATTTCCATCTTTGTCATAAAAAACAAAATGATAAACTTGTGTGTATAAATTCTTTCCTTTTTTTCAGAGGCTAATAAAGTTATTTTTGTTTTTGGTATATTTAAATTTTTAAAATCGACTATTCCAGCACTTCTCATCCACATTTCAGTCATATTCATAGGCCAATTGTGGCAGTCTGGTGCTTTTGCAATGGATAGGATAGGAAAGAATCCTAATGATATTATTAAAAATTTTTTCATTAAATAATCTCACTTCGTTTATAGAAAGAATTGTGAATAAGTAATTCATATTCATTTTATTTAAAAATAATTGTTATGAGATGATAAAGTTTTTGGATATTAAGTATCCATTAACACTACTTATCGAGCAATCTTCATGTGAAGAATCAATCTTTGTAATTATCTCATAAGAATTATTATATTTATCATAAAAAATAAAATGATAAATTTGAGTATATAAATCCTTCCCTTTTTTTCTGTTACCATTAATGTTATTTTAGTTTTAGATTCGTCTAAATCTCTGATATCAACTATTCCAGTGTTTTTCATCCAGACTTCAGTCATGGACATGGGCCATGAAAAACAATTAGGTGCTTTAGCCAAACACACTATAGGAAAAACTCCTAATAATATTGCTAATAAGTTTTTTTTCATTCTATTACCTCAAGCAGTCTACCATTATTTTCCAGATTTTCTCTAATACATAGGTTTAAGGCAATGCTGGTTTAATGATATTTATTTATACAGTTTATTGGAAGGGCTTTTTAGTAATTAATATCACTTTTTGATACTAAATAACTATTTACACTACTCATCGAACATTCGTCATCAGAAGCTTCATTCGTCGTGATTACTTCGTATGACCTCCCTTTTTTGTCATAAAAAATAAAATGAAAAATTTGTGTATATAGTCCATTTTTCTTTTTCTCTGAGGCCAATAATGTTATTTTAGTTTTTGATTCATCTAAACTTTGGATATTAACAATCCCAGCATTTTTCATCCAAACTTCAGCCATATTCATAGGCCAAGAGTGACAATCAAATGCCTTTGCAAGAGAAAAGATAGGAAACATTCCCAATAATATCAAAGTTGTGATTTTTTTCATTCTATTACCTAAATTTTCAATCCTTACTGTCCCATATTTTTAGACGACACTCCAAGTCTAAAATAATACATCCATGCGAGGCTATTCTATTCCTTCTAATGTACATCTTTCCTGAAGGATTTTTGTATAATCACCTAATGGATGTGGCTTTTAGATATTAAATAGCTATCTACATCACTCATTGAGCACTCTTCATCTGAAGCTTCATTCTTTGTAATTACTTCGTATGAGTTTCCTTTTCTATCATAAAAAACAAAATGATAAATTTGTGTATATAATCCCTTTTTCTTTTTTCCTAAGGCTAATAATGTTATTTTAGTTTTTGATTCATTTAAACTCGGGATATCAACAATTTCAGCATTTTGCATCCAAGCTTCGGTCATATTCATAGGCCAAGAATGGCAACCAGTTGCTTTTGAAAAAGATAAGATAGGAGATAACACTAATAATATTAGTAAAGATAATTTCTTCAATGTCTAACCTCGACTTGTTTATTTTTACTTTAAAGTTTTTCCTGATGTTTATTAGGAATTTGCACCAAAAGATTGAAAGTGACACATTTAGTTTTTACCAAAAATAAGTCCTAAGCTTGCAGTAAATAACCATGATCAGGAACTGCACAAATATCTACCCCCTTGGAAAGTTTTTTAAAATATTTATTTTTATTTTAGCAACTTGTGTAATTTTTTGATATTAAATAACTGCTTACATCACTTATTGAACATTCCTCATATGAAGAATCACTTTTGGTAATTACCTCGTAAGTATTTCCTTTTTTATCGTAAAAAATAAAGTGGTAAATTTGAGTATATAAATCCTTTCCTTTTTTCTCTGAGGCCAATAAAGTTATTTTTGTTCTAGATTCATCTAAATTATAGATATCAGTAATGCTGGCATTTTTTAACCAACTTTTAGTCATATTCATAGGCCAAGAGTAACAATTAGGTGCTTTTGCAAAGGATAGAGTAGAGAATATGGCTAATAATATTATTAAAGGAAGATTTTTCGTTTCACTATGCTCACCTCTTTAATCAAAGAAATCGAAAGCAACAAGTTTATGTTGCCGTCCAATAGACATCTTTCCTGAAAAAATCATGTCAAATTTATTAGTGGGTATGGCTTTTAGATATTAAATAGCTATCAACATTACTTATGGAACATTCTTGCTAAGAAGTTTCATACAATAATTTTAAAAAAACTTATTCGACTTTATCAATATCGGTATTTATATTTTTAGTACAGAATACGACTGTTGGATATTAAATAGCTATTGACACTACTCATTGAACATTCTTCATGTGAAGCTTCATTTTGAGTAATTACCTCATAAGTATTTCCTTGTTTATCAAAAAACACAAAATGATAAATTTGGATATATAAATCTTTTTTCTTTTTTTCTGAAGCTAATAAAGTTATTTTTGTTCTAGATTCATCTAAATTATAGATATCGGTAATATTAGCATTTTTTAACCAACCTTTGGTTATATTCATAGGCCAATTGGGGCAATCAGGTGCTTTTGCAAAAGATAAAGTAGGGAGTAAACTCAACAATATTATTGTAAATAGTTTTTCCATTCTGTAACCTTAATTTGTTTATGTTCATCTTTGTGCAGTCCCCTTATAAATATTGCTAGCAAAATTTTTATAAAGAGTTTTTTAATTTCTATAATCTTAATTGATTTGCCAATAAGTTAATACCTTAACTTAATTTAAAATAATGATGCTTAGCCTAAGTAGATTTTGGATATTTGAATTCAGTAATTAATATCTCTTTTGGAAATTAGATAGCTATTTACTTGACTCATAGAGCATTCTTCATATGAAGCTTCATTTGTCGTGATTATTTCGTAAGTATTTCCCTTTTTGTCATAAAAAACAAAATGATAAACTTGTGTGTATAAATCTTTTCCTTTTTTTTCAGAGGCTAATAAAGTTATTTTAGTTTTTGGTATATTTAAATTTTTAAAATCAACTATTCCAGCACTTCTCATCCACATTTCAGTCATATTCATTGGCCAATTATAACAATCGGGACCTTTTGCTAAACACATTATAGGAAAAACTCCTAATAATATTGTCAATAAATTTTTTTTCATTCTATCACCTCAAGCTGTCTATCATTACTTTTCCACATTTGTTCTCTAAACTTCCTGTTTAAAATAATGCATCCAGTAGAGGCTGTTCCTGGATTTTTTTTACTATCACCATGAATAAAAAAACCAGATCTACCGTACATTTTATTATTTGAAGCAGGTTGTAACCTTATTGAATATGCTCCTGTAGTAGGGTGAGACAGAATCAACTCTATCAGTGTATATTTGCCTTTAGGAAGCGGGCCTATATTAGCAACATTTTCCATCTCAGGTTTATCTTTACCTGCTCCGAAACCTGAATATCCTTTAGCTATATATTGACCATTATGTTTTAATACACCTGTTCTTTGGCTATAAGTCCAAGGCATTATATTCCTCCTTTACCTATACCTAAAGTTTAAAATTTCACATTTGAGCTTTTGAAGCTATCAATATATCAATTTTCTTAATGCATTTACAACAAAATTTAGCTAAAAATTTAAAAAATTTATCAATACTGCATTCTAATTTTTCAGTTATATTGCTGTCAATAAATGAGAGTAGCTGTTATGAAGAATTTGTGGCAAAAATTTGACCGGTCATTTTTACGAGGGCAAAAGCTTTCTAAAGTATTGGTGGTCATGATTACGATCTGGCTGTTTCTGGCTACCAGTCTGGTAGGGCTGTCGCTGAATACATCGTGGCGGTTGGAGGAATTGGGGATGGCGATTAATGAAGCCGGCAGTTTGCGCAAACGGGTGTTTTATATGGTACTGGTGACGAAAACGCCAGGAGTAGGAAAACAGTTTGTGCATCAACAGCATCAATTTAAAACCATTCTCGGTCATTTGCGGCAGTTACATGAAGCTGGTTTTGTGAATGGTTGGCGCCATCGACAGTTACTAGCGCAGGTAGGTAAGGTTGAGACGCATTTTCAGGGTTTTCTCAGTGTCCGTGAGGCATATTTGCAGGGTGGGTTAGGCGATAGGGCATTTTTGGTACAGGCGCAGAAGTTTTCGGCGGTGATTGATCGGCTGGTGCTGCTGATTGAGCAGGATAATACGCATAATATTCAGTTATTGCGCTGGTTGCAGGCGTTGTTACTTGTGATGGCGGTGGTTTCGGCAATTGTGTCACTGATACTGCTACATCATTTGGTAATTGTGCCGTTGCAGCGTCTGAATCAAGGGATCAGTCAGATTGGGAAAGGCTATTTTGACACGCGTTTGCAACTTGGTACGGCCAATGAGTTCGGGCAAGTGGCACGGGGATTTAATTTGATGGCGGCAAAGTTATATGAGGTATATGACACGCTGGAAAACCGGGTGGCTGAGCAAACTCAGGCAGTGGTGAAACGCAATCGTGAACTGGCGGTGCTGTATGCGATGACGTCTCTGTTTCAGGAGCAGCATGATCTGGCGGTATTGGTGCAGGTGTTCATGCATAAGATGAAAGCTTTTAGTGGTGCAGATGCGTGTGTGGTGCAGTTGAAAAATCGTCATTCGCAGATGCTGGAGGTAGCTGGTTCGGATGGGCTGACGGAAGAGCAGGTAGATAGATTTCGTGATTATCGCTGTAATGGTGGGCGCTGCGCGCAGTTACTGCAATCCGGTCAGGTGGTTACGAATCAGCAACTGCTGATTCATGCTGCAAATAATGGATGTTGCCAGATACGGCAGACTTTGCCGTTTTGCTTAACGTTTGCGGTGAAGTCGGTAGAAGATGAAAT
>JAGGIK010000039.1 GCA_024103515.1 Snodgrassella sp. | reverse complement strand
GGGCTATTTGCCTGCGGTAGAATTTAACAACCGGCTACCCCTTAATTTTGTTGTTTGAATAGGTGTTGCCATTCCACAATCTTTAAAGCTTTTTTCATACTACTGATTAAGAATTTATACAAAATTAATTATTTTAATGACATAATTTATTGGTCTGAAATTATGGTTTTTGTTGTTAAGTTTATATTCATATTCATATAGGGTAATTAAATACCAAAGCTTCATTTGTTAAAATAAACTGATTGAAAGCCCAAACTACTGATTAGCGTTGTTGTTATTTTAATATAGGGATTTCCGGTGTAATATTGGCTAATTACAATGTTCAATACCCGAGTCGTTGACAAATTGTTGACACTAGTCCAGCTTGATTTAGGGTATAGAAATGGAGGCTGGGCGCACCTTGACTTAATAACTGAGCGCACATTTCAGTGACTACGTCTAACCCAAGAGCTTTAATTGATGCGGTATCATCAGCATATGATTGAAGTTTGAGTCTTAGCCAGCGTGGAATTTCTGCTCCGCAAGTTTCGGAAAAGCGAGCTAGTTTGGAAAAGCTGGCAATGGGCATAATACCGGGAATGATGGGTATATTTACACCACGGGATTGAATTTCATCAATAAACCAGAAATAGCTATCGGCATTAAAGAAATATTGGGTAATGGCTGAATGAGCCCCTGCTTGACATTTTCGCACAAAGTGATTGATATCATCTCCGGCACTGCGTGCTTGAGGATGAAATTCGGGGTAAGCTGCAACTTTGATATGAAACCAATCGCCGAATTCTTGTCGAATTAAGCTTACCAGTTCATAGGCATAACGGAGACCTTGTTGTCCAAAGCCAACGCCTGAAGGTACGTCTCCACGTAGTGCTACTATGTGACGTATACCCATTTGTTTATATGTATGCAGCAGCTCAGTCATTTCTTCGCTACTGGCTCCGATACAGGCCAGATGAGGTGCTGCAGCCACACCATCATTAATGATGTCAATAATGGCTTGTAGGGTACCGGCGCGCGTGGTTCCTCCAGCCCCGTAAGTACAAGAAAAGTATTCTGGCTGATATTGGCTTAACTGTTTACGAGTGATACCAAGTTTACGCCGTCCTTCTTCAGAACGTGTCGGAAAAAATTCAAAACTAAGTGGAATAGAACTCATAATTGACCTAAATGGATAATTGTTATGGTTATCGTAACAATAACGTTTAAGTCATGCTAAATCAATGTTTTGTTAAGCAATTCCTTTGAAAAATTCTCCGGTAAGTATGAATAAAATTAATATTCAAATTATTAGTGGCTTATTCTGTGGCTGGTTAATACTCCAATTTTAACTATTTTTCTGTTTGGCGACGCGTAAACTGAATGCCTAATTGTTTAAGTTTGCGATAAAGATGAGTTCGTTCCAAACCGACTTTTTGGGCAACTTTACTCATATTGTGTCCTTCATGCGCAATATGGTATTCAAAATAGCGTCTTTCCAGATTTTCTCTTAATTCACGCAGTGGTAGATCAAAGTCGAACTTACCTACGTTTTCTAGTGGCTGCTGATGGGTGAACTGGTTCAAAATGCTATTTACAGCTTTAATGTCTACCTCGTGATTTTCGGCTGTTAGCATCAGGCTTTTAACAATATTGCGTAATTGTTCCAGATTTCCCGGCCAATTGTATTGGCGTAATCCGTTCAATGCTGCTGTAGTGAATTTGACGATAGGAATTTTCTGGCTTTCTGCTAATTCAGTTGTAATTTGCTCAACCAAAAATACCATGTCATCAAGTTGTGCGCGCAAAGGAGGTATCGCAACTATTAATGAAGACAGTGTATGCAGCAATTTGTTGTCTTGCAATGTGTCGCTCATCATTTCTTTGATTGGGCGGCTACAAATGCATATTATTCTGGTATTGTAACGATCAGCTTTAGTAAGGATGAAACCAATACCTTGCTGGACACTTTTACCATATTGAGAAATATCACCAAGATAAAGTATGCCGTTGCTGGCTTTTTGCAACAGTTCTATGGGCGCATCTACTATCTGATCGATCTGGCTAGGTTCAATCCAAGGCGTTCCATTTTTGTGTAGCGCGCGTGCCACTAGCTCAAATGGTGATCCCATTTCACCCGTCAGTAATACTGGAGAACTGAATCGGGCGATTTGTTCCAGTTGTTGGTTAAGTTCTTTAATAACTTGACTATGTCCCAATTTGTCTAGTGACAGATTGGAAGCTGCCTGCATTTGTCCGTATTTCAGGGCACGGTCTACTGTGCTAAGTAGTTTTTGCAAGGAGATGGGTTTTTCAAGAAAGTCCAATGCACCGATTTTGGTAGCCTCCACTGCTGTATCGATACTGGCATGCCCGCTCATCATAATCACGGGCATGGTAAGCTGACCGGATTTAGCCCACTCTTTAAGTAGAGTAATACCATCGCAGTCTGGCATCCAGATATCTAGCAACACCATCGCAGGACGGGTTTGCTGACGCAGCTGGCGAGCAGTATCTGCATTTTCGGCAACGGTGACGGTATAGCCTTCATCCTGGAGTATTTCCGATAACAAATCGCGGATGCCTACTTCATCGTCAACAATTAATATATCACTGCTTCGCATTTCAATTCACCTGTGAGGGTAACGTTATTTTAATACAAGCCAGTCCGGCTTCCTGATTACTGATCTGGATCCGTCCACCATGTTCTTCAATAATCTTTTTAACTACCGATAATCCCAACCCAGTACCACTTGGTTTATCGGTAACATATGGATCAAGTGCATGTAATAGCATTTCCTGGCTAAATGTTTTACCGTTATTACTTACGTAGAAAAGAATATGTTCCTTATTTAGTTCAGTTGTTACGCTGACATTAGGTGCTGCATCTGAAGCTGCGGCCTCTACAGCATTTTTGAACAAATTATGGATAACTTGTCGCATTGCACCGCTGTCTGCATTTACAATCATTTCTATCTTACTCAAATTGACCTCAAATGTACAATTACTACCTTCATATAGGACTAAAACTTCGCGAATAAGTTCATTTAAGTTAATTTTAGTTAAATTTAGTTGTGGTGCGCGAGCATAGTTACGGAAAGTTTCCACCATATCTTTCATGGCAGAAACCTGACGAATAATAGTGTTGGTGGCGCGGTTAAGGATCTGGGCATCCGTTTCATTAAGTTTATCGTTCAATTTCCATGCCAATCGCTCCGCCGACAGCTGAATCGGGGTAAGCGGATTGCGGATTTCATGTGCCAGTCGTTGTGCTACTTCACCCCATGCAGCTTCTTTCTGGGCGCTGACCAAGGTAGTGACATCATCAAATACTAATACTGTACCACCGCCGCTGTCCGTGGGAAGTGGCGTGGCTTTACCTAATAAGATTAAAGTTTCATCTTTATGGTTATATGTTATTTGTGCGGATTTGGTCTGGTATTCGGTAGCCAGTATTTGTCTAAATACCTCAGCAAGCATAGCTACTTGCGGCGTTTGGTGTTTTGCAAGCTGACTAATACTGCTGCCCATACATGGACTTAAACTTTGTCCTAGAATATTTTCAGCCATCTGGTTATAAGTGATGAGGCTACCCTCTGTATTCAGGGTAACCACACCAGTAGTGAGGCTGTTCAGAATATGCTCCAAATAATGTCGTGCTGCTTCCTGGTGCCCACGTGCATGACGTAATTGTATGGTCATGTGGTTAAAAAGTTCTGTCAGTTTGCCTAGCTCATCTTTGCCATAAATAGTTTGTTGTACATTTAAATCCCCTTTGGCCACAGCGCGTGCTCCTTCAGCCAAGGAAAGAATAGGGGCGACAAAGCGACGAGCAAAGTAAAGTGCCACCAATAAGGCCAAAACGATAGCGAGCAATGTGGCCATTAATAAAGTAGCCAGAAAAAAAGTTTGTAAGCTTTTTTTGGTAAAGCTGAGTTCACCATATTTAGCATGCGCAGCTTCAATTAAGGTTGCGTCTCTAGCTACTTTGGTAGGTATTGGTTGACGAAAAAAAAGAGCTTTATCGCCATTGCCATTAGGATCAGGTACAAATAACCAACCTTGAGAGTAAAGTATATTATTGATATTTTCCAGTTCACGTACTGATCCGTTTGTGCGTAATTGTTGAATGATTTCTTGATTCAGACTAGCAACAGGCAGATGTGCAGGATTATAGTCTACTAGGGCTTTGTCGGTGTCAATGTTCTGAATTTGTAACTGGGTAAACTGTTTATCTTTAGCGTAATTATGCAGCACTGCTGTCAGTGGCTGCTCTAAACCGTTGGCTGCAATTAAGGCAACTTGAATATTGGTGGCACGTCGTACACTATTATCCAAAGCGTAGTCGAGAGCAGATTTACTCAAGCTGAGACTACGATTAAGTGCTTCTTCGGTATCATTACCAAACCATGAATGAATACTATGCGAGATAAATTGTGCTGATACACCAAATAAAAATATACCGGGCAATATTGCAACTAATGTAAACATGGTAGCCAAGCGTACAGCAATTCTTGAACCGAACTCATGGCGGTGGCGACTTTTTAATAATTTCCACCAGTATGAACCTACCATAAGAGCCAGAGCAAAAAGCAATAAGGAAGCAAAACAGAATGCAAACCAGAAATATTCTGATAAAAAGCCAGTATTACCGGTAGCGACCGTCAGCACATATAAGGTGACGACACAAAGTACTACCAGCATTAATATTAACCGACTCATTGCTTTTAATCCGCGTTAATAGTTAGCTGATGCCAACCAGAATCCAGTTGCCAGCTATGTGATGTTAAGGCATTGATCTGAAATGGCTTGGGTAATTGACTGATACTCAAGCTTAAGCGTATATCTGCATGCACTTCCTTACTGGATACGCCATTTAGAATGCCTTTGCTTAAAACACGCCAATTGGCTACGGCTCCGATCGCTTTCAGTGCTGTATCAAGGCTGTTATATTCGGTAGAAAAAGTTGGCCCCATACTCACACGATAACGACTAGTCAGTGGGTGATAAGCGAGTTTAAACTGGATAAGATTATCACCACCAATGAGATTATTAATACGGTTGCGGTAGGAAGCCAGTGTAGGCGCATTTAATTGGTAATTAAGGTCGAAGTTCAGTGGTACACCCTGATTAAGAGCCTGTTTTAGCTGGTCGGGCAGCTGAAGATTAAAACGACTATTGATCGAGAGCTGACCATTTCTGGTAATGGTTGCTTGTGCACGGATGATGCTTATGCCTTCTGCCCGTACGTCTGTGACGTACAGGCAGAGTACAAAAGCAGCAAAAAGACTAAGTTTTATCGATAAGCGCGTAGTAAAAGCCATCTTGTTTGCTGTTAGGTAACAATATATGTGATTGACGTTCACGAGCATCCGCATGTCTGGCTAAAAAACGCGCCAGTTGCAACTGATTTTCTTCTATAAAAATTGAACAAGTAGCCAAAAGCAGGCGCCCTCCCGGCTTTAAAGTCTGCCATAAATTATCCAAGAGAGATTCCTGCTGTTGAGCCGTGGTTACACTATCCTGTGGTTGTCGCAGCCATTTTATATCTGGATGGCGCTTACTGACACCGGAGGCGGTGCATGGTACATCAGCAAGGATAGCATCAAATGTGCGACCATCATACCATGTCTGTAGGTCTTTTGCGTCTGCACATTGAAGATAAGCGTGAAGTTGCAGACGTTCTAAGTTATTTTGTACCCGGTTAAGCCGGTCTTGATTGATATCCAGTGCGGTTACGACACAATCTGCCCATTCAAGCATATGGCCGGTTTTCCCACCGGGAGCAGCACAGGCATCCAATATCCGTTCACCGTTTTGTGGGTTGAGCAGCGGGATAGCCTGTTGTGCACCGTAATCCTGCACAGAGAAGTGGCCATCAGCAAAGCCCGGCAGATTTTGCACATTAACCGGTTTTTCGAGCATAACACAATGTGTATCCAGTATTTTAGCGGAAACATTAACAGCATTTAAATCTGCTAGATATTGTTCCGCATTGCCGTAATGACGGTTGATGCGCAAAGTCATCGGAGGATGCTGTGTAAATGCGGTCAATATATTATGCCAATGCTTAGGATATTGCTTTTTCAGGTAATTCAACCACCATTGGGGCAAATTGTAACGTGCTACATCGTATTGTTGCGTCGCTAAACATAAAGTATCCCGCTCGCGGAGAAAGCGACGCAAAATGGCATTAGTCATTTTTTGAAATCGCCCACCATGTAGGCGACGTGCGTAGTTAACCGCTTCGTTAACAACTGCATGTTGGGCGTTGTGGGTAAAATGTAGCTGATACAATGCTACCAAAAGTAAATGATTAACATCGTCAGCAGGTAAGGTGGTGGTCATTTGCCGTACTAGTTGTTGTAACAAACCTAAATAACGCAATGTGCCATGACTTAAAGCATGTAAGGTACTCTTATCGGCAACAGATAGCTCAGGATGTTGCCGCACAATTTGTAATAAAACTTCGTTAAGATTATGTCCATTTAACACTTCGCCAATACTTTTAGCGGCCAGCTGCTGAGCTTGGGCCATACTCATAGATGCGGCTCCGCTGAAGAAAATACCGTACCCACTGACAAGCTGTTTCCAAGTTTAAAATCCTTTATATTCATTGTTTTATTGCCAGATTTTTGTAGGCGTTCGATGCTTAGCGCACCACTAGCACAAGCTACAATGAGTTGATTTTCATCGCTCTGAATAACCGTCCCGGGAGTCCCTGTTCCATTGGTAACTTTGGCGCACCAGATTTTAAGTAGTTTGTTCTGCCATAGTGTCCAACAACCAGGTACCGGATTAAAAGCACGAATCTGTCGATCTATTTCTTCCGCTGGACGATTCCAGTTAATTTGTGCCTCTGCTTTGCTTAACTTAGTAGCATAAGTCACTCCGGTTTCGCTCTGAGCCATACGCGTTAATTGATCAATATGTTGTAGATCCGCAACAATTGCTTTAGCACCAAGCATCATTAAATCATCATGCACCTGAGCAGCAGTGTCTGCAGAACCTATAGGATGTAAGTGGCGACTGATGATTGCGCCAGTATCCAGTCCAGCATCCATTTGCATAATACATATACCTGTTTCGCTGTCGCCAGCCTCAATAGCGCGCTGAATCGGTGCTGCTCCACGCCAACGGGGCAATAGTGAGGCATGTATATTCAGACAGCCATAACGAGGAATAGCTAACACGGCCTGTGGTAACAGCAAACCATAAGCTGCCACCACCATCACATCAGCTTGTAATGCTCGTAATTCCTGTTGTATTTCAGTGTCTTTTAGTGAAATAGGCTGTTTTATATTCAGTCCCAATGATAATGCTGTTTGTTTGACAGCACTTGGTTGTAGTTTTAGTCCGCGTCCACTTGGCCGATCGGGTTGAGTTAATACTAGTGGAACGTAAAAACCAGCAGAAACAATTGCTTGCAAAGATGTTGCAGCAAACTCGGGCGTGCCGGCAAAAATGACAGAAGGTTTCATGCAATTGATCCAAAATGCATTTTGATGAAAGATGGCGAAATAGATAACTTGGTGAAATAGTAATAAAAATATATATTTACATTCTTTCTCGAGCTCGTTTTTTCAGTTTGGTTTTAATCCGGTTCTGTTTCAGAGTTGATAGATACTCCACAAATACTTTACCGGCCAAATGATCAAGCTCATGCTGGATACAGATGGCTAGCAAACCCTCTGCTTCAAGTACAAATTTCTCGCCATGTTCATCATAAGCCTCAACGGTAACCCGCTCAGCACGATGAACAGTTTCATAAATGCCCGGGACAGACAGGCAACCTTCTTCAAATTCGGTATCGCCTTCTTTATGAGTGATAACTGGATTAATAAAAACACGTAATTGATCCCGTTCTTCGGAAATATCCATTACCACTACTTGTTTATGTACATTGATCTGTGTCGCCGCCAAACCGATACCACGAGCTTGATACATGGTTTCTGCCATATCGGCAACCAAATTATGTAACTGATCATTAAATTCGCGCACAGGTTGCGCAACGGTATGTAAACGATCATCTGGATATTGTAAAATGTTTAATAATGCCATTTTGTTTTAAAATTCCTTCTTCGATGTGACAATACTATTTGATGGCAATTGTGAAATTTTAAAGATAGTCGATAGGGATTGAGGTAAACTGCCTGTACTTCTCTTATCATTGTTAACAAATCATACTAAAATAGCATTTTAGCTAAGGATACTTTAAATGCATAAACATATTATAACCCTGCTGTGTACTTTAAGTATGGTGTTATCTATGCCAGCTATGGCTCAAAAAATCACATTACGCCCAGATGCACCAGAACAATATATTGTGAAACGTGGCGATACTTTATGGAGTATTTCCCGCAAGTATCTATATAGCCCTTGGCAATGGCCACAATTATGGGGTTCTAACCGTTCTCAGATCAATAATCCTCAGAAAATTTATCCTGGTCAGGTTTTAAAATTGCGTTATGTGAACGGTCAGCCACGTTTGGAATTTGGTAATGATAATATTCCAACCATCAAACTAAAACCTCAAGTTCGTGATATTGCTGGTGGCTATGGCATCAGTACAATTAATACTGACTTCTATCGTATTTTTATGCAGCACCCTCAAGTAATTAATCAACTGCAAACTAAAAATGCGCCGAAGCTGATTGCCGGCCCAGATGATCGAGTGATTTATTCTCCTGGTGAACGTGTCTATGCAGATAGGAGGCTGGAGCCTGGGCGCTATCTGGTTTATAGAGCGGAAAAGGATATTATAGATCCAGACACACATAAATACTTGGGACAGTTGGTACGCTTTAGTGGTGAGGTAGCTACTTTAGCCAATAAAAACAGTGCTCTTGAGGAACGAAGTGACAAAGATATAAAAGAATTACCCAATGATGAATATTATACTCGCTTACATCCATTATTAAAAGTTCCGACAAGAACCGCACAACCACTTGTTATTACTACAGTTGTTTCAGAAATAACCAAAGGTGATTATCTTCTAAAAATCACCGATGAGCGTGATCCATTGCAAATGATGCCACATGCTCCTAGTAAACAGGTTAAGGGTAAAGTGGTATCAATTATGGACGGCATACAAGAAGCCGGAACTTTTCAAACAATTATTTTAAATTTAGGTTTAAAAGATGGTGTTGATAAGGGCACGGTTGTTAGTCTGGTTAAGAAAAAAAGGCAAATTAAAGCCGATCCACCAACAGATGCCGATAGTAAAAGTGGTGTGATTAAATATCTAAGTATCCCTGCAGAAGAAATCGGATTAGCGATAATTTATCGGGTCAATGACAATTTAGCTTCCGCCATCATAATGGGTTCATCCGAATCTATAAGTGTGGGTGATCTAGTTATGAATCCAGGTCACGATCTAGATGATATATCTGAAGATTCAAAACATGTACCGAATGCACCGCAAGATCCACATGAAGCATCGCCGGGGCAGGGTGATCTTCGCACTAATATTCGCTACTGATCATATTTAGCATTACATTTGTCAGTTTCTGATGCCTAAATAATTACGCTTGCTTTAAAACGTAATAAAAACCGAATCTAAGCATTGAAAGATTCGGTTTTTTCTTTGCTAATATAGTTGCGAGTAAATTAGTATAAAAAGACCAAAGCTAAAGAAATTTTTAATTCATAAGTAATATTTTATTAAATGAAATTAAATGTAAGTCATTATTTTCATAAATTGTTGCTTATTTTTATTTGAACAATATTTATCTAAAGGATAAGCATAAAAAATATTTGCAACATGCTATCATTCACATCGGTAGTCTGTGAATCTGAAAATCAAATAAAACAAATTGCTACCAAATTTAATATCCGTAAATAAAGATTGTTAAAAAGTGAAGAACTAAACGGATCTCATAATTAGGTATTCGTCTTTTAAAATAATTACTTTATATCAAAATCAGTTCTGTTAACATAACAAAAAGTATTGTAAATATGGTTTCATTAGTCTTAAACAGTTAGCATATTAATTATTTAAAACTGTTACAGAAACGGCATTAAACCACACACCAATTAATCGGATAAGTGTAAAATCAAAATAACTCATTAATTTATATGTATATTTTGGTTAAAATTCAGTCTAATCTTTATTTTATAGTTAATTGAAACTTATAGTTATAAATATAGCATAGTTGGTTGAGTTTAAATGATTAGTGAAATGATTTAAAATATAGAACTTGGATTTAAAAATTTATTGGGTTTATCAATTGCTTATTTTTAGCTGACTAAAATCACCAATCAAAGATGATATTTTTGAGAGCGGTAAAAATCATCTAAATTTATTTAGAATCTTCATGCATTAGGATTTGTGCGGTATCAATTTACTTTGAAGAAGTAATAAATTCCTGTGGTTGTAAAATTTACGTGTCATCTATTCAGGTACAGCGTTTTTGATTTCTTTGGCTATCGTTCTACTTTATCAAAATCAAAACACAAATGAGTTAAGATGTACTGAAATAAATACAATAGGAAAGATAAAGGCTATGAGTTACACGCTTTATATTGGCAATAAAAATTATTCCACTTGGTCTATGCGGCCGTGGCTGGTGATGAAGCATTTTCAAATTGACTATACTGAACAACTGGTGCGTTTTGACAGTTTTGCTGCTGATTCAGTATTTAAGCAAACCATATTGCCACTGAATCCCAATGGTACCGTTCCGGTTTTAACTGATGGCGATTTGGTGGTGAGCGATTCTCTGGCGATCTGTGAGTATCTGGCTGAACGCCATCCACAATTACCTTTATGGCCACAAGATTATAAAGCCCGCGCCAGAGCCAGAAGTGTGGCAGCTAAAATGCATAATGGGTTTAATCATATACGCCAGCATTTTCCAATGAATATTGAGGCGGTGCTACCAGAGATTGGCCAGATTGTGCTGCGTGATTTTCCTGCCGTAAAACAGGAAATCGATTTTCTCGATCAGTATTTGTCGTCACTGCTTGCTGCATCGGCGGGAAAATACCTGTTTGGAGAGTTCAGTATTGCTGATGCCTTTTATGCCCCAATGTGTTTAAGGTTAAAAGGCTTCCAGATTCACACTTCAGAAGCACTGGCCAATTATATTAATACTCTATGTGCTACTGAGGCTGTTGCAGCATGGATTGCTCAGGCACTTGAAGAAAAAGATTTCATCGCTATGGATGAGCCTTATCGTATTGCACGCTGAAACATCATGTTTTGGATAGATAATAGTGAAGAGTGATGCTGGTAGCCTGATTCAGTTCAGGCCACCAGCAGGAATTTTATCCATCCAGGCTGCTTTATATGGGCTAGGATTCAAATTGTTACCTAGATTCCTGCATATAGCATAGATCTAGCTAATCATATTTTAAACCTCTATATGGTTTTAATACTCCTGTTAATTTTATATATACAATAATTTTTTATTGTATTTATTACTTGGTAAATTATGACTTATTTTGTACCAGTTGAAGAAATTAAATTTTGCCATAATCAGTCATTTCGTGGCAATGATTTATACCCATACATAGTATTGTGTGACTTCGATGGAACCATTAGTAAAAAAGATGTAACTGATACATTATTAGACCATTTTGGTAATAAAAAATGTGAGCAGCTAGAGCAACAATGGCGAGAGGGCAGGATTGGCTCACGTGAATGTATGCGGCAGCAGATCGCTAATATGGATGCCAGCCTTGCACAGATTGATGAAGTTCTGGCTCAAATTGAAATTGATCCAACATTCTGTGCGTTTATAGATTTTGCTCAGAGTGAACAATTAAATGTACATATTGTCAGTGACGGATTGGATTATGCGATACAATCCATATTGAAGCGCTATAAACTGGATTTTTTACCTGTTTATGCCAATAAGTTGCTGCATGATTATCAGCGTAGTTGGCAACTGCAATTTCCTTATACCAATGCTGATTGTGTGAAGGCTAGTGGTAACTGTAAATGTCAGCATCGCTATCAGCTAACTGAATTCAAAAAAGTTTTTTATGTTGGTGATGGGGCATCAGATTTCTGTATTGCTGATAAAGTAGATCTGGTTTTTGCCAAGGATAAACTGATTGATTTTTGTCAGCAGTATCAAATCCCTTTCCAGCCTATTAGTGCGTTCAGTGATGTTGTTACCGCCTTACCTAACCTGATTACAGCAGAATCAATTCACTGCTGAGGTTATGTGATATAACACTTTAATAATAAAATGATTCTATATTATGATTCAAGATTGTTCCTATTTTTTAAACGGTAATCGCAATGGTGTACTATTAATCCATGGTCTGACCGGTACTCCTAATGAAATGCGTATCATTGCCAGAGGTCTAAATCAGGCAGGTTTCACCGTTTATGCTATGCAACTGGCTGGCCATTGTGGTGATGAGGCTGATTTATGTCGAACGACCTGGCACGACTGGTATGCCAGTGTCCAACAGGCGGCCAAATATCTGCAACAACATGTTGATCATTTGTTTGTAGCCGGTTTGTCCATGGGTGCACTCCTCTCGCTTAAACTGGCTGCTGATCAACCTCAACTGATTAAAGGTGTAGGCGTATATGGCGTGACCTTTACTTATGATGGTTGGTCAATGCCATTTTGGGCGAAGCAGCTATTTTTCTTACTGACATTACTTAAAAAACTGCACTTGTTTCAAAAAACATCGTTTATTGAAAAACCACCTTATGGGCTAAAGGATGAACGCATTCGGGCAACCGTTGCGGCTAGTATGTTCGGCGGTGATAGCGCCAGTGCTGGTCTGGCCGGTAACCCTTTCCCAGCTTTGGCAGAAATGCAGTGGCTGGCTAAAGAAGTGCGCCGACAATTGCCGCAAGTAATTGCGCCCAGCCTGATTATGCATTCCGGCCATGATGACATTGCCAATATTAATACTAATGCTAGATTGGTAGAAAAGAATGTCAGTGGGCCAACACAATTCGTGGTATTAGATGATAGTTATCATCTCATCACCATAGATCGTCAGCGACGTGAAGTTATTAATGAATCAGTAAAATTTTTCCAAAATATTGCTCAGACAGCCTGATTTAACCTGAATTCTTTGAAGAAAAGAACTAATATGACGCTGATTGTATTTATTCTATGGTTTGCCAACATCTGTTTTGATACGCTGGGTCAGACTGCATTCAAATATGCGGCAATAGCTCCTAATAATCGTAATGGGTGGTATTACTGGGTTGATTTATTTCGTAATTACTGGCTGTGGATTGGTATCGGTTCTTATGTTGCCGAGTTTTTATTGTGGTTAGCATTTCTAAGTGAGGTACCTTTGTCGCAAGGTATTTTGCTCGGTTCTGTTAATATTATTGTGTTGATGCTGGTCGGCAGAGTACTATTTCAGGAAAAGCTGACTCATTTTCGGCTGATTGGTATGTTTTGTATCACCATAGGTGTTGTGCTGGTAGGAGCATCCTAATGCGTAAATTTTATCTAATTGGTTTTGCCCTATTGCTATTGTTTGACACTATAGGCCAAAGCAGTTTTAAATTAACAGCCATTCATGCTCAACCACTAGAAGCCAGTGTGCAATGGATTATTCGTGTTTTTACTCAGCCTTGGGTTTATATTGCCATTCTTGGCTATATCGGTGCTTTTTTTACCTGGATGGCATTGCTTAAAAAAGCCCCAGTTGGCCCAGCCTTTGCTGCTTCACATTTAGAGGTAGTAACGGTGATGTTGGTTTCTGCATTTCTTTTTCATGAAGATATTACTTTGATACGAACTTTAGGTGCTGTTTTTATCGTCGCTGGAATTGTATTTCTGGCTTTTGCTGAGAAAGAGCTTGTTCAGAAAGAATTGCCTAGTAGCGATGATTCAATGTAATTTCATTGTTTGTGCAAACTATCTAATGTATGTTTAGACGTCATTATGAAAACCCTCCAACAGCCGGCTTGCCCATTAAATGGCGTGATTGGCGGCCAGCTAAGCAGTCATTGGCCGTTGTTGCAAGTCAATTTCTACAATTACCGGCAGTTGAAGTAACTTGTTCCGGCACAGCAGCATTAGTCATTGCTCTCAGTAGCCTGGCGCAAGAACATCCTCAGCGTAAAACAGTTATAGTTCCAGCTTATACGTGTCCACTTGTGGCTTTAGCCATCTATCATTGCGGACTACAAATACAGCTCTGTGATTTACAGCCTAACAGCATTGATCTGGATATTGGGCAACTAACAGGCTTGGTAAGTAATGATGTACTGGCCGTGATTCCAACCCATCTAGGGGGACGAGTAACAGATGTACAGTCTGTTAAACAGATTGCACAGCGCTATCAAATTGCCGTTATTGAAGATGCAGCACAAGCTGTTGGTGCTCAAGTAGGTCGTTATGGTGATATTGTCTTATTTAGCTTAGCAGCTGGTAAAGGGCTTACCATGTACGAAGGAGGATTACTGGCCACCGCAAATCTGCCAATGCGCGCTCAATTTCGTACGACAGCTGATAAACTTTTACCGTGGCGAACCTTACGGGAATTAAAGCGAATTTTGGAATTAATAGGATATACCGCTTTATATAATCCTTATGGCTTGCATTTTGTTTATGGGTATGGGCGTCGTAAAAATTTGAATAGACAGCAATTAATCAGTGCGGTGGGAGACGATTTTGATTTCGCAATTCCAATGCATCAGGTAAGTCAATGGCGCCAGAATGTTGCTGCTAATGCTTTTTCCCGCTTGCCGTCATTTTTACAATTATTGCATCAGCAAGCGCAACAGCGCATTCAACAGCTTGAGAGAATTGATGGCGTGCAGGTTGTACAGGACAAATATGGTCAAGGAGTGTGGCCATTTATAATGCTGTTACTGCCTACAGTTCAACAGCGTGATGCCATTATGGATAAATTATGGTCTAGTCCATTAGGGGTAACACGTCTGTTTATTCATACATTACCACAATATGATTATTTACAGCCAATTGTGCCAAAAATAGATACCCCCAATGCACAAGATTTTGCTGCTCGTATGTTAACCATCACCAATAGCCCATGGTTAACTGAAACTCAATTTGAGCAAATATGTAAAGTGATTCAAGAAATTGTGGCTTGATGGTGAGATAAAGCAGCGAGCAATTGTTGATTAATTATATGATGTTGTGCCTGCCATTGTACTAGAGTGTCTGCCGGAATTGGTTCCTGTTTATCCATGGCACTCAACAGCCGTTTAAGCAGACTTGCATATTGCCATTGTGAGACCTCGCCAGTGATATCACTGCCAATGACACGCTGCCCCAGAGCATTGATCACAGTCAATAAATCTTCTAGTTGCATGCGGCCCTGATCCCAATTAGTTTGTACTACGTCTTTACCTAAGACATCCTTATCAATAGATATATACAGCGGTTGTGTGCTATCACGCTGAGCTTGAACAAACGCATTAACCAGCTCTGTTGGGGAGCTAAAGGCACGAAACGCTTTTTGCAGACCTATTTTTTGAGTCCAACTAATATCTACATCCATGCACCAGTAAGTCAGTTTGTTTTGCCATAATGGTTTTAGCCGATTTTCCCAACTATGTGACAGTCCAATATCATTTGATGTGATACCCAAAACATGGACATGACTGACAAAAGGTAACTGAGCGACATAGCTAACCCATGATCCACAGTGAATCCCAAATAAATAGCGCATATTGTCGGGGTGATTGTCAAAAATCACAATTTGTATGGGTTTCTCAGCACTGTAATAATTTTTTAAGCGTTGAATAAGTAGCAATGAAATGTGGTGATAATCACCACTGCCTATCAAAACCGTGCCGTGCCGAACTGGTAAACGCTGTTCTAATAAAGTTGTTAATTGTTGCAATTTGCTTTTAGAACAGCCGAAGCGAATAGCTTCTTGCCACTGCCTAAGCTCAATAGTCAAAGCATTGTCAATATGGCCAGTACTTTGATCAAAATCCAATACAACAGTTTTATGCATATTAATTGTTTGTCTGATTACATTACTTTGTCGAGTTTTCTTGCCAGTTCTTATCTTGTTCAAATCGATTACTGAATTGTCTCAGAATCTTTCTTAGTAATGGATTGCGCACATAAACCATATGTTTAGTAAAAGTGAATTGTGCTCCCAACGAAGCTTTAACTTCCGGATCTGTCCAACCAGCCACATAAAAATCCAAGTTATGTTCTTTCGCGTAAGAAAGATTATAAAACCAGCTTAAAAAATACAGATTCAGTTCGCGGGCCAAAGGATAGCTAAAGCCGATATACTTATCTACCAGCATATTATTCAGAATGAAACAAATATTGTAACCAACCAATTGCTCCTTACAGTGGTAAGTGAAAATCCGAGCCTGATTTTTTCCATTCTGTAATAACTGAGTAAAAAACGCCTTGGTTAATAAATCAAAATGAATTTCACTTTGATCATAAACATTTAAATACAGTTGATAAAATTCTTCTAAAACAGTGGGATCAAAAAAACAATCATCACCGCTGTGTAAACAATTTATCTGTACATCTTGCAGTGACTTTAACTTGCGGCGAAAGTTTTTTCGCCGTTGATAGGACAATTTGCTCAGATAGTCATCAATATCGATAAAATCAATCGGTACCCAAGCTAATGCCTGACCTTCAATTCCAATAAATCCTTTATTTTTCAAAGTCTGAATTATCTCTGCAGAATATTGATTAGCCTCTTCAGACAATAACGGCGATAGCTGTGGAATATCTTTAACAATCAGCAGTGGTGCTTTACGAACATATTGCTGTTTTATCTCCATAGCTAACTGATCAGGCGATAATCTATTAGTTAGAAGAACATATTCAGAGACGGTAGTACCGATAAAAATTGTGTATGGTTTAAGGAATTTCTGCCACCAATTAAACAATGGCAGACGTTTGACTTTAACTTGTAAATCTCGGTCAGCCGTGGTTAGCAAATCAAAACGCGCAGTAAAGGCAGGAATATCACCCTGTATTTGCCAAGATGTAAAATCTTGAGGAGGATAAGTCAGAAAAGTACTAACCAATTCATCCGGTTCCAGTTGAGTTAGATAATTCATAAAATCCTATAACGAAGACTGAGTACGCAACCAGTCTTCGTATTACGTAGCTTAAGCGTTTAATTCTCTTTTAGCGCGTATAATCAACTGATCCAGTAACTCAATACCTTGATCGATTTCTTGTTTACTTATGTGCAAAGAAGGAGCAAAAGTAATAACGTTCTTGTAGTAACCTCCAATGTCAAGAACAAGCCCCATTTTCTGTCCGTTCCAATCCAAATCGCCGGACATGCCAATATCCACCATCTTATCGACCAGAGCTTTATTAGGCGTAAATCCATCTTCAGTACAAATTTCTGCTCGTAAAGCTAGACCTAAGCCATCAACTTCACCGATCTCCTTGTGGCGTTGCTCCAGCGTTTTCAGGCCTTCGAGGAAATAAGCACCACTTTCCATAACCATGGTTTCATAGTCAGTTTCAGCCATCATCTTAAATACTTCCAAACCGACTGCCGTACCAAGTGGATTGGAAGCAAAAGTAGAATGCGTAGAACCAGCAGGAAAAATTTGAGGATTAATCAACTCTTCGCGAGCCCATAAGCCACCTAGAGGATTCATGCCATTAGTAAGTGCTTTGGCAAATACCAACATATCAGGTTGCACATCGAAATGCTCAATAGACCAAAGTTTACCCGTACGGTAAAAGCCCATTTGGATTTCATCCACAACCAGCAAAATTCCGTATTGATCCAGAATCTTCTTCAAGCCTTTAAAATAATTGCGCGGTGGAACAATATATCCGCCAGTTCCCTGTAATGGTTCTACATAAAAGGCAGCATATTCAGCTTGACCTGCCTTCGGATCCCATACACCGTGGTACTCAGTCTCAAACAAACGTGCAAAATCCGCAATCAGATGTTCCCCATACTCTTCGGCAGTCATGCCCTTAGGACGACGGAAAGGATAAGGGAAAGGAATAAACATCGCCCGATCGCCAAAATGACCATAACGACGACGATAGCGGAAACTAGAAGTAATTGATGAAGCACCTAACGTACGACCATGATAACCACCTTCAAACGCAAACATCAAAGTCTTGCCATTTGATGCATTTCGAATAATTTTCAGGGAATCTTCAATACATTGAGAGCCCCCTACATTGAAGTGTACCCGACCATCACGACCAAATTTCTGCTTCATATCCATAGCTATTGTCTTAGCCAGTTCAATTTTAGTTGGATGCAAATACTGACTGGCACACTGAGGTAGTGTATCTACCTGCTGTTTCAGCACAGAATTAATCCGCTCATTGGCATAGCCAAAATTACAAGCTGAATACCACATCTGTAAATCCAAATATGGAGTACCATTTTTATCATACATATAGCTGCCTTCGCAGCCATCAAATATCTTGGGTGGGTTCACATAATGTACCGTATCACCAAAAGAACAATACTTAGCTTCATCAGCCAACAATGCTGCATCATCCGGACGATTTTTTAGCGTTTCTGCACAAGGCTTACTCATTATTAAATTCCATTCATCTAAAATAAAATAACTTCTACATAGCATTATATCGCTTTAAATGATTAAAAACGAAATAAAAAAATGATTAAAACATAACTATACTAAATATCACCCTAAAGCAGATTATAATCAATATATAGCTCAAAATTGTAAAACTAAACAGGGCCAGCCAAAACCATCTTAACCAACCACATTCTAAGCCCATATTCTAAGTCTAATGAAATATAATCTTACTTATAATTGCATGTAAAATAAGCATAATTTTACCAAAATTAAGTTATCAGACCGATCAAATATCGACAAAAACGTCCATAATATAATTAACAAAGTGAATCAAAGAACGAGCACACCCATGAAATCCAGAATAATTCAAATAACCCATCCGCACTGGTTACTGTTTGCTTTGGCTGTTGGTGGTTTTGCCATAGGTACCACCGAATTTGCCACCATGAGTGTCTTACCCTATATTGCCAGCGGTCTGCACATCAGCGAACCAACCGCCGGCCATTTAATTAGTATCTATGCACTGGGTGTCGTAATTGGTGCGCCTGTTATTGCCATATTTGCTGCCAGATTCAGTCGGCGCAGCCTATTATTAATATTAATGGCATTCTTTGCTTTGGCTCATCTGGGAACCATGCTGGCGCCAAACTATTACACAATCATGTTGTTTCGTTTTCTTAGCGGCTTACCACATGGTGCTTACTTTGGAGTTGGTGCCCTGGTGGCTGCTGCTATGGTGCCAGCAGCAAAACGCACCCAAGCTGTAGGTTTAATGATGATTGGACTAACCATTGCTACAACTATAGGAGTACCATTAAGTAGTTGGTTAGCTCAGGCCGTTGGGTGGCGTGTGGTCTTTCTAATCGTGGCTGCGCTGGCTGCAATGACCGTCATTTTAGTGGCCTTGTTTCTACCTACGACAAGTATGCAGGGTGGTGCCAGCAATGCCTTGCGTGAATTGAGCGCGCTGACCAATCGACAGATTTGGCTGACATTAGCCATAGGAGCTATTGGCTTTGGTGGCATGTTTGGTATATATGCTTATATGGCTTCCGCGTTAGAGAACATAACTGGCATGTCCGCTAAAATGGTTCCCTTGGTCATGTGTTTATATGGGGTGGGCATGACCCTTGGTAACATTATCATCCCGCGACTGGTAGGTCGTTATGTTATGGCAGGACTGGGTTGTCTATTAGTGTGGTCTGCTGCCATGCTCGCCTTATATCCCTTTGCCTTGCATTATCACTATTGGATTTGTATTCAAGTCATATTAATTGGCATGAGTGGTGCAGTAGGCACCCTATTACAAATTCGTCTAATGGATGTGGCTAAAGATGCCCAAACACTTGCTGCAGCCCTCAATCACAGCGCATTTAATGCAGCCAATGCCTTAGGCCCGTTTCTTGGCGGTTTAACCATTAATGCGGGCTGGGGTTGGGCTAGTACAGCATGGGTTGGCGTTGCGCTGGCTATAATTGGGTTAATAGTTTGGTGGTATACATTAAAAGATGAACATCGCACGAGCAAAGAAGAAATACAGAAATCTTTTCTGTGAAAACCAAAATTAATCACCAGATAAAATATTTATTGTAAAAAATTAACTTTAATTAATAATTATTGATAATATCATCCTACAAGGAAATTATTAATCGCTAAATGATGACTTACCAATTGAGTATACCCACTAAAGGAGGAGAATCATGTCTACTATCGAAAACGAACAGTCTGGAGTAGTAATCCAGCCAAACGAATCAAATGCCACTCGTAATGGAAATAAAATAGACACTTGCAAAAAGCAAAAAAAACATAAAAAACTTACCAAAAAAAAATATTACAAAGAATTGGAGAAATTACAGGAGGATATGGTCGCCTTACAAGAATGGGTTAAAGCCACCGGACAGAAAATCTGTATCATCTTTGAGGGTCGTGATGGAGCAGGAAAAGGCGGAGCCATCAAAGCAGTAACCGAACGGGTTAGTCCTCGCGTTTTTCAAGTAGTGGCCTTGCCGGCCCCAACTGAGCGTCAGAAAACCCAAATGTATATGCAACGCTATATTCCCTTGCTGCCCGCAGCTGGCGAAGTCATCATTTTCGATCGTAGTTGGTATAACCGAGCTGGGGTTGAGCGCGTGATGGGGTTTTGTACTGAACAGGAAAGCAAAGAATTTCTTGAAGTCATACCATTTATGGAAAAAGCCATTGTTAATTCCGGCATTATCCTGTTGAAATATTGGCTCGAGGTAAATATGGACGAACAAAAAAAACGCATGCTTGGGCGTATCAACGATCCACGTAAAATTTGGAAACTTTCACCAATGGACATCAAATCTTACAGTCGCTGGTATGATTATTCACGTGCCAAAGATGAAATGATTATGTCCACTGATACCTCATGGGCTCCATGGTATGTTGTCGATTCAAATGATAAAAAGAAAGCCCGTCTGAATATCATCCGTCATATACTTAATGAAATTCCCTATAAAAAAACACCACATAAAAAAGTAGAGCTGCCTAAACGACAGGAAAAAGGTGATTATCATGAACCAAATTATCCTTATCGCTACATACCGCAAAATTACTGATTCTCATTCAAAATTAAATGCCTTAATCTTGAATCTATAAATCACAATTCATTAAATTGAAGCTATCGCAAACAAAGAACAGGATAAAAGTAGCAAATTTTCTTTATTAACTCGCAGAGGATTTAACCAGCAAATAAATAACACCATAGCAAATCGCCTCTATCTTAAAAGAAGCAAAAGCCGGTATC
>JAGGIK010000038.1 GCA_024103515.1 Snodgrassella sp. | reverse complement strand
AAAGCTTATAAGGCAATGACCAAAGATGTAAAGGCTATTTAGCTTGCTGTGACAGAGGAATAAGCCTTATAGGTATTAATTCATTGAATCGCATGGGGATGAACCGTAGCGGCTATATTCATCAAATCTGATGTAGAAATTGGGGCTATCTAAACACATTATTTGTTTATGCAAAGCAATTCGTCAAGCCATTTATACTACGGCAATTAAATAGTGTGCTAGGCCGTCCCAGCAAGCAACTTAAGGTATTTGCACGGATGGTACCGTGAAAAAGGTGATTTATCTAGCGATAGAGTAAAGAACTAAAAAATAAACAAAGTTCATTCGATATCGGAAAAATACAATAAGTTGGCTTATTCTAAAATTCTAGAATTGGGTAATGGAGTTTACCGTCACCTTTAACGGCAAATAAACAAAATATAGTATGCAGTCTCCATTTAATTATACAAATCAACAGGATTATATTCTTGCCAGCTAATCCCGTAGTGTTCATAAATAGAGTTGTAACAACTATTTCGTTGTTTAACTACTTGCTCATTGAAGAGTATTTTAAATTCACCCATATTAACAGATAAAAATATCTTTTAAATATATAAAAATAAATTATAAATATTGAATGTTTCAGATAACCTATTCAGATTCATTTATTCTATCTAGCGTCTATTCGTATCTTCTTTTACTATAGTTTTTTTCTTCTTAAAAGTTACCTGCACAGCGACATTGATTACAAACACCGGTCAGAACGATATGTTCATCATTTAGCTGAAAACCACTGTTAGACACACGCTGGCGCAATGCCAACCATTCCTGACTCATACTCAGTTCTTCTACTGCCCCGCACTGATTGCACACCAGCACAAAATCACTGTGATGAGTAGCATCTTGCTGACATTGTTCGCTGCACTCATGCTGAACATGGCGACAAAGAATATAACCATTAATGGCAGGTATTTTGTGTAAGATACCCTGCTCTGCCCAAAAATCCAAAGCGCGATAAGCAGTGGGCGGAGCAATGGTGCTGTTGCTACCCTGCTGCATACACGCCAGTACCTGATAAGCCTTGATTACACCATTCATACTGAGGACAATATCCAGAACCTGTGCACGCAGCTGAGTAATGGTTACCCGCTGCGTTTCACACTGCGCCAGGATCCGCGCTTTTTCTGCGCTATTAGCGGGCCATGCGAGCTTGCCAGTCATTTCAGAGTCCTAGGCTAGATCACGGGTCACACTCAGACCTGCAAATGTTTGAGATACTGGCATAATTTCAATATGATTTACATTGACATGAGCTGGGGTTTGATATAGCCATAACACTGTATTCGCAATATCCTCAGGTTTTAAATAATTGATATTTTCATATACTGCATCAGCCTGAGCGTCATCTCCACGGAAACGCACATTTGAAAATTCAGTATCACCACATAAACCCGGCGCTATATTAGTCACACGGATTCTGGTACCAGCTAGATCGGTACGCAGATTCAGGCTGAACTGTCGTACAAAAGCTTTTGAAGCACCATAAACATTGCCACCCTTATATGGCCAGCTGCCTGCAGTAGAACCAAGATTAATAATATAACCCTTATTTCTGGCTACCATTTGAGGCAATATTTGCCGCGTAACGTATATCAGACCGAGAATATTGGTTTGTATCATTGTTTCCCAGTCGGCAAAACGAGCCTCTTGAGCTGGTTCCATGCCCAAAGCCAGACCAGCATTATTCACCAGTAGATCAATTTCTGCCCATTCGGTAGGTAAAGACGTTAATGCCTGATCCACACTTTTGCAATCTGTAACATCCATTTCCAAGGGCAAAAATGCCGAACCAAGCTCTTGTTTCAGTTGCTGAAGTTTTTCTATACGCCTTGCAGCACCAATAACCTGATAACCAGCCTTCACCAATATCCGAGAGATACTGGCACCGAAGCCGGCTGAGGCACCTGTAACAAAGATTGACATGGTTAATTATCCTTCAATAACTGATCAGTAAAATGATTATTATGATGGCCAGTTCCATAAATGGTTAGGCATATGCCATCTTCCACACAAAACATGCTAGTTTAGTAGAGTAGGTATTGATTGAGCTAAACCTTGACCAACATCTAAAATCCAGCTGAGCGCAAAGCAGCACAATTGGATGGAAATTCTACTCAAACTTATAAAGCTTGCTGCTGTAGCGCCCAAGATCTTAATGTACGGGCATCATTCACTCGATTAAGCGAACTAGAGGAATTCAGCAAAACAATTGTAACTGGCTGATTCTGAATACTGGTCAGAACAACCATTGATTTTCCGGCCTCACGGATATAACCCGTTTTCTGCAAGGCAATCGGCCAACTGCCTTCACGTACCAGAGCATTTGAGTTACGATATTTCTCCACTCTGCCATTGCTGGTATATACTGTTCCGGCATCATCAGTTGTATACTGACGAATCAATGGATACTGACTTGCTCCGCGCACGAGTAAAGCCAGATCACGAGCAGTAGCCTGATTACGCGGATCAAGTCCAGTAGGCTCATAAAAGCGTGCATTGGTCATACCTAAATCAGCGGCCTTGCGATTCATAGCATTTACGAACGCCGACATACCTCCCGGATAAGTGCGCGCTAACGCATGGATAGCTCTATTTTCACTACTCATCAGACCGATATGTAATAATTCACGCCGGCTCAGTACAGTGCCAACAGATAAGCGACTACTGGAATTTTTCAAACGGTCAATTTCTGCAGACGTTATGGTAATCTGATCATTCATATTTTGCTTCGCGTCCAAAACCACCATAGCAGACATGAGCTTAGAAATCGAAGCAATTGAACGAACCTGATTGATGTTTTTCTGGTAAAGAATCTCACCGGTCTGATTATTCATAATCAGAGCAGACTGCGAACTTAACAAAGGACCAGCAACCTGTGCCTGATCCTCAAGATTTGAATCAGGATACTGATTAATAAATGAGCTTACTGATCCGGTCTGACCAGCTTGCTGTTTCTGTTCAATAAACTGTCCCAATACATCTAAATCATCAGCAATTGCAGGTACAGCCAGAAACAGGCTGCTACTCAGTAAACTTAGCCATTGCCACCGACGAAGACAAGATAAACGTGACATAATTATTTCCTTTTGGGCTTTAAAAATAGCCTTAGCTGATTGCTTAATCACCGAATGAACTCTTGTAACCTTAAGTAACGCAAGCGAGGATAGTGTACGCAAAAGCCGCTCAACAACCGCAACTCAAGAGGACTGTCATGCAGTGATCACTCATCATTTCATTGATCATCAGTTTAATATTCAAATTCGTCAGCTTTTAAACTGGTTGAATAATAAAAAATATCATGAATCTCTATTCTAGCTTAAATTCCTGTTTCTGACCAAGTAGCAACATTCATATGACAACTACAGCATACGGTTTGATATCCCTGCAATAACACTATATACTCAGCGCTCACCTAGTGATTGCTACAGTCTTTTAACTGTAACAGCTTACGCTTGCACCTTATGCATATCTCAATGAAATCTTATTTATGAGTAAAGATACCCGTTATTGTTCGTTTTGCGGTAAAACCGAGAACGATGTAAAAAATTTGATTGAAGGCGAAAACGCACTGATTTGTAATGAATGCGTCGACACCTGTAGCATGATGTTGCATAACCCCGATGTACAAGACACATCGGAAAATGGCAGCTCTGGCGATAATGAAAATAAATCATTACCGACTCCAGCAGAAATCGTTGCTAATCTGGATCAATATGTCATTGGTCAGGAACCGGCTAAAAAATCATTGGCTGTGGCTGTTTATAACCATTATAAACGCCTGCGTATGGGCAAAAATGAAAATCAGGTTGAATTATCCAAATCTAATATTTTACTGATTGGCCCTACCGGTTCTGGTAAAACGCTACTGGCACAAACATTGGCACGGAAACTAGATGTCCCTTTTGTGATGGCCGATGCCACCACCCTGACAGAAGCTGGTTATGTTGGTGAAGATGTCGAGCAGATTATCACCAAATTATTGGCCAAATGTGATTTTGATGTCGAAAAAGCCCAAAAAGGCATCGTTTATATTGACGAAATCGACAAAATTTCTCGTAAAAGCGATAATCCTTCTATCACACGCGATGTTTCCGGTGAAGGTGTTCAGCAAGCTTTGCTGAAATTAGTAGAAGGTACGGTTGCTTCTGTGCCACCTCAAGGTGGACGTAAACACCCCAATCAAGAATTTATTAATGTCGATACCACCAATATTTTGTTTATATGTGGTGGTGCTTTTGCCGGTCTGGAAAAAGTAATCCGTCAACGCACGGAAAAAGGTGGTATTGGTTTTGGAGCGGCTGTTCACAGCAAAGATGAAAATACCAATGTCAGCGAACTATTTCAGACTGTAGAACCGGAAGATCTGATTAAATTCGGCCTGATACCAGAATTAATCGGCCGTTTGCCAGTGATTGCTACGTTGGCCGAATTAGATGAAGATGCATTAATCAATATTCTGACCGAACCAAAAAATGCTTTAATCAAACAGTTCCAAGCCTTATTCGCCATGGAAGGGGTTGAATTACAGGTACAACCTTCCGCTTTACGGGCCATCGCCAAATTGGCTATGGCACGAAAAACCGGTGCGCGTGGACTGCGGTCAATTGTGGAAAAAGCATTACTCAATACAATGTATGCCTTGCCCGATCTGAGCGATGTGAAAAAAGTCATCGTAAATGATGATGTGATTAACAAAGGTGCCGAACCGGAATGGCTACTGGAAGATGGCAGCGTTTATAACAGTAAACCTTCTGCCTGATAATCTGATTAAAAAATCCACCGCTTAGAACCATTTTGGCTTTAAGCGGTATAAAATTGCTTGATTAACTATTTATCTTTAAGAACATGTCTACATTCTGTGCGCAAAACAATAAACGCTATGCATAAGATCACCTAATTTAGACAGATTCCAAACCTCAACATGTCCTTAAAACTACAAATAGCGTCCAAACCATAATACCTTACCAATAATTTGTACATCCTCATGCATATTATTCAGCTGGATTTGGAAAGTAGGATAAGCTTCATTGGCAGAAATCACATTGACAACATTACTGGGCATTAGCTGAAGACGTTTGACCAGCAGATTATCATTTACACGCAATACATAAAGTCCATCGCGCCGGATAGTGTTTATTTGCTGCACCAGAATAATGTCTCCATCATTTAGCACACCCTCCATTGAATCCCCCTTAACAAAAATCACTGACAGTTCTCGAACATCCGAACTGATCATCGCATTGATCCAGTTTTTGGGAAAAGCCATGGTAAATAGAGGCTCTTCGTCACTAACCAAACTGCCATAGCCGGCCTCCGCTTCAATTGCATAACGGGGTACATAGACAAAATCCTCGATATTAACCGGATTACCCAAAGTATCATATGCCTGTTCGGCTACGCGAACCGGAAATGGCTCCCCTTCTCCAGTTAATAACCAATCAATACTACACCCCTTTAACTTCTTGATCCGCCTCAAAGTTTCCGCCTTAGGTAACCCACCTTCATGCCAGATGCGACTAAAACCAGCCATAGTCATATCAATATCAGCAGCAATTTTTGTCTGCCGCTCACCCGGCCATAATGAAGCCAGTCGATCTTTAAATGTCTGCATGCGCAAAATCCGCAAATAATTAGCAATAGTGATAAAAAACCTGTTTTAATTATACTATAAACTGATAAAAAAGCATTTTAGCCAAATATTTAAGAATAATTAATAAAATTAATTATATTTTCCTAATTTATGCATGTATAGATAAATAATAAATTCACTTTAACTAACTTTTTGGATGATAAAACATTTTTAATTAATAAGGCTTATTTTCTCTATGCTTAATTCAAAAAAATTGTTTTATACAAATATTATTGATCCCCAAGCAGCTAGCTTTGATTTTCATCACAATCAGCAAATCGACTAAGCATTAATAATTAATTTGCCACCTTAAAGTAACGGAAAATATAAAACCCAAATATAAATAAATGGGTATTGACCTATAAAAAATTGCAACATGATAGAGGTAAATCCCAATAGCTATTTCATAAAATGCTAATTGTGCAATAATATTTTGAGTTGTGCTAAACTATTTTAAATGCTCTTGTGCATTGTTATTTCCAAATACGATTTAGCTATTTGCATATTCGATGATTGCGACCAAGCCTCGACGCGTGCCAACACATCCGATTAACAAGTTTCAATTATCTGAACGCAGAACATGCTATTTGTCTAATTTGAGTCGGAATGTCTATCGTTTCAAGTCCACACCAAAGCCAGGCGGACTAAGAGCCCATTTAAAAAAGCATGTTAGTCAGTATACTAGGTATTGGACGCAGAAAGCTTTGATTGAACGTTAAATAACAAGTTTCGAAATGAATGCCTAAATCAATTTTGGTTTAGCCGCTTAGCTGAAGCTCGCCATGAGATTGATAAATAGCGTGAACACAACAAGCATATTCAACCTTATAGAGTATAAAACTATATGGTCAGATATGCTAAACAAGTAGCTAAGTATTATCCGTCTCATTTAAGCAATGGTACTGTTATTGAGAAAAAATCATTATTTTTCATTCTTGATTTTTTCTACATAATATCTACATTGCTTGTTTCTGACATTAATGACACAAAATGACTGAACAAGATATATAAATAAAAAAGCGACCAAGTCTCTTTTGTATCTTATTCTTACCTTCAGCTAATAACGTCAAATTTGATCATGCATTACCCATGTTGATTTCAGCCGTTGCCACAAAGTACTTAATTAAAATATCAAACTCATCATACTATAATTAGAATTTAATCCATTTTTATGACAAATTAATAGAAAATAGTTGTACAAAAAAGAATTTTGAAATCGTATCCTCAATCTAAATGCGAAATTAAGCTACACTAGCTAAGAATAAAGCCTGCACAGAAATTCAGATAACTATAAATATCAAAGTCAACTATAGCCGCAAACATATCATAAAAAATATATTCATTTTGAAAATAATCCAGATATGAGTTTCAGTAGCCAAAAATCAATTCTGGCTACTGAATAATAACTCTTCAGTTATTTATAGCTCACCCCATACTTCTTTAGCTATTTCAGTTACCAAAGCAATCTTAGCCCACTGCTGTTCTTCAGTAAGCTCATTACCCTCTTCCGTTGACGCAAAACCACATTGAGTACTCAGACAAAGACGATTAAGTGGCAAAAACTGGCTTGCTTCTTTTATCCGGTTAATAATAGCCTGTTTATCTTCCAATTCACTTACTTTAGAAGATATCAAACCAAGCACTACTTGTTTATCATCATCCACTTCTGCAAGAGGAGAAAAATCACCGGCTCGCTCGCTGTCGAATTCAAGATAATAAGCCCTAACATTTTCACGGCCGAACAGATAAGCGGCAACTGGCTGATATCCACCACTAGCGGCCCAAGTTGAACGGTAGTTACCACGGCAAACATGAGTAGTCAGGATTAAATCATCAGCAGCATCGGCAATCGCTGCATTATTCAATTGCACACATATCTCAGCCAATTCTCCAACAGATTGACTGATGATTGTAGTATTGCCTGAACAATTACAGCTATACTGTTTTTGCTCTTCAGCCACACCGCCATTATTATAACGACTGTCTACCATCATTCCCCATGTACAATCATCAAGTTGCAAATTACGACATCCTAAAGTATAAATTTCCTGGATAAACATCTGATAAGCTCTAGCTATATCATTAATTAAATCCGCCTGAGATGGATAGATCGCTTCGGTTATTGTTTTATTTTCCGGCCGATAAAGCTCTTTAAAGAATTGGGCCGGCGCCGGAATAGTGATTCTAGGTACTACATTATCATCAGCAAATTGGAGTAAAAAACGAAAATGTTCAATAAAAGGATGATTTTCTCCACTGATTTTACCATTTAGACGAGCTGTTTCTGGTCGGGTTTCTATTCCCTGAAATTTATAACCTTCTTTCAGCAAGGCTTTTTCAACACCATTTAGGCCCCACATAAAATCAAGATGCCACCAACTACGACGAAATTCTCCATCAGTAATCACGTGCAAACCTGCTTTTTTTTGTTTCTGTACCAAATCAGTAATGGCTTTATTTTCTATTTCAGTTAAAGCCTGCTGGTTAATTTCCCCTCTAGCAAATTTTGCACGAGCCTGAGTCAAATAATCTGGCCTTAAATAGCTGCCAACCACGTCAGCACGAAAAGGCGGTTTGAGTATTGAATTCATAATGTTGTCTTAATGTAATCGTTCTGAATAAGGTTTAACAAAAATAATACCACCTGCAGATACTAATAATGGCAAGGACATGATCAAAAAGCAATAACTTTGTGGTAGTTTCGCCGCCATTAATAGTCCAGCAATATAAGGACCAAGTGTGCCAATCAGTCGCGCAAGACCAAAAACAAACCCCGTACCCGTGGCGCGTATCATGGGCGGAAATATATTCGGTGCAATGGCATACAAACCTGCCATTGCTCCAAAAGTGGTGTAACCAATTAGCGCAATCAATATAACTAATAATGACATAATGGAACTACTAACATCAAAGCATATCACCACACAAAAAGCCGTAATAGCCATTATTGAACAAACTTTCTGCACTGAATAGCGTTGGGATAACCAACCAATAGATAAACCACCCATAATGCCAAATATATTCATTAACAATGAACCCGTCACACTGACATCTTTCGTATAACCAAAATTGACCAATATTTTAGGCGTCCAGTTGATCAGAAAATAAAATGATAACATCATACAAGCCACACTGGCTGTCATGAGCGTAGTTGCTTTCATTATTGCCGGTTTAAGAAACAGACTGAATTGTTTATTAACATAGTTGGATTTCGTCGCTGTTTCAGGAAATGTGGCACAAGTACTCAATTCCAGTTTTGCCAGCAGAGAATTTAATTTAATTAGAGAGTTGGCATTGTTCCTTAATAAAATAAAATCCAGTGATTCTGGTAATAGCCAAAATGCTAGTGGCAGCAAAATGCAGGAAAAAGCACTACCCAGCAAAAAAACATATGACCAACCCAGCTGCTTGATAAGAATTAAATAGCTGATGCCTCCAATAACAGAACCAGAAGTGTAACTGGCAGCCATAATACCAATGGCAAAAGATCTTGAACGATCAGAGGCATATTCTGCAATTACCGTATTAATACTAGGCATAATCGCGCCAATGGCCAGTCCAGAAAAAAATCTTGTCAGCACCAGTTCAGTCAGATTTTCACAAAAAGCCGAGGCCAACATGCCAATGGTAAGCAATAGCAAGCACAACATAATAACCACTCGCCGCCCGAACTTATCGGCAAAAGGGGTTATAAATAAAGCACCGGCAACCATTCCTGACAAACCGGCACTAAACAGAAAACCTAATTGTGGCGCAGATAAAGACCACAAATCAGCAATCGTAGGAGCCACAAAAGCTATCGTCATCACATCATAACCATCAACCATACTGATCAGAACACAGACGGAAATTGCGATGATTTGAAAATAATTCATTTTCCGCTGCTTAATAAGCTGTTTTATCTGCTCAACCTGCATTAATTTCTCCCTCTATAAAAGTTAAGCCATATTATTACTACACAAAATCCTTAGTCAACATACCACCATTATTAAAAATTACTCATATCGCTGTACACAAAACACCTATTAAACAAGGTCATAATTGCTAATTAAACATCAGCGATTATTTCAACACATTTAACACACAATGCTCACTGAGTAGTAAAAAGGGATCAATATCGCAAGGCAGCAGTCAAGCAACATTCAAAAGCTCTAAAACTAAGTTTATTAGAAGGGAAATTCATGACTACCCAACAATTCCAACAACCCTTTGCTGCTTATATTAAATAGGATAATCACCAACACTGACATCCATCGTTAGCTTATTTTCCTCCTACAGAATTTCACAAATACTTACCCCCTTAAAATTGTTAGTAGAATATATGTCAACTATTCCTACAGATAAAATCCTTTATAGATCTAACTAAGTAAAAAAGGACTACTTGTCAGTAGTCCTTTGCTCTATATATTAACACCTTTAATTAAACTTCAACTTTTGCCGCAGTATCGACATAATCCTTAATCTGGTCGAAATTCATATATCGATAAATTTCCATGCCTTTATCCTTGATAATATCGATATTCTCCCGATATTCATTAATATCAGGAATATGCCCAAGCTTGGAACAAATTGCGGCCAACTCAGCTGAGCTTAAAAATACCTGCGTATTTTTACCCAGACGATTAGGGAAATTACGTGTAGAGGTGGATACGACTGTAGAACCTTCACGTGCCTGTGCTTGATTGCCCATACACAATGAACAGCCCGGCATTTCTACCCGTGCTCCGGCACGACCAAAATTACTATAATAGCCTTCATCTGACAGCTCTTTTGCATCCATTTTAGTAGGAGGTGCGACCCATAACCGTACTGGTAAATCTGTTTTACCAGTTAATAAAGTTGAGGCTGCACGATAATGGCCGATATTGGTCATACACGAACCAATAAATACTTCATCAATATGTGTTCCTGCAACTTGTGATAATGGTTTCACATCATCCGGATCATTCGGACACGCCAAAATCGGCTCAGTGATTTCGTCCATATTGATTTCAATGACTGCTGCATATTCGGCATTGGCATCTGCTTCCAATAAATCTGGTGCAGCCAACCATTTTTCCATTTTTTGAATGCGACGTTTTAAAGTACGGGCATCCTGATATCCTTCAGCAATCATGTTTTTCAACAACACAATATTAGATTGTAAATATTCTTCAATCGGCTTCTTATTAAGTTTTACCGTACAGCCAGCTGCTGATCGTTCTGCTGAAGCATCAGTTAGTTCAAAAGCCTGCTCTACTTTCAAATCTGGCAAACCTTCAATTTCGAGAATTCGGCCTGAAAATATATTTTTCTTACCGGCTTTAGCTACTGTAAGTAATCCATCCTTAATCGCCTGCAACGGAATAGCATTAACCAGATCACGCAAGGTAATGCCCGGCTGCATATTGCCGGTGAAACGAACCAGTACTGATTCTGGCATATCCAGTGGCATGACCCCCGTTGCTGCCGCAAAAGCAACCAGACCAGAGCCAGCAGGGAAAGAAACACCCATCGGAAAACGGGTGTGTGAATCACCACCCGTACCCACCATATCTGGTAGCAGCATACGGTTTAGCCACGAATGAATAATACCGTCTCCGGGGCGCAAGGCCACACCACCTCGTGATGAAATAAATTGCGGTAATTCTTTATGGGTTTTCACATCCACAGGCTTTGGATAAGCAGATGTATGACAAAATGACTGCATAACCAGATCGGCCGAAAAACCTAGGCAGGCAAGATCTTTTAACTCATCCCGTGTCATTGGTCCGGTAGTATCTTGAGAACCAACAGTTGTCATCCGTGGTTCACAATACATTCCTGGACGAATACCTTGTCCCTCCGGTAAACCGCAGGCTCGACCGACCATTTTTTGAGCCAAAGTAAATCCAGCTGAGCTTTGTGCTGGGGCCTGCGGAAGGCGAAAGACGTCAGAGCGACCTAATCCCAGGGTTTCACGCGCTTTCGCAGTCAGTCCACGACCAATAATAAGATTAATACGACCGCCAGCCTGTACTTCATCAAGAATGACTGGTGATTTCAGCTGAAATTCAGCTACAGTAATTCCGTTTTTAACAATTTTGCCTTCATAGGGTAAAATATCGACTACATCACCCATATTTAAACCAGAAACATCAACTTCTACTGGTAATGCTCCAGAATCTTCTTGGGTATTGAAAAAAATAGGTGCAATTTTACCGCCTAAACAAATCCCGCCGAAACGTTTATTAGGCACATAAGGAATGTCCTGGCCAGTCAGCCAGATTAGTGAGTTGGTGGCTGACTTACGTGATGAACCAGTTCCTACCACATCACCAGCATAAGCGATAGGGTGGCCTTTCTCTTTTAATTCATCCAACTGTTTCATCGGACCGACTTCGCCCGGCTTATCTGGTTGTATGCCTTCACGCGGATTTTTCAGCATGGCCAAAGCATGCAAAGGTATATCAGGACGGCTCCAAGCTTCTGGCGCCGGTGATAGATCATCGGTATTGGTTTCGCCAACAACTTTAAAAATACTTACGGTAATTTTTTCGGGTACTTTTGCACGAGAAGTAAACCATTCAGCATCAGCCCATGATTGTATAACTTCCTTTGCATAACTATTGCCAGCACGCATTTTTTCTTCTACATCATGATAAGCATCAAACATGAGTAAAGTGTGTTTTAAAGCATTTGCAGCTATTGGTGCAAGTTCGTGGTGATCCAAAAATTCAATCAATGGGTAAACATTATAACCACCCTGCATGGTACCTAATAATTCAACAGCCTTTTTCGGCTCAATCAAAGGGCTTTTTATCGTACCATCTGCAATTGCCGCTAAAAAAGATGCCTTGACCTTCGAAGCATCATCTACACCAGGCGGAACCCGATAAACCATCAGGTCAACCAGAAATTTTTCCTCCCCGGCTGGTGGATCTTTCAGTAATTCTACTAATTCTTCTGTTTGTTGAGCCGTTAAGGGTAAAGGTGGAATACCCTTTGCCTCACGTTCAGCTGCTGCTGCTCGATAAGCTTCTAACATCATGAACTTCCTTAGTGTAATGTTCCTGAAATATTATGATAATAACATTCATCATTTTAATGATGATAAATATCATACTCCAATTTAACATTAGTTAAAATTATTTGCCCATCATGGCTATAGTTAAATAATGTTAACATTAAAGATTAAGCGTTTTATCCAAATAGTTTATTTTATTCTTGATTTTAAGTGTCTAATTTACTATGTTTTTTGTTAAGTTAACTTTCAATAAAGATTAATTTGAATGTGTATCGAAATTGATGAAATCACAATTAGCATGGGAAAATTAAAAGTGTCGTCAACCCAATAAACTACATTATTGTGCAGTATCTTGATTGATCAAGCTGCCACACAACATTCTCACGCACATCCTACAATAAATACCTTCAAGTTTATTTTATAATATGAAATAATTTTTTATATTTTAATTTTAAAATTAAAGATAACCAATAATTTTTTTAGCTTCTTACAAATAAACAAGCAATTGTTTTATACGAACATATAAAGTCATGATCAAAAATAGCCAAATATATCCTTATATAGCGAAAAAAATTTTACATCTAATAATGGGCTGACAAACTTTTATTAATTCAACGTCTTTTAATTTTTCCCCAGTGGATTAAACCAATTTTTCTTAGATTCCACCCATGCAAATTACAAATTCAATTAAGATCTAGTTGTAAGTTTGCATGCCTATACTTCTGCTCCAATGAAGCAACCATATTCCTGCAGCATTGTTTGCTTTCACCCACTCACTAGCCTTCTCAGACCACTCAACATATGGTTATTATGAAGATAATATTCTAAAACCGTACAAAGCGTATGTATCCGAAATTGCTTTATGCAATTTAATCGTAGTGTTAATCACATCTATCAATTACACTAGTTTTACAAGTTAACTCTCTATCAATCAATAGACACAAAAAAGGAATATTGATATTGATTCAATTCATTATAGAATATGTAACCATGAATAAACCGCCACTAAACTAAAAGATAATCTTAACATTACACTGGATTTATAATTCATGTTTTCATCTATAGATAGTGTATAAGTAAGCCATGGCCATCGGTCAACTATTTTTATTTATAGAAGCTTTAACAAAGCATAAAATAATCAACAAATAAATAATGTTAAACTTACTAACTCAATAAAATTTAACTAAAGTTATATAAATATTGGCAGCTACTTTTGTAGCTGCCAATTTTAAAAAAATCAAAATTCATCAAATAACCGATTGCAGTCCATCAAGACTTAAGCAAAGTTTAACGTCTTTTTTTGCTACCTGATTTTTTACCAGAACTGCCATTGGATACTTTACCGGATCTAAATTTTGACTGTTCATAGATTGGCATCACTTCAGGTAGCAATTTTTGAATTGAAGCTATTCGAGCATCATTACTGGGGTGAGTAGATAAGAGACTGGTTGAGCTATTACTGCCGAAAGTTTTATTCATTTTCTGCCACACGCTTACAGCCGCTTCTGGATTATAACCAGCCTGAGCCATCAAACGTAAACCACCAATATCGGCCCTATTCTCCTGATGACGAGAAAATGGCAAGGTCAAACCATATTTACTCAGAGTATCCTTGTAGAATTCGACAGTACTGGCACTCAAACCGGTTTTAGATTGAAGAATGGATCCTCCAGCCTTAATTTGCTGACCTGCAGCTTTTTTACTGTGCTCTTCTAGTGCATGAGTCATCTCATGACCAACAATGGCAGCAATTTCATCATCAGTAAGATTGAGCTTATTGACAATACCGGTAAAAACAACCATTTTGCCACCAGGCATGGCAAATGCATTAACTTCATTACTGCGGATAACATTTAGCTGCCAATTAAATTTTTCCCCAGTCTTGTTTGCCGCATCAGCATATGGCAGCATACGATTGAAAATAGTTTTAACCCTTCTAGCTATAGCACTATTGTTATCTACTGTTCCAGATGCGCGTGATTTTGAGATTAATTCTGCATAACTTTTAGCAGAATCCTCATTTAAAGATTTCGTATCATAGCCAGCCACCGTTGCAACTTCAGCGCAACCAGCAAACATAACAAGAGAAATAGCAATTGCAGCTAATTTAAATTTGGATTTTTTAGAATGCATTGATTTATCCGTTTAGAAATAAAAATTCGAAAATAAACAATTATAAATATATCTTTACATAAAATATAATATAAATAATGTAATAATATTGACAATTAATGACCTTTATCAATAATTTTATTATATTATAGTTAATTTTTTTAAAAAAAATTTAGACTTTTATTTCTAACTTCAGCTAAACCAGCGATAAAAAAATATTTATACTTAATATTATTTAATTTAGATATTTAATTTATTAGCTTTGTTATCTGTTGTAAATAAACCAATATTTGCATAAAACTTGACAAAGGATACAATAAAATATTCTTCATTGGAGAAATAAATAACGTGAAAATCTTAATACTGGGTTGTGGGCAGATTGGTTCAACGATAGCCAGTAATCTGGCCAAAATGAGTCAGAATGATGTGACGATTGTCGATATCAATGGAAAAGCGTTAGAGAGAATAAGTCAACATTTGGATGTACAAACCATTCTCGGAAATGGTGCGTGGCCATCAGTCATGGCTGCAGCAGGAGCAAAAGATACCGAAATGCTTCTTGCATTAACGCAAAATGATGAAACTAATATGGCTGCCTGCAGAATTGCCTACAGCCTGTTTAACATTCCTAACCGAATAGCACGTGTGCGCTACAGTGATTTTGTTGAATTTGCAACGGATGATGAAAGCGATAAAAATACGCTAGATTTTTTCAATATTACAGAAACGATTAGCCCTGAACAGTTGGTGACTGATCAAGTAGTAAATCTATTAGTTTACCCGGGAGCATTACAAATTGTCAGTTTTGCAAAAGATCGAATTCGTATGGTAGTTTTGAGAACCAGACGAGGGGGACTATTAGTTAACCAATCAATCAATAATCTAAAGCAGCATCTGAATGCTGGTATAGACTGCCAGATATGCGCTATTTATCGTCGTGATGAATTAATCGTGCCAACAGGCAGTACCGTCTTACAGGCAGATGATGAAGTATTTGTATTGATGCCAACAGCTCACATTGAAGATATTATGCGTCAGTTACGCCCCATCCTTCAGCGCACCAGACGCATCATGATTGCAGGTGGTGGCAATGTTGGTTACCGCGTAGCCAAGAAACTGGAAAATGTTTTGGATATCAAAATTATAGAACAAAAACCGGAACGAGCGGAGTGGCTGGCAGAAAACTTAAATAATACGCTGGTTCTTAATGGCAATGCATCAGATGAAAATTTGCTTGAAAGTGAATATATTGATGAAATCGATATCTTTTGTGCACTGACAGATGATGATGAAAATAACATTATGTCGTCAATTCTGGCTAAAAATCTTGGAGCCAAAAGAGTGATGACTATAATTAATCGTCGCAGCTACGTAGACTTATTGCAAGGTAATACGATCAATATCGTTATATCACCACAGCTCATTACCATTGGTTCAATTTTAACGTATGTTCATATGGGTGATGTTGTGGCTTTTCATCCATTACGCCGTGATAATGCTGAAGCGATAGAAGTGGTTTTGCATGGCGATAGCCATACATCCAAATTAGTTGGGCGGAAAATGTCAAGTGTACGCTTACCAAATAATTGCCATTTTGCTGCCGTGATACGTGATGAAGAAATTATTATGGCCCATCGCGATACAGAGCTACAAGAAGGAGATCACGTTATATTCTTTGTTTCAAATCGGAAAGCCATGCAATATCTTGAAAAATTGATTCAAGTTAAACTAGGTTTTTTTGCATAAGGCATACCGTATGAGCCATTTTCACATTAAATTTGCTCTACACCACAAAGAATTAAGTTTTGTTAATAAAATTGCCCCTACAGCCCATCTTGTGGCCAAAACCGGTTTATTGTTTTCAATATTATTACTGATTCCAACCATAGTTTCGTGGCTGTATATGGATCATGTTTTTCCGGCTTTTGCTTTCACCGCAGGAATCAGCATTACCGTGTGTACAGTAACCTGGTTGCTGACGATGCATTATAACCGTGAACTGCGTCCACGTGACTGCTACACTTTGGTATTTATGATGTGGATTGGTTTTGCGCTTATCGCCTGCCTGCCTTTCTATATTTACCTACCCGGAATCAGCTTCACTAATGCTTTTTTCGAAGCGGTTTCTGGCTTAACTACAACAGGCGCTACCGTCATCACCAGTCTTGATACACTGGCACCATCACTAAATTTCTGGCGTCATATGCTTAATTGGTTGGGTGGTATGGGCATTATCGTACTGGCTGTAGCCATTTTGCCGATGCTCGGAGCAGGAGGAACACAGTTATTTAAAGCGGAAATTCCAGGAGTAAATAAAGATAATAAAATGGCTCCACGCATTTCAGAGACAGCTAAAAAACTTTGGGGAGTGTATTTATTATTTACACTGATTACAGTTTTAGCCTTAAAAGCCGCTGGAATGAATTGGTTTGATGCGATCTGCCATGCTATGTCAGCTTTTTCATTGGGTGGATTTTCAACCCATGATAACAGTGTTGCTTATTTCAATTCAGTTGCCATAGAAATTATCCTTAGCACCGCCACAATTTTTGGAGCCATTAATTTTACTAATCACTACAATGCTCTACGACAAAAAAACTGGCGCCTTTACTGGCAAGATGAAGAAGTGCGCGTACTAATAAGTGTTTTGCTTTTCAGTATTATCGCCATTTCTCTATACTTATGGTGGCAAAGTTTTTATTCATTAGTAGACGCTTTTCGTTACACTGGCTTTAATCTAATTTCCATAGGTTTAGCAAATGGTTACACTAATAGGGATTTTGCCCAATGGCCACTTATCGCTTCATTATGGATGTTTTTTCTGGCAAATATATTATCAAACGGAGGATCGGCTGGTGGCGGCATTAAAACCATCCGGGCGATCGTGTTATTCAAATTCAGTTTGCGCGAAATGGTGATGATGCTACATCCTAATGCCATCAGTGTAGTGAAAATTAATGGCAAGAATATTCCAGATCGACGAGCCCTAACAGTAATGGCTTTTGTTTTTGTGTATTTTACAACTATTATACTATTTTGTTTCGCATTTATGATAAGTGGGCTAGACTTCTTATCTGCACTGACAGCCGCGATCAGCACTATTACTAATACGGGCCCTGGTTTAGGCGCTATAGGTCCGTCTAACAGTTTCGGTATGCTTAGTGATTTCCAAAAATGGTTATGCATTGTGCTTATGCTGCTTGGTCGGCTGGAGATATTTACTGTTTTTATTCTCTTTACCCCAGCTTACTGGAAAAAATAAGTATTTTAACTTTATTAGACAAATTAAAGGAACCAAATTGATTAATAAATTAAAAAAGCTCAAATCTAGTTTCCACATTTCCACATCTATAATTTCAAGTGCTGTACTAATGCTGGCAGCTTGCAGCAATCAGCATGAAGCCGTCATTGAGCCAATAAATTCAAGTTCTGGTGTTCTTCCGGGTACACAGGCAACGGAGTCACCAGATCGTATTATCAGTAATTACCAACAATATCAGACCGTATTAAAAGCCACCAAAAATGGGGATATTGTCCAACCGGTTCAATTTCTTTCACGTTTGCCGAATAGTGCGATGAAAAACAGCGTCCGCAATGCCTTGTTGCAACAACTTGGTAAACAGGCAAACTGGAGTATGTTTCGTGAACAATATGTCTTACTTGACCCACAATATAGAGAGCAAGAAACCCGTTGTTACGCCAATATATCCGGTGTAGAACATGATCAGGCCTTCTTAACCGAAATTAGTAAGATAAGTGGTAATCTACCCACAGGCTGTAATCGGCTATTGGAAAATGCAGCAAAAAAGCAGCAAATTAGTCAAGAAAATGGATGGCACCGCGTCCGTGTTTTACTCGCACGTAACCAACTCACCAATGCACGTAATCTGGCTCAAGCACTCGGCAGTCCATTACCTGATCTGCTGACCAGCAGTTCTGGTAGTGCTATGGGCGCACAGGAAGCTCTACTTTATCAGGTAACCCGTAAAGAAAATCGTAGCAAAGCCGATGCAGCAAGTACATTACAACAAATATCAAGCAAGCTGACAACCGCTCAAAGCGGCTACGGCTGGGCTCTATTGGGTTTGACTCAAGCATATAATCTAAATGCAGGCACAGCATTAAATTATTTTGATCGTGCTGATCCTCAACAGATGGATGATGAAATGTGGGAATGGTATGCCCGCTCCGCATTACGCTTACAGCGGTGGCAGAAACTGAGCCAGATCATCCGTAGCATGCCGGAAAACTTACAGCAGCAAGTGACTTGGCAATACTGGCTGGCACGCTGTTATCAGGCACAAGGACAGATTCATGCAGCCGAGGAATTGTTTCAACTGACCGCTAAACGTGGACGCAACTTCTACTCCTTACTTTCTCAGGAAGCCTTAGGTAAAAAAGTAGAAACGCATAATACCATTGAAAAAAGTAATAAACATCTTCAGAACAAATTAGCAGCAGATGGTAGTATCGATCGCGCCCTTGTACTGTTTAGAACTGCTCAAAGACAAAACAATTGGACTATGCGCCGACAAGCTCAACAGGAATGGCGCTTCGCTACACGTGATTTCAATGAAGATACCTTGATCGCAGCAGCTACATTAGCTGAGAGCAACGGTTTTTATGAGATGGGAATTTACAGTGCTGACAAAGCCGACAATAAATTAAATTATAATTTGCGCTACCCTGCACCATTTAGAGAACTGACCACACCGTATGCGCAACAGGTAGGAATAGATCCAGCGTGGGTTTATGGCTTGATACGTCAAGAAAGTCGATTCATGATTGGCGCACGCTCCAGCGTGGGCGCCTCCGGTCTGATGCAAGTGATGCCGGCAACCGCACGAGAAATCGCCAGAAAAATAGGCATGGATAGCAATGAAATAAATACCATTGAAGGCAATATCCGTATGGGGACATGGTATATGTCAGATGTGCGTAGACAATTAGGTCATGAAGTACTTGCTACTGCTGGATACAATGCTGGTCCAGGAAGAGCCAGACGCTGGCAGGCCAGCTTTCCACTGGAAGGAGCCATTTATGCAGAAACAATTCCATTTGATGAAACCCGAACTTATGTTAAAAATGTCATGGCCAATACCACTTACTATGCCCATCTATTTGGTGAATCTAAGAATTCACTAACTAAACGTATGGGTACCATTCCAGCTAGATAAAATTATTAAAACTATCATTTTTTAACCAGTATCACCCTCTGACCGTAAAAAGTAGCGGATAATGCATTATTAGATTTATATTCGATATTATTATCTTTTAATAATTCCCTACAACAGAAAGCTAACTATGTTACTAAATAGCAAACACTCAGCCCTATTAATGATCGACTTACAGACTCGCTTATTACCAGCAATATCAGATAACGATAAACTACTAGCTAATAACCTATGGCTAGCTGGACTCGCTCATGATCTGGCCATACCTACTATCATCAGCGAACATTGTGCTGACAAAATTGGCACCACAACAGAAGAAATTATTGCCACGGCACCACAGGCCAAAATTGTGCATAAACAAACTTTTTCAGTTTTCGCCGCTGATGTTTTAACGCCCGAAGTTTTTAATGATGCCAATCAAATTGTTATCAGCGGTATTGAAGCCCATATTTGCGTATTACAAACAGCCATTGATTTACGCAATAATGGCTACGAAGTTTTGATTGCAAACGACTGCGTTGGCTCGCGCCGAAGTAAAGATATGGAGCTGGCCATTGCCCGTCTACAGGCACATGGCTGCGAAATTATCAGTCGTGAGATGATCGCTTTTGAATGGCTGGGCACAGCGACTCATCCTCAATTTAAAGAAATTCACAAAAAATATATTCGCTAATCTCCCCTATCAGACAGTAGCCTAAAATTAAATGGATTAATATAAAAGTAATATTAGCTATCGTTACTGTCTGATTTCCAGCCATTATTTCAAACTTTAGAATAGATTAAGATAAACTTACAAAATAACGCGTAATAAAATATTTACACAAATCAACTTAAGATAAATAAACCTTAATATTAGCTAATTACCTAAACAATAATAATCCAAATTATTTTAACCAATTATTGCTGCTTAAAGTATAAATAAGCGTCTGATTATTTGCACTCCAAAACAAATACAGACAATTTGTTAATGTTGATATACATAATGTTCAAGTAAAATACATTCAAGCACAGCAAGCAGCAATACTAGAGTAGCGATGAAAAAAGTACTAAAAACACACCTTTAATTAACTCGAAGTATCAATGGCATGAAAAAAATTTTTCCACCCTAGCTTGCTAGCTCTATTCCAGACTTCGCTGAAAATTTGGCTGAACAATTAAGTTACGTTTTAAAAAATGGCACAACAATAAATTTAAGAATTGACGAAAAGACTGTTAGATATGCATATAGATTTATCTAATGATTTGGACGTGTATTAAATATTGCGAAAATTAAAGTTAAAATTTACGAGACTGATAATGTAAATACCCCAAACTTAGTACAAAACAGACGTAGAAAATCATGCTGCTTGTTTTAGGGTTTTATACTCAATCGGCGTCATATTATTTAGTG
>JAGGIK010000037.1 GCA_024103515.1 Snodgrassella sp. | reverse complement strand
CAATACATGAAGTTAATGGCAAACGTTATTTTAATTTTGAAGGAAAGAGATACCATGCAGATCCACCGCGCTAAACCGAAATTACTGTGTAAATATCCCATAGTTAGTACAAAGCAGACGTAGAAAATCATGCTGCCTGTTTTAGTGTTTGATACTCAATCGGCGTCATATTATTTAATGCTTGATGAGGTCTTCGGTGTTATAAATGGTTAGCCATTCTTCGGTTACTTTTATTTCTTACCCAGGTTATTAAATAGATATAAATCCAGTACTTCTGTGCGATAGGTACGATTAAATCGTTCAATATATCCGTTTTGATATGTGCTGCTTGGTTGGATATCATCTATGTTATACCATGTGACTTTGCCCAGTTAGTGAAGGTTCTTCCGGTAAATTTTGCTTCATTATCCACACGTATTTTGAGTGAATAAGTATGGTATTTAGCCAATTTATCCAGATAACGGGTAATCCAGCCAGCTGGTAAACTAACCGCAATATCAATGCCTAGTGCCTCACGATTAAACTCATCAATGACATTGAAGGGTTCTGAACCGCTGTTGATGGCGACTGCTGTCACGCATAAAAGCTATTCCTAGTTTACTCGGTACCGATCGTTTTTCTGGGCTTGGTGCAGCAATATGCTGTTTACGCTTTACACTCAGATTAAGCGTTAAGTCACAATATAGCCGCTAAACCCGTTTATGATTGCATTGATAGCCGAACCTTCTAATGTGATTAAAACACTTAGGCAAGCCCAGCGTAAATGCTTGTCGGTGGTCGCACTGAGTACCGAAATCATCAACGCATCATCCGCGAACTTAGGTTGATCATGGTCAGCACGATGACTTAGGTTCACAATAGCGCAATTCTTGATAATTGTAATGGATTAAGTGGCTTGTCATTCCTCTGCCCACGTTTTATGCAGCTGAGTAGGCACTGGGCTGTGCTAGTTTAGGAAATAGTTACAAAGCTGGCTATCAGATTAATGTAAAACGAGTCTTTGTAACTTTAAAATAACCAAAATATTACTTTTAATTGGCTATGAGTTGCCATAAAGAGGTAGTTTCAAGGTTGCGGGCATAGGATAGAGCGCTATGCTGATGTTTTGATTTGGGATGTTGTGGCTGAATATCGCTTTTATAGATTACCTGCAATCCGGCAAAAGAGAACCATTGTTGAAGAGCTTGTGGTGAACGTAACCCTAGGTGTTCGGCAATATCGGACATAATCAGCCATACTTGCCCTTGAGGGTTTAGATGGTTAACGGCATTGCTGAGAAATGCTTTTAACATTTGGTGCTCTGGATCATATAGGGCGGTTTCAATACTGCTGCTCGGTTTGACGGGTAACCATGGTGGGTTGCAAATAATTAGGTCAGCACGGCCATCGGGGAAAAGGTTGGTTTGTTGAATGTATACTTGGTCTTTTAAGCCTAAGCGTTGGATATTGGCTTGGGCGCAGGCGATAGCCCGTGGGTTGTTATCGGTTGCGATAATACGCGAAACGCCTCGATGAGCCAATATGGCAGACAATACTCCACTACCGGTGCCTATATCCCAGGCTGTGTTATAAACCACAGGCAGGGTGGCTTGGCTTACCAGCTGTAAATATTCTCCACGCACAGGAGAGAATACGCCATATGGGACATGTATTTTTTGATTGTTCAATGCAGGAATGATGATGCCAGTTTTATGCCACTCATATGCACCTATATAGCCAAGCAATAGGTGTAAAGGGATAAGCATGTTTTTTTTATTTGGCTGACCAAAAACGTCTAGCAAGGCTTGTTTTACGTTGGGGGCGCGTGAATTGCTGATGCATCCATCTGGTTGGATTTCAATCAGTAGACGTTGAAATAGCCGGCTTTGTTGTGCTTGCTGGAGGCGATGCTTATGAAAATCATTATGCACTTTGGCTTTGCGATGAACTCGTTTTTTTATCGCGGTGAGTAGCTGTTTACCCTGATGGTAATCTCCGCGCCATAATAAGGCAATGCGCTGGTGCATTTGTCGCAATGCATCATCAGCAGTAATCTGGTTTGTGCATTTTATCTGACTGGGGAGGGGATGACGCTCATCCCCTCCCCACAAAGCCTGCATGGGTTGACTTTGTTCATTCCAATTTACAATTGTGTTCATGGAGCAAAAGTTTAAAAGGGACATTATATAGTAGAAGTGATGATTGTTTTTTAGGGCTGGTGTATATCTGGCCGCAATAGCTAAAATTTGTCTGGGTATCTGTAGCAATCGATAATGAATTTAAATTAATGCATGTGGTTGATTGATTTTCATATTTAATTTTTTAAAGGTAATTGGTTTTTTTGTATGTAATTGCTTTTTTTGGTAAATTATGGTGAGCGTTTTGAGCTGTTATATTTAAGTTATAGATAAGTCAAATTTGTATTTACAGTTTAAAATATGGCAGTTATTTATTGTAAAGTAGCGCTTTTTTGATTAATGTCAGACTATTTTTTTTGTCTATCGATGTTTTATTCTGAAATATAATGTTTTATTTTGATGGTAAAAAGGTTGAAATTTTGTCTTTCTGATTCGATTAGATGGACGATGTGGTTTAAAATAGTCAGATAAGTTGTGATGATTCTCTGATACTTTATTCCAGCCTTAGGTTGGTTCTAGTCGTGTTTGAAATCTGCATCTGGGTAGCTTGAGCAGTAGAGACTGAACTCAAATATTTATCTGTGCAAGGATTGATGGTGATAATTTTGGGTAGGATCTGGTTTTAACTCTGGTTAGAAATTAGGGTTATTTCGACTTGGTTAGTTGCAAGTAGCGGATATTAACGCTGTTTATTCAGGTCTGTTGAGCCTAAGATTTTATGTGTTTGCATCCAATGACAAAATAATGATGGGTTGGATGCTATGATAAAGATGGTATTTCGGTCAGTTGCTGTTGGTAGAAAGTAAGTGGGCGGATAAATATACGGAATTCTATTGAATGAATTGGATGAAAAAAGTAATGAAGTTGGTGGCATCATGTTTGTGTACCAATTTCTTTTGTATGGCACCAGTGATGGCGGCTCCTGAAGGGTTGGATACTGATGCGTTAGATCGGTTAATTCGAGAACGAACCAGTAAACCTGTTGTACGTACTGGCGATGATGCCAGTGATTTAATTATGAATGCCATGGGTTTACTGGGCGTGGCCTATCATTTTGGAGGTAATTCTCCTACTAAGGGTCTTGATTGCAGTGGTTTTATGCAATATATTTTCCGACGTAGTATGGGGATTACGCTTCCGCGTAATTCACGTCAGATGGCTACGGTTGGTGAACCAGTGAGTCGTGCTAATATGCAGCCTGGTGATTTGGTATTTTTTAACCCGAAAGGTGGTGGTATTTCTCATGTTGGGATGTATATTGGTAATGGGCGTATGATTCATGCACCACGTACTGGTAAAAATATTGAAATAACCAATATTGAACAAGGTTATTGGGCACGTGCTTTTGTAACTGCGCGAAGAGTGAAACACTGATGAAACCGATGTTGGAAATGCCTGTATGGATGGATGATGAAGGTCATGTCGTTTCCTGTACGGAAAAAATTAAGGTGATGCAGCAAAATATGCAAGAAATATATGAATTGGCTCAGGAAGCATTTGAAGATGGTTTGCTAATGGGATGTCAAGAAACCCAGCTGCGTCGTTATTTGGTTGAGCTGATTGCAGCGTTGGAAAATCCATACCAGCAAAAATAAGGTCATGCTGTTGCTTATAACCAGAATGAATTTAGTGATGGGAATGGTATGATTTTCTCACGGGGTAAATGGCGCAATTCTGTATTACAATTATTGAAATTTTGGTTAGTTTAAACAAAAGCCTGTCTTGTGACAGGCTTTTGTTTAAATCTTTAAAATAAGTTGTCTAATTGTTTGTTGGTGTTAGCAGGAGGCTCCTGTTTTGTTGTTCGTGAACCATCATTGGTTTTGGTGGTTGTGGCCGGTAAATTTGTAGGTAATATTGGTTTCAAATCATCATCGTCATGTGCGATTTGTGGAGTGTGTACGGCCGGTTTGGCTGGAGTAGCTGTTATGTCAACTGTGTCAGAAGAGGATAGGGCTAATGCTTGGTCTGAAGCGGCCATTGTAACTGGATTGGGTACAAATGTTGTCTGAACGTTTGAATTTACCTGAGCTCCGGAAGGGGTTAATACTTCAATACTGGCTGCTTGAATGGTGACGTTGTTTTCAATAGGTTTATGTAATATTTGCCAGGCGTGAAATATGAATCCGGCTACACAAATGGCCAGAATTAATAATATGGATAACAGTACTTTGGTGAAGGTGCTCAGCCCTTTTTTTTCTGAGTTTTTTTTATTTTTGCTGCTCGATTCAGCGGATTTGTTGCTCATAATAGGTGTTTCCTCTATGGAAGTAATCTTGAATTGTGGTGCATTATATGCAAATTTGAGCATTTTTGGGTAAATTAGTATGAAAGATGATTACCATCTAAAAGGTATTTATTTGGATGGTAATCATCTTCAAACTCAATGTGATGAATTATTATTGGTATTTGATGGTACGGGATTAAAGGTTTGATAGAGGGTAATGACTTTCTGCACGCCTGCGGTGGTGCTGATCATGTTGGTTGCTGAGTTCTGCTCTTCTGGGGTAAGAATTCCCATCACATAGGTTACGCCATTAAAAGTGACAACTTTGACACGATTTGGTGCAACGCCTTTAGCATTTAAGAGATTTGTACGTATTTTAGATGTTATCCATGTATCATCTGTTACATGGCTTAGTGTGCGGTTCTGACTGGCAATATCTATGTAGTTGTATACTTTTTGTGCGGCAGGCTGGGCGCGAGCTACACGTTCTACCAAATTTTTATCGCTTTCACTGGCAACCAGGCCCAGTAATAGTACCTGTCGGTTATAGCTGATAACGGATAATGTTGGTTTAAATTTTTTGTCTGAAGACTGATTGTTTAGGTAATTCATGGCACCATCAAGGATGCGCACTTCCAGCACTTTGTCGTCAGTCTGTGCGCCGGTACTGCGCCGGTCTGTAACGGTAAGTGTTCCTACTGTGGCACCGCCAATTAATACTGCTGGGCATCCGGTCAGTGTGCTGGTCAGACCTAAGGCAAGTAAGAGGGTAGATAAATATTTTTTCATGTATTTAACCTGTCATTGAATATGCTAATGGTTATAAACCACCAAGTAATAATTGGTCAATCTCGGCACATAGGGCATGAATGGTTACCTGTTGTGCTTCTAGCACGCGCAAAGCATTGTCTCCTGGGATATTTAGCCAAAAGTCATCATCACGCAATAAAGCGGCAATTTCACCACCACTGCCACCTGTAATGGCTAAAACATGCATATCACGTTCGTGCGCGGTTTTTATGGCTTGGCATAGGTTGGTACATTGGCCATCGATCGAAATGACACATAGTACATCATGTTGTTTACCCAAAGCATGAATTTGTCTGGCAAATAAATCATCCGGAGAACTGTTGTTAAGTGAGCTGATTACAGCAGGATTAGTACATAATGACAATGCTGCTAATGCCATTCTGTCCTGTTGTAATCTGGTTACTAAATACGCGGCCATTACATTGGCTATGGAAGCGTAAATACCATTTCCGGCAATCATCAGTTTGCCATCGCTCATCAGTGCCATAAGTATGCCTTGGGCTGCATTGGCCAGCGGTTCAGCCAATAGATCAGCGCATTCATTCAGTAGTTGAGCGCTGTCGGAAAAATGTTGCTGGATAGCAAGAGATTCTGTCATATCAAAAACAATGTTGTCCAAAATGTGCTGAGTAATTTTGTATGGTGCACTCAATTTTGTGCTGTGAGCATGAAAATTAGCTACTTAATTTATGATTAAGAAACGGGCATCACATCATACGCGCGTTTTATTGGCTCGGTTAGTAAAAATTTTCCTTTTTGGTTCTGACAATGAAATTTGTGTATCATTTACTACTACGTAACGATGGTTTATTAATCTATTGGCCGATTACATCGTGGTATAGTATGCGTGTTGAGCATACAGACCGTAGTTATGCAAGTTATAGTCTTCATAATACCGGTCAGATCTGAGTACGGAAATATCTTGATGCAAGTACATTACCAAAAAGCTGCTGCCAGCATTGTACCGCAAACCCTTTATGTAGTGGCTACCCCAATTGGAAACCTGTCTGATTTAAGCCTTCATGCACTAGCTGTATTGGCAAATGCTGATTTAATTTGTGCTGAAGACACGCGAATTACTCAGCAGTTGTTGTGTGCTTATGGTTTAACAGGGCGGTTAATTAGTGTGCGCGAGCAGAATGAACAAAGTATGGCTGAACGTGTCATTAATGCTCTAGCAGCTGGAGAGGTAGTGGCACAGGTATCTGATGCTGGTACACCAGCAGTTTGTGATCCGGGGGCCAGACTGGCTGTTCGGGTGCGGGATGCTGGCTATAAGGTTTTACCTGTAGCTGGACCAAGTGCGGTTATGGCTGCATTGAGTGTAGCTGGGGTGACTCAATCGGATTTTTATTTTGCCGGTTTTTTACCTGCTAAAAATGGTGAACGTCAAGAGCGTCTGCAACAGTGGGTGGACGCAGAATTTCCGGTGGTCATGTTTGAAACTCCTCATCGAATTAAAGCAACGCTGGCGCAGATGATGGTTCTGTATCCACAACGTCGATTACTGCTTGCGCGTGAGATTAGCAAAACCCATGAAACTTATCTGTGTGGTACGATTGCAGAGCTTCAATTGATTTTGCTGAATAACGCCAATCAGAGCCGTGGTGAGATGGTATTGGTTTTACATCCGGCTGTTAAGAAAAAAAATACTGAGCTAAGTGCTGAAGCAACAAGGATTATAAGGATTCTTGTGCAAGAATTACCTACTAAGCAAGCGGCTGCGCTTGCCGCTCAAATTTGTGGTGAAAGTAAGAAGGCTTTGTATGACTGGGTAATTGCGCATAAGAAACAATAAAATATCTGCGGCTTTGTGTTGGTGTCTTCAAGAATTATGTTGTATTGTATTGTACATACTGATTAGCTTTGTTTATGATACGGTCTAAATTGGCTGTTGCCGCCGCTTCAGCGTTGGCACTCCTCTAAATATTGTAATAATTTAAGGTGAACCATTATGTTGAAAAAAACTGCTATTCGTTCTGGATGCTGTCTGCTGGCACTGGCATTGGCTGCTTGTTCTGGCTTGAAGCAGCCGGCGGCACCAACTGAAGTAGCTGGTAATACAAATGATAGTACTAGTGCTGACAATCCTTATGGTTCAGCTCCTTACTCTCCACCTCCAGTTGCCAATACTGATTATGGAACGACAAATACAGCGCCAGCTTCCACAGGTTATGTGCCTAATTATTCACCGGTAGATATTAAGGCAATCAATCATACGGTTCAGCAGGGCGATACGATTTATAATATCTCTAAACGTTATCAGATTACACAAGATAATCTACGTAGTTGGAATAATCTTGAAGGAGACAGCATTCGACTTGGGCAGGTGCTACGGGTCAAACCTGCCGGTTACATTGCTTCATCCGGTTCTAATGCAACTACGGTAGCTCCGACGACTTCTCTTTCGAACGGAACAACAAAGACAACGGTGACAACCACCACTACAACTACAACTAATACAAATTCTCCCGCCGCCAAACCAACTGTTCGCAATAACAGTGGTATTGATTGGCTACGCCCTACTGCTGGCAAAGTTTTGCAAAGTTTTGGCGGTAGCAGTAAGGGTATTGATTTTGGTGGGAAAATGGGTCAGCCTGTGTTGGCGGCGGCAGCTGGTAAAGTTGTTTATGCCGGTAACGGTTTACGTGGATATGGTAATTTGATTATTATTCAGCATAATCAAACTTATTTAACGGCTTATGGTAATAATCAGACGATTATGGTTAAGGAAGGGCAGCAAATCAAACGTGGTCAGCAGATTGCAACAATGGGCAATACTGATGCTAAACGTCCACAGTTGCATTTTGAACTACGTGAAAATGGGCGGCCTCAAGATCCGGCTAAATACTTACATTTGTGATTTGTGCTCAAGCCAAGCGTATCATGAAAATGTATTTTTCTTAAGATGCTCTTTGTGTAGTTAAGGATTAAAACGACTGATTCTTTTATTCGAGATATCAGTCGTTTTGCATAGGGTGATAGGTCATCACGCTATTATGGCGGTAGGTTTGAGTTTACTTGAGCAAAGTTACTTGCAAACAATGAACAAAAAACTTCTAACTGAAGTTAGAAGTTTTTTGATTTTTATAATTGGGGCCCTGAAGCAAGCAGATTTTTACCTTCTTCTGTGTCGGTGAACTGTTCAAAATATTTGATGTATTTTGAAGCGAGATCTTTGGCTTTTCTTTCCCATTCTTGCGGATCTGTGTAAGTTGTCCTTGGATCAAGTATATCTGATACATGTGGCAGATGCTTTGGAAAATTAAGGTTAAGGTAAGGAATTTTGCCGGTCGGTACGCTTTCGATAGAACCATCAATTATGGCATCTATGATAGCACGGGTATCTTTAAGTGCAATCCGTTTTCCGCTACCGTTCCAGCCTGTATTAACTAAATAAGCTTTAGTGTGATGCTTTTTCATTTTGTTAACCAGATTTCTGGAATAAATGGTCGGGTGTAAGGTTAGAAATGCTTCACCAAATGCAGGTGAGAATGAGGGCTGGGGTTCGGTGATACCTCGTTCTGTTCCAGCCAGTTTGGAAGTATAGCCACATAAGAAATAATATTGTGCCTGATTTTCATCCAATAAAGAAACTGGAGGCAGTACTCCAAATGCATCGGCAGATAAATAGATAATTTTTTTCGCGTGTCCAGCTTTGGAAGGAAGAACAATTTTATTGATATGATAAATCGGATAAGAAACGCGGGTATTTTCGGTAATGGATTTATCTTCAAAGTCTATTTCGCCTTCTTCATTAACGACTACATTTTCGAGCAAGGCATCACGGCGGATTGCTTTCCAAATATCTGGTTCTTTTTCTGCTGATAAGTCGATTACTTTAGCATAACAACCACCTTCAAAGTTGAAAATACCATTATCATCCCATCCATGTTCATCATCACCAATCAAATAGCGTTTTGGATCGGCGGATAAGGTGGTTTTACCAGTACCGGACAAGCCGAAATAAATAGCAACATCTCCATCCTCCCCTACATTGGCAGAGCAATGCATGGATGGTATGTTTTTTAGTGGCAGATAGTAATTCATCATGGAGAATAAACCTTTTTTCATTTCTCCGCCATACCAAGTGCCACCGATCAGCTGAATTTTATCGGTTAGATTGAAGACGACGAAATTTTCAGAATTTAGCTGCTGTTCCTGCCAGTGTGGATTGGTAAATTTAGAAGCGTTGATAACGGTAAAGTCAGGTTCACCAAAATTGGCTAATTCATGCCCCGTCGGGCGGATAAACATATTGGTAACAAAGTGTGCCTGCCAAGCTACTTCCATGATAAAGCGCACTTTTAGGCGGGTGTCTTTATTGGTGCCACAGTAGGTATCTACTACATAAAGTTTTTTATGAGAAAGATGATTAACGACCTTTTTTTTCAGATCATTGTAGATTTCTGGAGTGGTTGGTCGATTCACTTTACCATCCCACCAGATGGTGTCTCTGGTAATGTCATCCTCGACAATATATCTATCTTGGGGAGATCGGCCGGTAAAAATTCCTGTTTTCACGGCTACTGCACCAGATTTGGTTAATATCCCTTTTTCAAACCCTTCATTGGCCGGATGTAGTTCCGCCTGATAAAGTTGTTCATGGGTTGGATTTCGAAATATTTCCTGTACGCCGACTATACCTAAATCTGCCAATGCTTGGTTTAAGTTGTTCATAGATTCTAAGAGTAGAGTTTGAGAGAGGTGTAGATAATTTGAAAAAAGGTGAATAGTGTAGGAAAAACGTGCCAATTATACAATTAATTTTAATTGTTCTGGTAAATATTATGTTTGTTCAGATTAATATTGTTTAATGTTGAAATGAGTTTTTTGTTTCTGTAATTTATTTTGTATAGGGGAAGACGATAATAAAAGGGATTAGAAATTAGTATGGATCGATAGGGCTTAAAGATTTTTTTGTAAAGAAATCACTGCAATGTATATGTTTATGATGATTGATTCTAACGTCTGCCGTTCATCAATGAATGATGTTGACGCAAATTTTGCTTTTTCTATCTTTCAATTAAGGATTAATAAGTATTGATAAATTTATCTGTTGTTTGTATTTTTGCAAACTGTATTGATGCTGCGATCAAGATGTTATGTGTAAGATTAATAGGTATATTTTGCTAACTGAGATTTAAATCATGTGTGGGTTTATGCTGTGTCTATCCCAATAGGCTGATATTCAAGTTAGTAATGAAATGTGTGGTAGAGTCGATACACGGATAAGTCATCATGCTACAGATGAATGGTTGTTCGATGTTATTGCTCTGTAGTTTATGCTGCAAGTCTGTCTGATGATGGTTATTGGAATAATGTTTAATGATAAGACTCTCTTGTTGTCCTTGTAATAGCAATAATTGCGGATGCAGGGCGTAAATATCCCAAGATTTAGGTAGAAAATGATGCTGCTTGTTTTAAGGTTTGATATTCATTCGGCGTCATATTATTTAATGCTTTATAAGGTCTTTCAGTGTTATAAAAACTGAGTTATTGTTCGGTTACCTTTGTTGCTTGTTGCCACAGTTAGGGAATATTTTTCATCCGAATAACGCCTTTTTATCTTGTGGATTTTTTTTAAATAAACGTAGGGTATTGGTAGATTATTAAAGAGGTATAGATCTAACAATTTGGTTCGATTAGGTGCGATTAAATCGTTCAATATCATTATTTTGATATGGGCTACCCGGTTGAGTATCATCTAGGGTTATATCATACCTACCAGCCGGCAAACTGACTGCACTATTGATACCTAACGCTTTACGATTAAAGTTATCTATATAATGAGGTTTATTTGGAAGGCTTGGTGTCGGGAAGCTGGTTTGCACAAATTTGAAAATAACAGCATGTTTGCTGTTATTTGATGAAGTCAATATAATTTGATTGACTTAGGTCGATGTAAACAATTGAATATAGCTTATGCTGGGCGTGCATTTATTTATGCTCTTGGCACATTTGTACAATTAGGCTTTTCGGCAAACAGGCAGTTTTAGCAAAGTGCTGACTATTATGTATTATTCCTTGATCTTGACCTGCCTGAGTGACAGTTTCTAGGATGAGCAATCGTTCTGGTCGCCCGGCATGTAGGCTCATGCGCATCTGTGCCGGTGTAAATGCAAGGTTGTGCCGATTAGCAAAAGCACGAGCGCGCTTATTGGCTATTTTGAGCAAAGGAATCAGGGTGATGTCTAAATGAAATACACGCACTCCCATTACCAGTATTCTTGCAGCAAACCAATCTGCTTCATCACTGATCTGTGCCGGAGTTGGGTGTTGGAAGTTTACTCTCTGTGCTGCGATTAACATGGCTATGAGCCGAAGCTGGGGTATAAGGGCTTCGCTAAGCATAAATTCATGTTGAAGATCTGCTGGTGACAGACGTGAAAGTTGATGATGTTGGTTGCCATCCACGATCATATACCAGCGTTGTAATTGTGGTATTGGTTGTTGGTTTTTATGCTGGTGTTGACGGTGATGTATAACTGTCATTTTTTTCTTGCTTAAATTTGCTTTCATTTTAATGCCTTTCTTGTTGTTTATGTTTGAGGCGATTTAGGCACTAAAAAACCGCCTCGGTGGTTTTGGGCGGTTGACCTTTTTTGCTGTACTCGTCGGGTTTAATTATGCGCAAATAGGTACCGCACCGAAGTGTGATACCAATAGTAAGCAAAAATAATAAAAGGTGTTTTAGTTTTCATTCGTACTACCATACATGGTTAATTGGTTGTTGTCAAGTGATATTTTTAGTGTAATTTTACTATTGTGCTATTGCAATCAGCCAAGTTACCTATATTAATTAATCAAGTTATTTCCCCAGCGTTTGGTTAGCTGATGGGAAATATGTAATTGATCCAGTATTCGAGCAACGACAAAATCGACCATATCATCCAGGCTGGTAGGCTTCAAGTAAAACCCAGGCGATGGTGGCAGAATACATACTCCCAATCTGGCCAGCTTGAGCATGTTTTCAAGATGAATGGCTGAAAACGGACTTTCACGTGGTACTACGATAAGCTGGCGGTTTTCTTTGATGCAGACATCAGCTGCACGCTCGAGCAAATGATCAGATGTACCATTGGCTATGGCGGCAATACAACCCATGCTGGCTGGGCAAATGACCATAGCATCAGCAGGATTAGAGCCAGACGCTGGTGGAGCGAACCATTCATCCCGCCCAAATGCTGTAAGCATTGTATCTTCTATGCCGAATTCTGCACAAAGAGCTGCGGTACATTGCTTGGCATTTGCTGGCAGTTGCCAGTTTAATTCTTGTTGAGCAACGATTTGTGCAGCCTGTGAATAGAGTAGCCAAATTTTTATTTTTGCTTGTACCAGACAGGCTAGCAGACGGCGAGCGTAGGGCATACCAGATGCCCCAGTTAAGGCTAAAGTTATGGTTTGGATTCTAGGTGCTGCTGGGTAAATCATGATAAGGTTGTTATATTGGGGGTAGTGGAAAGATTGTAATTATAGTCGCTTTGCTTTATACAAGTTACTCGGTATGGCTAAGTTAGGTGTATTGTATGATTGTGGTCTCAAAATGAATAGTTAGGGGAAGAATAATTTATCTGTATCCACGCTTCAGGTGGAACTAAAGATTCAGTCGCTTAATTATTTGGTTAAATAAAAATTTAATAATGGAAATATACTCATGCAGTGGAAAAAAATATTATTTTGGCCGTGTTTTTGTCTCTCTATTTTGGCTGGTTGTACCGATCTAGCTTCTCCTGTATCAAGCTGTGAACTGGCAGGCGAGAAAGGTAAGCTAGTTAATGGTCAATGTGTATCTAAGAAAAACGATACTCCTATTCTGATGCCTGAACGAAATTCAGCACCCGTGGTAACTATCTCTGTTGATAAGCCAGTAGATGAGGTTGGGAGTTGTTTGCATAGCAATATGCAGTCTCGTTTTAAGCTACCGTCAGAATTTTATAAGGTAATAGTTTATGCCAACGGCAGTCAGACACTGGCTCTGGTTAATCCTTTTACTAAGCTGGAAGGATTGCAGATTGATGTAGTAAAAGCAGGTCCCAATCACAGTATTGTTAATCTATATGATAACGGTATGGTTATATCTAAAGCTTGGCAGCAATTTCCAAATTTATGCCTCTAAATTTATTCTTTGTCTTCTGCACTGTAATCTTTAAAAACCCCTTCACTTGCGTGAAGGGGTTTTTATATTAAAAAAGAGCGAAAATTCTATTTTCCAGCTTTGATGTTTTGCCATAAGCGTAATTCGTATTTTAGGGTTTCGCTTTTCGCCGGTAAAACTAGGTAACTCTTATTCAGAACTTCATCTGATGGGAAAATGCTAGTATTTTGCTGATATTCCTTTTTCATCAGTTGTTTAGCAGGTAAGCTTGCAGGAGCAAAGGTCACAAAACTGGCATTTCTGGCGGCAATTTTGGGATCCAGTACCCAATTAAGATAGCGATAAACATTTTGAATGTTGGTGGCGTCCTTGGGAATGGTTAAAGTATCAATCCATAGAGAAACGCCACCAGCTGGTACCAATACTTCGATATCATCTTTGCCTGTAGCTTCTTGCCGTCTACGTTTGGCAATATTAAGATCACCACCGAAACCAATTGCCAGACACACATCACCTCTGGCCAGATCGTCAATGTAGCCTGACGATGAATAGCGCAGGACGTTATTGTGATTGACTTTGATCACATTGGCAGCTAAGTCAATGTCATTTTTACTCTGGCTGTTTGGATCTTTGCCTATATAGTGCAAAGCCAGAGGAATCATCTCAACTGGGCTATCCATATAGCTGATTCCACAGCTTTTAAGCTTATCGGTATAGTCAGGGTTGAAGACAAGGTCCCATTCATTTTGAGGCATAGGTGTATTGCCCAATGCAGTCTGTACTTTATCCCGGTCAATTGCAATGGTATTCATGCCCCAATAATTTGGTATGGCATATTGATTGCCCGGATCTGCGTCTTGCAATAATTCTAATAATTTGGGATTAATATATTTCCAATTAGGTAACAGCTTTTTATTCAGTGGTTGGTAAGCACCGGCTTTAATCTGACGGCCGAGAAAGGAATTTGATGGACCAACGATATCATAGCCGGACTGACCGGTCAGTATTTTACTTTCCAGTGTTTCATCACTATCATAGTAGTTATACGTGATCTGAATACCGTATTTTTTTTCGAATTCGCTGATGGTTTTTGGATCAACATAATCCGACCAATTGTATATTTTAAGTGCTTTAGTATTACTCAACTCATCTGGTTGAATTGCATTGGCAGCAGAGGCTGACTGCGTTTTGTTGTTGTCATTGGAGCCATTACAGGCAACCAATGTACATAAAATCAAAGCGACTAAACTCAGACTGGCTGTTTTTTTCATGTCTGTCCTTTAAATAGATATGCATCAGTAATCATTTTACTAGTGCGGATTTTTAATTTTACTATCTTTGTAACATTAATTCGGGTTGATATGGAATAACTCTATTGAATTAATGTAATTGTGTTGTTGGAATTGTCATTTTCACAGTGAAAAATTTGCTTGCAGGTAGGCGGATAGTAAAAACTGCGGTAATATAAGCGCATGATTTTAACAAGGGCGAGAAGCTGGATGCGCAGTGATTAAAGCCCTATTTTTGGTTACCGTTTTCAGGCAGTCTGTGCTAATACAGACTGCCTGAAAACAATTATTTGCCTATATAAACTGACACAAACATGAAAACAGCAGAACTCCGAAGTAAATTCCTACAATTTTTTGAAAGTAAAAACCATCAGATTGTACCTTCTTCTTCATTGGTACCGCCACAGAATGATAAAACTCTGTTGTTCACCAATGCGGGTATGAATCAATTTAAAGATGTGTTTCTGGGTTTTGATAAACGTCCTTATAACCGAGCTAGTACTGCTCAGAAGTGTGTTCGTGCCGGTGGAAAACACAATGACCTGGAGAATGTAGGCTATACAGCCCGTCATCATACTTTCTTTGAAATGTTGGGCAATTTTAGTTTTGGTGATTATTTTAAGCGTGATGCTTTGCTCTTTGCCTGGGAATTTTTGACCAGTCCGCACTGGCTGAATCTACCGAAAGATAGATTACTGGCAACTGTATATGCTGAAGATGATGAAGCATATGATATTTGGTTAAATGACATAGGGTTGCCTGCAGAAAAGATTATCCGTATAGGTGATAATAAAGGTGGCCGTTATGCTTCAGACAATTTTTGGCAGATGGGGGATACCGGTCCATGTGGCCCTTGTTCAGAAATTTTTTATGATCATGGCGAAGATATCTGGGGGGGGCCTCCCGGTAGTGCAGAAGAAGATGGTGACCGTTTTATTGAAATCTGGAACTGTGTATTTATGCAGTATAACCGTGATGAAAACGGTAATATGAATAATCTACCACGCCCGTCGGTGGATACTGGCATGGGACTGGAGCGGGTATCGGCCGTTTTGCAGCAGGTACATAGCAATTATGAAATTGACCTGTTTGTGAATCTGCTGCAGGCCGTGGCACGAGTTGTGGGGGTAACCTATACTCAAAATATGCCGAGTCTGAAGGTTATTGCTGATCATATTCGTTCCTGTGCGTTTTTGATTGCTGATGGTGTTTTGCCAAGTAATGAAGGACGAGGCTATGTGCTGCGTCGAATCATTCGTCGCGCTGTGCGTCATGGTTATAAACTAGGTTGTAAGCAGGCTTTTTTTCATTTATTGGTGGCGGATCTGGCTAAAGAAATGGGGCAAGCTTACCCACAGCTCATTGAAAAACAAGCTCAGATCAGTGATGTTCTGCTGCAAGAAGAAAGTCGATTTGCGCAGACACTGGAAACAGGTATGGCTTTGTTAGAAATGGCTTTGCAAAATGATGCTCAATGCTTGTCAGGTGAGGTTATTTTCAAGCTGTATGATACCTATGGTTTCCCTTATGATTTAACCGCTGATATAGCCAGAGAACGTAACATCAGTCTGGATGAAGAAGGCTTTGAGAGAGAAATGGCCGCACAGCGCGCCCGTGCTCGCGCAGCACAAAATTTTAAAGTCAACACTCAGCTCAGTTACGACGGCAAGGATACTGAGTTTCATGGCTATACTGTGCGTCAGAGTGAAAGCACTGTTCTGGCTTTGTATAAAGATGGTGAAGCCGTAGAACAGCTTAATGCTGGCGAATCCGGAGCTGTAGTAATTGATTTTACCCCGTTTTATGCCGAATCTGGCGGACAAGTAGGTGATGTAGGTTATATATTTTCCGGTGAAAATCGTTTTCAGGTATTAGACACTCAAAAAATAAAAGCCAGCGTGTTCGGCCAATTTGGTGAGATGTTGGTGGGGAATTTGAAAGTTGGAGATTTAGTTACTGCTCAGGTAGATAATGATATTCGTGAAGCGAGTATGCGCAATCACAGCGCAACCCATCTGATGCATCAAGCACTACGTGACATATTGGGAGAGCATGTAGAGCAAAAGGGTTCTTTGGTCACGCCAGAACGCACCCGTTTTGACTTTTCCCATTCACAACCAGTGACAGCAGCTCAGATAGCAGAAGTGGAACGTCGAGTTAATCATGCAATATTAGCTAATGTCCCTGTTTGTGCTCAATATATGACATTTGATGAGGCAATTGCGGCTGGTGCAATGGCACTGTTTGGTGAAAAATACGACGAACAAGTGCGCATGCTGAGCATAGGTGAATACTCTACCGAATTATGTGGTGGTACTCATGTAGCACGCACCGGTGATATTGGTCTGTTCAAAATCATTTCTGAAGGTGGTATTGCTGCTGGTGTTCGACGCATTGAGGCAGTCACTGGTATGGTATCCCTACAATTTGTTCAACAGCAGGAAGAAATATTGAAAGTTGCCGTATCAGAAGTAAAAGCTCAGACTATTGATGATTTGTTGCCCAAGATCCGAGCTGTACAGGTTCAATGCAAACAGTTAGAGAAGTCTTTGCTTGAGGCTAAGGGGGAGCTCGCTAAGCAGGCTGGTATGGCTTTGCTGGGACAGGCGCAGCAGGTTGGAACTGTTCGTCTAGTACTCAGTAAAGTTGAGGGTGATAGCAACGCTTTACGTGAAATTACTACCTCATTAACGGAAAAAGGTAATAACATTGTTGTCCTGCTGGCTGCGGTGAACGAAGGTAAAATAATAGTTACTGCAGGTGTGTCTAAAGAATTAAGTAAAACAGTGAAAGCCGGTGAATTGGTTAATTTTGTGGCTATACAGGTTGGTGGTAAAGGTGGTGGTCGTCCAGATTTGGCCCAAGCCGGTGGTCACAAAGTTGATCAGCTAGATAAGGCACTATCCGGGGTAACTGATTGGTTGAGAGCCAAAGCGGTATAAGGCGTTTTACAGATGAAAATACAGGCGGTTTAAGCTGTGGTAGCATAAATCACTGTTAATTATTCCACACAGGAGAGGAATGATGCAGAAGTACTTGAAAAGTTGTTTGGCAGTATGGATGGTGTTGTGTTCTATGTTAGCTTATGCGGCCACGCAGGAACAGATTGCACAGCAGCAATTGCAACAAAATGTTCAAATGGTTTTATCAGTAGCAAGAGATAAAAGCTTAAATGAGCAGCAGCGAATCAGTCAGATTGAGCGCTATGCTGATCAGTATTTGGACTATGAACGTATTTCTGCATTAGCAGTTGGTTTGCCATGGCGACAGTTTACTGCGCAGCAAAAGCAGGATTTCAGTGCCGCTTTCAAAAATATGATTGTACGTATTTATGCGCATTCCGCCTTGTTAGGTGCTTCGAACGCCGATGTGAAAGTTTTACCTAAGGTAGTGAATCAGGGTAATAATAAGTTGGAAACTTTTACTGAAATTGTGAGTGCCAATAACAAACGTTATATCGTCGGTTATCAGATGTATTATTCTGGTGGCGTTTATAAGATATATAACTTCCGTGTAAATGGCACCAGTCTGGTATCCGTTTATCGTACGCAATTTGACCAATCTATTCAACAAAAAGGGATTGATGGCACAATCGCATTGTTACGAGAACGAGGTTTCGGAAAAATTCAGAATATTAAATAGCTGGATTCAGGAAACGCGCAGAAAATCCTCAGTAAAAAAGGTGATGAAGATTTATCCATCACCTTTTTTTATTATTGCTATCTGTTCTTGAATTTACCGTAGAGAAATAAAATCACGCAGGCAAAAATCACAGAAGCAATCAGACCGGCTTTTTCTCCAGCATGATACCAGCCTAATAGCTGTCCAACATAACCAGCTACTAATGATCCACCAATGCCCAGTAATGCAGTCATAATGAATCCCAGATTTTCTTTGCCTGGATAAATTAATTTTGCAATTACACCGATAATAAAGCCGACGATAATTGTCCAGATTAAACCCATAATTTACTCCCTATAGTAATAGAAGCTTAATCTTAATACCGGTAAATGATTGAAAGTAAATTGTTTTTGTAAATTAATTGATTGATTGAGTATATTTTGTCAGTGGTTATGTAATGTTGCAAATAACAATATACTTGTATATTTTAACTTTCATCTATTAGATTCAAGAATAAAAAAAAAACAGTGATTTACACAAAAAAAGCAGTTACTAGCTGAATTACATTAGATAAGCTGTCAAAATTCACCAAATTAATGCTGGAAACCAGCATATAAAAAGCACAGCATTAAGGCTGTGCTTCTGTCATTCCGTACTGATTAGTTGTCACCGCGATATCCATTCAAGTCATGATAGGCCTGTCCACTGGACGGATTGCCATAAACGTGAGCAGTTGGTGCATTTTGACCATTCTGGGCAGTGGACTGAGTGAAATTATTGATGTCAGTATCATCATTCATGGCGTTAGCCATAGCTGCACCAGCCGTCATAATTAAAGAAGCCATTAATAATAAAACAGATGCCATTTTCTTCATTTTGTTTCCTTTCGTTTATTAGTTATCAAAATAAATACTGAATCAAACATCAGGTTAATACAGTAGTTACCATAACAAAATAATATTAATACATTATCGTTTATTCGATAATACTTAATAGATTAAAGCTAAGTTTCTTACTAGGAAACCAACTAACTTCCATCCTAGGAAACCGAATAAAACGTAAATATATAAAAAACAGACTAAAATGCTATCTTGATCATAACATTCTAATCTGTTTTCAGTATAGCTATAATTAGAAGCTATAGCAATATAATTTCATTAATTAATTAATAATATTGTTTAACTATTATAAACAGGTAATCGTGTGCAAATATTTTTAACTTTATTGGAAATTTGCGCAATTATTTGTTCATTTTTGGCATTCTCTAATGTGTCAGCAATCAGATGAGCTAATTCACGGGTATCATCTTCTTTAAAACCGCGACTGGTAATGGCGGCAGTGCCCAGACGAATGCCAGAGGTAACAAAGGGTTTTTCAGGATCATTAGGAATGGCATTTTTATTGACGGTAATATTTGCTTTTCCCAGCACCTCTTCGGCCGCTTTACCAGTGATTTTTTTCGGTTGTAGATCGACCAGAAACATATGACTTTCTGTTTTTCCGGATACGATCCGTAAACCTCGTTCGATTAATGTTTCGGCTAAAACTTTAGCATTGGCTTTAACTTGTTTGGCATATTGCTTGAATTCTGGTTGTAATGCTTCTTTAAATGCAACTGCCTTTGCAGCAATAACATGCATCAATGGCCCACCTTGCAAGCAAGGGAAGATAGCTGAGTTAAGTGCTTTGGCGTGTTCATCACTTCGACTCATGATGACGCCCCCGCGGGGACCACGCAAAGTTTTATGGGTAGTAGTAGTGACAAAATCGGCAAACGGTACTGGGTTGGGATATTCGCCGGCAGCTATCAGTCCGGCATAATGTGCCATATCGACAAATAAATATGCGCCAACCTTATCGGCAATAGCTCGGAAGCGTGCCCAGTCAATTTCCAAAGCATAGGCAGATGCACCAGTTACGATCAATTTAGGCTTATGCTCCAGTGCCAGCTTTTCCACTTCTTCGTAATCCAAAACTTCATTCTTGTCCAGCCCATAGGTTATGGCATTGTATAAGCGACCGGAAATGTTGACGCTGGCACCATGGGTTAGGTGGCCACCATGTGCTAAAGACATACCAAGGATAGTATCACCTGGTTTTAAAACACTGGCATAAACGGCCTGATTGGCTTGTGAACCTGAATGAGGTTGCACATTGACATAAGTGGCACCAAACAATTGTTTTACTCGATTGATGGCTAATTCTTCGACTATATCTACATATTCACAGCCGCCATAATAGCGTTTGCCAGGGTATCCTTCTGCATATTTATTAGTCAGCTGGCTGCCTTGTGCTTCCATAACGGCGCAACTAACATAATTTTCTGAAGCAATAAGCTCGATGTGATCCTGCTGACGTTGATTTTCCTGTGCAATGGCTTTTGCGAGCTCGGGGTCGAATTTTTCGATGGTTAAATCTTTAGAAAACATCTAAGCGATTCCTTTATAATGGAAAATGGAAGAAAATAGTGTGAAAATGATTTATACTGTGTTTTAAACTTAACTATTTTAGCTGATCATTAAGGCTGGTGTGAGTGAATTTAATGATTGTTTTAAATAAAGCAAATTTATGCCGTAATCGATTAATTAAATGAGAAAATTGATGCCCTATAAATAATAAAAACTGAGTTGAAGAAAGGTATTTCTGCTTAATCAATTCTTCAATATTATCCATGCTGGCATTGATAGTTTGAGGAAATAACTAATATTGCTGAACTTTGTTTTTACAAATTGTTGTTTTTTGATTATCTTTCTTCAATATAAGGAAAAATAACTCACTCTGTTAGCTAGCTGTATGGCTATATTGGATTTTATTATCCAGTTCTATTACTCTTGCTACTTTGTTTAACTATCAAGCAAGCCTAGAATCGACGAAATGTCGTCTTTTTCAGACGTATATTTAAAAAATAAATTGATTAGCTACCTGCCTGTAATCTGAAAAGTATATAAGTTTGTGAGATATTTTTGTGTATCGTTGATATGCATGCAATGAATCATATTGGACTTTTTTAAAAATAACGTCAACATATTTGCAGATTCAAATTGATGTAAGCCAAACTGAAATTAAAAATTGCAAAAGGACAAAATCTACCCGAAGATTCAGATTTATCTACAAATCGTGAAAGCCGATGATTTTAAAGCTTTTTGTATTTAACCATGTTGCCGAATTTTTAGAGTCTCTAATGTGCCTAAAAAAGTTATTGCAGGATTCTTCCAGTATCAATACTGATTTAAACCTTTTTATTTATTCTCGTTGCTAGGCAAGACAAAAAATAGGCCATATTTCAAATGTAATATCTATTTTTAAGAAAAGCGGAAGATAGGAAAATATAAAGGGTAGAAGGAAAGGAATTCTATTCACCTGTCAGGCAATTGTTTTAATAGATTTTTTACTAAATCATAAATATAGCCGATTATAATGAAATGAATGGAGAAGTCATCTGAAATATTGAATAGGCTGCACTAATTCATACAAATTTTTAGGGGATCAGGTACATTTAACCCTAAAAAGGAAAATGTTGAATCAACAACACGCGCAACGCCCTTTTCGTGCTGATTTCCAAGCACAAATGGTTAAACTGTATCAGCAGGGAAAATCGCGCAGTGAGTTGGTCAGGTAATACGATTTGACACCTTCGGCTTTAAACCACTGGATGGGCCAATCAAATAAAAGCGGTTTATTTAAGACTAAAGATAATTGAGTTGTAGAAGAAAATGAACTGATTGCTTGACCAAAAGAGCTCAAGCAGCTACGGCTGGAACGCGATATCCTAAAGCAAGCTG
>JAGGIK010000036.1 GCA_024103515.1 Snodgrassella sp. | reverse complement strand
ATTGGTTGCCCATTACGCCGATAAAATATTGACTATTTTTAAACGCAGCGATCAATCCTATGGAAGCAGGCGCATTCGTTTTGCTTTACAACAAGCAGGTTTCCGTGTTTCTCGGCGTAACAATACCCGAGTAATAAAGTTGCTAGCATTGATATCAAAGTGTACGCTTACACTTTATCGAGACCATCAGACGGCAAGCAATAGCGCAGTCACAGCTAATCATTTACAACGCCAATTTGTGTAGGTAGCAAACAGCAGATTATCGTGGCAGACCTAAGCTATATTCGTGTTAACCATCACTACAATTATTTATGTTTAATACATAATTTATCTAAGCGACAGTGTGCCGGCTATGTTGTCAGACAATATGAAACAGCAGATTGAGTAATGTCTGCGTTAAGTCAGATTAAGCAGCTACTGTCATCATTCCATCTATTTCATTCAGATAGAGCAAAGACGTTTGCTAAATTATTGTTTGGTAAGTAAGTGTATTAATACATTTAATCTACAGCGTTCACGAAACAAAAAGGGATGTCCGTATGATAATGCAGTAACAGAAGTAACATTTAACAGCATAAAAACTGAATTGATTAAAGGGAAAAAATTCATGATAACCGCAGAATGACAACAAGCCTTTGCAGCTTAGGCTTATTGGTACAATCATCAACGGTTACATTCGTCGTTGGGCTATTTGCCTGAGGTGGAATTTAACAAACAACTACCCCTTAATTTTGTTGTTTGCATAGATGTTGCCATTCTAGCTTAGGCCTGCGGTTTTCAGCTTCCAGTTGCTTTAAGCGTTTGCTATCTGAGGTTTCCATACCATCGTATTGATCGCGCTACATATAAAAAATTGAATGTCCCATGCCGTATTTACCACAATTTTTTAATGAAAATATCAACTTCAGTTTTTTTTAATAAAATGGATACGAATTAATATGGTGTTATCTAACTCATATTTAAATTCTTTGCGGGTTTACGGAGAGAATTTGCTACTTTTATGCTGTACTATTTTAAGAGTAGTTACACATTTATTCTATGTTCCTTCTGATTAATTTATTTTATTGTGAAAATTCATAGATATTAGTGTTGATTGCAAGTGATTGGAAAAGCTGAGCATTTAATAGCGGCTTAACTCTTGCTTGAGTACTCGGATATTGGCTTGTCGGTCAGTAACATTTTGCTGCCAGCGTTGGATCTGAACGCTGGATCCGCGCTTTTTGGCTTCGGCTAGCTGTTTCTGAGCCATGGCTAAAGCACGTTGTTCATTGTTAATATCGCGCTGTACTAATTGTTTTGGGGTCAGTTTGGGTGGCACAATAATTTTTGCTGGAATAACCACATTTCTGGTTAGATTGCGGCTATTGATTTTATTAGCTTCTAGTTGACGCAAATGAATACCTAGTTTTGGTGCCGGCGATACTTTCATCAGATCACTGTCTTGGCCAAATTCTGCACTGTACCAAAGGCGTTGTAATTCTTCGAAACGGGGAACGTTGATATTTTCCAGCAAGCGCACTTTGATATCGGAATCATCAGTAGGTGGATGTTTCGCCACTTGACAGTGCACATCAAGTGGTGAGGTAGTATAGCTAACATGATTATTAATCAATGGGCAGGCATACCATATCACAGCCTCAGTCTCATTAGCGGTTTTGGTCTCCGACTGTTCATCTGCCCAAGCTAAGCAGCTTAGACCCACTAACATCATTAAAATGATAGTTTTGATTTTGAATTTCTGAGATTTTCTCATGGCAATGTTTGCTTGCTTGACCATTAAATGTTTTAATTTCCCTTAATTATTCATGTTTACAATTATATCTTATAAATCACTCATTTATTTATTATCATAATATGATTGTATTAATTGAACCAAAAAATTAACACAACTGATTATACTGTATTTCATGCCTCGCTAAAATTAGCTGTAAAATATTTATATAATGTTAAAATTATATTTAAAATAGTTTCCTATAATGAAAATCTAATTAATAAATGAATATTAAGCATCTGCCCACACTTTCATTTTTAATTATGATTTTCATCATTTTTCGACTTAATTTATGCATTACGTTTATTTGATTGGTGGACATTATGCTGACGGCAAAAGCATTGAAGCAGATGATCATTAACTAAACCCGTGGATTGTATGAAGGCATAACAGGTAATTGATCCAACAAATATAAACCCACGTTTTTTCAATGCGTGTGACATAACCTGATTGATGTCCGTGTGACTAAGAATTTCACTCAGGCAAGAGTAATAATTAACAATGGGTTGATCGTTGACATATGACCGGATAAAACGAGAAGAATTCTCACCGTTTTTTCATGTGTAAATAGGCACGTGTATTGTTGATAATGGCTGATAGATTAGTATAACGAATAAAAGCAGCATTTTGCAGCAAAGGCTAAATGGGGGTGATGGTCGCTATTTTTTGAGGATCAAAATGATAAAGGCAACGCCGATATCCTGCACGGTTTTTAATATCATCAGCCAAGATAAGCTAAGCCGCAACCCTTCCAGACATATCTTTTCGAATAGTCTATGTCCGTCTTTGGGTACCTTTCTCTATTCATGGCCATGATAATGCCACTCAATCAGATCGGTACCAGCTTAAACACAAGGAATTATTTATGTTGGCATGATATTTAGTTAATTTGCGTTCTTAAGTAATTCGTATATTAATTATCTGACAGCAATTATGTGCTAAAAAAATTAACTCATCCCTGTTTGAATCAGAGTAAAAATGCCTAACAGACAAAACATAATACACGCGCCTAACCGTATGCCTTTGAATGGCAGACGCACCATCAACCAGTTACCTAAAAATATAACCGGAACATTGGCGATTAACAAACCTACAGTACTACCAAGAACAACTGCAGTTAAATCACGATATTGAGCCGCCAGTAAAATGGTAGCAATTTGGGTTTTATCGCCCACTTCTGCTAGAAAAAACAATATCAGGGTAGCAATAAATGGTCCATAACGCATAAAACGCGTATCAGGCCCATCTTCTTTGTCTGGCTTAAGCAACCAAAGACCAACAAAGAGAAAACTACAGCCAACTACCCAACCCATTAGTTGTGGTGTAAAAAGATGCGCAAGCTCGATACCTAACCATGCTGACACAAGATGATTAAGTAATGTAGCACACAGCATACCGGCGACAATGGCATACTTTCTGGCAAATTGGGTTGCAAGAAAAAGTGTCAATAATTGGGTTTTATCACCGATTTCGGCAAGTGCGATAGGAAGAACAGAGGAGAAAAAGGGACTCATGATTATTATGTCATTACCATTAGCGGGCTACAGACGAAGACATGCTAAAGCGCCCGCCAAGTAGCTTTAACTTGTCTTAAGTCTCGTTAATCCACCACTTGGTCAGACGTTACGACCATACAGTGAACACTGTAAATATGTTGATCGCAACCATAGATCTGCAGAAATAAATCTATGTAACTACTCCCTTAATTAAGGCGGCTATTATACCTATTTTTTTTGAAACAAAACAGATTTTTTTACAAATTCGTATGAAAGTTGCCTGCAAACAAAACAGGCTGTCTTTTTAAGAGACAGCCTGTTGTGGATTGAAACAATTAGTTTAATAGTAACCTAATACTTTCCACCATACTCCACCGATAACTACAAAAATCAACAGCTCTATCACGCTCATGATAAAGCCAGCTTTCCACCATTCACCGAGGGTTACATAACCTGAACCGAAAATAACCGGAGATGTACCGGTTGCGTAGTGAGTCAAGGTCATCATAATGCATGAAGCTGAAGCCATCAGCAAAGCAAACAGCATTGGTGGCGCCCCAAGGGCAAGACCAGCTGCATAGAATGCTGCGAACATAGCAGTAATATGGGCAGTGGTACTGGCAAACATATAATGTGCATACAGATAACCCAGCAGCAACAATGAGCATGAACCTATCCAGCCCATTCCTAGGCTACCAATGCTATTTTCCAGTACACCTGAGAACCAGGCTATCAGTCCGAGCTTCTTCAGGAATGTGGCCATCATTACCAGTGCCGAGAACCAAGTGATGGTATCCCACGCACTTTTTTCCTTCAGAATATCGTCCCAAGTCAACACACCAGATAACAACAATAATGTCAGACCAATAAATGCGGTGGTAGTTGGATCAACTGTCAGTGATGGTCCGAAGATCATAGCCGGAATACCTGCCCATAGCACGAGCAAAATCGCAAAGATTACCAGCATAATTTTCTCATGCATGGTCATCGGTCCTTGTTCTTTCAAACGCTCTTTAGCAAAAGCGACTGCATTTGGGGTTTGCTTGATTTCCGGCGGATACATCCAGTAAATAATTAATGGCATCAGTGCCATGCATACCAAACCCGGCAACAGCATAGCCAACGCCCATGTTCCCCAAGAAATGTGAATGTTGGAGTTGGTTGCTTTGGCAACCAGATCAACCACCAATGGGTTAGGCGCAGTAGCAGTAATAAACATGGCGGAAGATATGGGATTGGCATGATAGTTAACCAAGGCCAAAAATTTCCCCATCTTTTTCTCTGTCCCTTTGTCTGGATCAGAGTCATAACTAGAGGCTATTGATTTCATGATTGGGTGGATAATGCCACCACCGCGTGCCGTGTTACTTGGTGTAATCGGAGCCAATATGAGTTCTACTAAAGCCAAGCTGTATGCAACACCTATGGTTCGCTTACCCCATAATCCAATGAATAGGTAACCCACACGTGCACCCAGTCCAGTTTTAAGCAGACCACGTGAAATCATGATGGCTATACCAATTAACCAAATCAGCGAACTACCAAAACTACTTAGCGCATCTGATATGGCTTTTTTTGGTTCATCATTGGTTACGCCGGTAACAGCTACCAACATAATGGCTATGATTGATAATGCGCCAATAGGCATCGCTTTACCAATAATGGCAGCAATAACGCCGACAAACATGGCTAACAAATGCCAAGCCTGAGGCGAAACACCCTCTGGAACTGGTATGACAAACCAGATGATTAAGCCTAATGCCAGCGCAATAACGGATGGTATGGGTTTAAACCCGATTTTTTGAGGCATTTTTTGTACTCCTGAATCATGAAGATTATCGTTAGGACAGCCAGAAAAAATTTAAATTACAAGAATCCGGTTAATTGTAAAATTTTTTCACAGATCTAACCTGATCTCGCACAAATAAACATCATTCAGCACACATAATTATACTATGAATCTCACCATATTTTACCATTATTATCTAGGCAAACATTTATCTTAATATTTTTAGTAATTTAATAATTTTTATAGCAATCCGAATAGTTAATTTATAGCTGTTGTATAAATTTTGTAAGTTAACGCTTGAAATACTTTTGCCCATACCCATTTAGACAGCATTAGTCATTGTATAGAAATTGAGACAGGTTGCTCTGTCCGTTTGTCAGCCTGAAATCTTATGGCTCAAAATACGAATTTTATTCTTTAGGAGATATAAATTATGGCAAAAGTAATCGGTATTGACTTGGGTACCACGAACTCTTGTGTTGCCATTTCCGAAGGTGGTCAGACCAAAGTAATTGAAAATGCAGAAGGCGCTCGTACCACTCCTTCTATTATTGCTTATCTTGATGATAACGAAATTCTTGTCGGTGCACCTGCTAAGCGTCAGGCTGTAACCAACCCTAAAAATACGATTTATGCCGTAAAACGTCTAATTGGACGCAAGTTTGATGATGCTGAAGTACAGCGTGATATTAAATCTATGCCTTTTCAGATCGTTAAAGCCAATAATAACGATGCTTGGGTAGAAGCTCATGGTGAAAAACTATCACCCCCACAAGTATCCGCTGAAGTTCTGCGTAAAATGAAAAAAGCAGCTGAAGATTATCTGGGAGAACCAGTAACAGAAGCGGTGATTACTGTGCCTGCATATTTTAATGATAGTCAGCGTCAGGCGACTAAGGACGCTGGTCGTATTGCTGGTCTAGATGTAAAACGTATCATTAATGAACCTACTGCTGCTGCTCTTGCGTTCGGTATGGATAAAGGTGAAAAAGGCGATCGTAAGATTGCAGTTTATGACCTTGGTGGCGGTACTTTCGATATTTCGATTATTGAAATTGCAGAAGTTGATGGTGACAAACAGTTTGAAGTTCTGGCAACCAATGGCGACACATTCCTTGGTGGTGAAGACTTTGACCAACGCCTGATTAACTATATCATTGACGAGTTTAAAAAAGATCAAGGCATTGACCTGAAAAATGACGTTATGGCCTTGCAACGCCTGAAAGAAGCTGCAGAGAAAGCCAAAATCGAGCTTTCCAGTGGTCAGCAAACTGAAGTCAATTTGCCATACATTACTATGGATGCTTCTGGCCCCAAGCATTTGGCCATGAAAATCACCCGTGCTAAATTTGAAAGTCTGGTAGAGGATCTCATTACCCGCTCTATCGAACCTTGTCGTACGGCTATTAAAGATGCAGGTCTAAGTGTAAATGATATTAATGATGTAATTTTGGTCGGCGGTCAGAGTCGTATGCCAAAAGTGCAGGAAGCAGTTAAAGATTTCTTTGGTAAAGAGCCTCGTCGTGACGTCAATCCTGATGAAGCTGTAGCAGTGGGCGCGGCTATTCAGGGCGCTGTACTGGCAGGTGATCGCAGTGACGTGTTGCTGTTGGATGTAACGCCACTGTCTCTGGGTATTGAAACCATGGGCGGGGTGATGACCAAACTCATCAATAAAAATACCACCATTCCAACCAAAGCAACACAGACATTCTCTACTGCTGAAGACAATCAAAGTGCTGTAACCATCCATGTATTGCAAGGTGAACGCGAACGTGCTTCTGCCAATAAGAGTTTAGGTCAGTTTAATCTGGGTGATATTCCTCCTGCTCCACGCGGTGTACCACAGGTTGAAGTGACTTTTGACATTGATGCTAACGGTATTTTACATGTATCGGCTAAAGATAAAGGTACAGGTAAAGAAGCTAAAATTACTATTCAGGCATCTTCTGGCTTGAGTGAAGAAGAGATCGAACGCATGGTTAAGGATGCAGAAGCTAATGCAGCTGAAGACCGCAAGTTGACAGAATTAGTGGCCAGCCGCAATCAGGCTGAAGCATTGATACATTCTGTACGTAAATCTTTAACTGAATACGGCGATAAGCTTGATGCTGGTGAAAAAGATAAAATTGAAACTGCAATCAAAGAAGCTGAAGAAGCGGTTAAAGGTGAAGATAAAGCAGCTATTGATGCCAAAACTGAGGCCTTGGGTTCAGCCAGTCAAAAATTGGGGGAAATGATGTACGCTCAGGCACAGGCTGAGGGCCAACAGGATGCTGGAACTCAAAATGAACAGCCACAGAATAAGGCTAACGACGATGTAGTAGACGCCGAATTCGAAGAAGTGAAAGACAAAAAAGACTGATTTCTGGTTGCTGATGATAGTAGCACACTATATTCAGTTGCCTTACTGATTAAGTCTGGTAAACTAAACGGACTGGTTTCTGTTATTAACAGTACCAGTCCTTTTTTATGACCACCCATTTACCTATTTTCGACCAATAGAAGAGTGTCTGTCCGCATTCAATTTTTGCCTATTTATAGTAGTTGCGATAACAATCCAGCGGCCAGTAGTTGCATGTGGTCTGATGGCACGATAGTGATCTTAAATACTGCTATGTTTAATGCTGCTGTTTCAGCTGAACCATACTGTAGTATTAATCAATTAATTATTTTCTAAAAATTAGCGATTCAGTATAGTAAGGTATAAATCTGCTGCCATTTTTCCTTATTATTGCGCTATTGATATTGAACCAACAGATTATGTACTAACTCATTGATAGCAAAATCCCAAGCGAATTAAAGCAGTTTATATTGCTCTGGCTAATGAAAGTGGCTATATTGCCTATATAGTTGATAATTATTTAATTTATTGTAAATTTTTATCTATGAAATCAATGCCAAGCTACAAGGTTGGTTACCATCAAGGATGGCAGGAGCGATAAATGGATTTCTATATTCTGTTAATTTTACTTAGTGCATGCTGTGCAATATTGACAACTGGTTTTTGCGGGCGGAATCAGCGCTGGGGACCATGGGTGATGTTGTTTGGGGTGATCTGTATTCTTTTCTTGATTATGACCATGATTTATCAACTGTCACGAATATTATAATTTCTGCCTCGGCCAATTTGCAGTAACTATTTTGTTCAACCATGACATTTAAGCTGTGATGATTCAGGATTTTTATATTAGTATATACGGGATAAACTTTATTTAAAGTTTGCGTTTAGATATTTACAAGATCGACACTATTATAATGAAGAAAATAGGTAACCAGCATGCAAAATCAATTAACCAAAATGACCTGTATTAAAGATTTGCGCCAAGTGGCCAAGCGTAAAATACCGAAAATGTTTTATGACTATGTAGATACAGGCTCTTGGACAGAATCTACGTATCATGCCAACAGTACTGATTTTCAGGCAATCAAACTGCGTCAGCGGGTTTTAACCGATATGACCGGACGCACCTTGGCCACAACCATGATTGGTCAGCAGGTAAAAATGCCAGTTGCATTAGCTCCGACAGGTCTAACCGGCATGCTGCATGCTGACGGTGAAATTCTGGCAGCACGTGCTGCGGAAAAATTCGGAGTCCCATATACGCTTTCGACAATGTCCATCTGTTCTATTGAAGATATTGCGGAAAATACCAGTGCGCCTTTCTGGTTTCAATTGTATGTCATGCGTGATCGCGACTTTATGCGCGCTTTGATTCGGCGTGCTCAGGCGGCAAACTGTTCTGCATTAGTCGTCACTGCTGATTTACAAGTTTTAGGACAACGTCACAGGGACATTAAAAATGGTCTGTCTGTTCCACCCAAACCAACATTGCGCAATTGGCTAAATTTGGCTACCAAGCTAGAATGGTGCCTAGCTATGCTCAATACCCGACGGCGCACATTTGGCAATATTGTTGGACAAGCCAATGGTGTGACTGACACGACATCGATTTCTTCCTGGACAGCAGAACAGTTCGATCCACGTTTAAGCTGGAATGATATTGCAGAGATTAAAGAACTGTGGGGCGGCAAGCTGATTATCAAGGGTATTCTTGATGCCGAAGATGCTGAGTTGGCGGTAAAAGCAGGTGCCGATGCCATTGTTGTATCTAATCATGGTGGCCGTCAATTGGATAGTGCTCCTTCTACTATCCGTGCCTTGCCCCATATTTTATCTGCTGTAGGCAATGGTATTGAAGTATGGTTGGATAGTGGTATCTATACGGGTCAAGACGTATTAAAAGCAATCGCTTTAGGTGCTAAAGGCACTATGATTGGTCGTGCATTTTTGTATGGCCTTGCAGCCTATGGTGAAGATGGTGTCAAACGTGCTTTAGACATTATCTATAACGAAATGGACATCTCGATGGCATTTACTGGTAAAACAGACATCAAAACAGTAAATAAGGACATTCTGATTCCGGGCACCTATCCACTGGCCAATTAGAAAATTTTTAACTTCTGTAATTAAAGAGCTGTTTGCAACCGGCAAATGGTTCTTTTATTTTTTCTCCTAAAAATCTTTTGTCATTTTTCCAATTTGCGGATTGAATTTTCTGTTCACAATGGGTGACAAAGATACTGTAGCCAGCTATGCTTGCGGTTTTGCTGCAGACAATATTGTTATGAATATCACTGAGAAAATTGCTTCCGAATTGAATGTTGCAGCTGCTCGCGTGCAGTCAGCTATTGAATTACTAGATGATGGTGCTACGGTGCCATTTATAGCCCGCTATCGGAAAGAAGTCACCGGTGGTCTGGATGATACCCAGCTACGTACGCTGGTTGAGCGATTGCAATATCTACGGGAATTACAAGAACGTAAGCAGACTGTACTATCCAGTATTGAAGAACAAGGCAAACTCACAGTTGAGCTAAAACAGGCAATTATAGTAGCGGATAATAAAACTTTACTGGAGGATTTATACCTCCCGTATAAGCCCAAACGTCGCACCAAAGCACAAATAGCCCGGGAAAACGGATTGGAGCCGTTAGCAGAAAGTTTACTGACTCAGCCAGAACTCAACCCTGAATTGATCGCAACAGATTATGTGAACGCACAAGTCAGTGACAGCAAAACAGCACTGGATGGTGCTCGCGCCATCTTAATGGAAAAATTTGCTGAAGATGCTGAATTGATCGGCCGCCTACGCGATAAATTGTGGCGCGAAGGCGAGCTGCATGCTACTGTTCTGCCCGGACAGGAAGGTGCTGGTGAAAAATTTAAAGATTATTTTGATCATCTGGAACCATTGCAGAGTATTCCCAGCCATCGTGTATTGGCGATGCTACGCGGACGTAATGAAGGTATTCTGGCTATCAATATTAAGTATCAGCCTGACGAAACGCCAATTACTGAACAAAGTGCCTATGAAAAATTGATCGCCAGTCAGTTTTCTATTGCCGATCAAGGTAGACCTGCTGATCGCTGGCTACGTGATACCGTCCGCTTGAGCTGGCGCGCAAAAATATTTTTGTCGCTGGAACTGGAAGGATTAAACCGTTTAAAAGAGCAAGCTGATCAGTCGGCCATCAACGTATTTGCCCAGAACCTGAAAGATTTATTACTCTCGGCACCAGCCGGACGTTTAACCACACTGGGACTCGATCCGGGCATTCGCACGGGAGTGAAAGTTGCGGTTATAGACGACACTGGAAAACTATTGCAAACTGCTACCATTTATCCGCACCAGCCGCGTAATGACTGGCACGGTGCACTGACCGTACTTACTCAGCTGGTTAAACAGCATACTGTTCAACTAATCGCCATTGGTAATGGCACGGCCAGTCGAGAAACCGATAAACTGGCAGCAGAATTGATACGTTCACTGCCAGAGCAGCGTTTACAAAAAGTTGTAGTATCAGAAGCTGGTGCTTCGGTGTATTCAGCATCCGTTTTGGCCGCCAAAGAATTTCCCGATCTGGATGTCAGCCTGCGCGGGGCAGTATCCATTGCTCGCCGCTTACAGGATCCGTTAGCAGAACTGGTCAAAATTGATCCTAAGTCAATCGGTGTAGGTCAATATCAGCATGATGTCAATCAAACTCAACTGGCAAAAAGTCTTGATGCTGTAGTAGAAGACTGTGTGAATGCGGTGGGGGTCGACGTCAATACCGCCTCTGCACCTTTATTAGCTCGTATCTCCGGTTTAAATGGGACATTGGCAAATAATATCGTCAATTACCGAGATAGTCATGGCGCTTTTGCCAATCGCCAATCCTTACTTAAAGTACCGCGATTAGGTGAAAAAACCTTCGAACAGGCAGCAGGATTTTTGCGTATTCGAGGCGGAGACGAGCCCCTTGATGCCAGTGCCGTCCATCCTGAAAGCTATCCTGTAGTCAGCCGCATGCTGGCAACAGCTCAACTGCATGCAGATCAACTAATTGGTAACCAACAGGCTATTAAAGCATTGAACCCAGCTGATTACATCCAGGCCAATGTTGGCTTGCCAACTATTCTGGATATTCTGACTGAACTGGAAAAACCCGGACGCGATCCCCGAGGTGAATTCCATACAGTCACCTTTGCCGAAGGCGTGGAAGACATCAAGGACTTACAAACCGGTATGGTATTAGAAGGTGTGGTAAGCAATGTGGCGGCATTCGGTGCTTTTGTCGATATCGGCGTGCATCAGGACGGACTGGTACATATTTCCGCAATGGCTAATCGTTATGTGGCCGATCCGCACGAAGTGGTTAAAGCAGGTGATGTAGTTAAAGTCAAAGTGGTAGAAGTGGATATTGTGCGGCGTCGTATTGCATTATCGATGCGCTTACAGGATGAGACCAAGCAAGCTTCTGGCCGTAAGCAACACAAACCACAAGGTACCGATAATACACAACTCAACAAACTAGCTAACAATGCAATGGCGGAAGCTTTTTCCCGTCTAAAACGCTAATAAATTGATAATAAATAAGGGCACTTAGTGCCCTTATTTATTTGCTTGAGACGAATTTTATCTTAAACACAGTCTTTAGCACTAATTGCCACGTCCACTTGTGTTTTATCCTGAAAGTGATAGGTGTATTTGAAATCATACCCACCGTGTATAAAACGTTTAGTATCAGGCTGACCACAAAGCATTAATAGATTTCTCTTCAACTGTTCAACTGGCACTTGTTTACTCGTAATGTCTTTACTATTATAAGTAAGTGAATAATGAAGTGCATTACCGTCCACCTTCACACTGGTAATATCCATGCCATTCATCTTGATCGGTAAATGTTTTTGCATAGCTTGTACTTGCTGTTCCACTTCATTTTTCAGAGCGGGATCAATTGTTGTTGGCTGATTATTTGTTTGTTCTACAACTGGTGATGAAGCTGGCACCGCTTCCGATGCTGTGGATGATGTATTGGTTTGAGATGCTTCTGTTTTAGCAGTATCTGACGCCGCATCTTTTTTGGTCGATTCTGAATTACAAGCCGCCAAAAGCCCCATACATAAAAATACAGAAATCAGTTTTTTCATTTTCTAACTCATCATTTTGGTTAACTAATGTATGTATTGTACATTGAAAAAGGAACATCCAGTCAATAAAATTTTAATTTTCGATTAGTTTTATTATATGATTCAGATTATCTAATTGAATATTAGGTGTAAATATTACCGCGTATCAGGTAAATTTACACTAATTCAGCACTTACATTTATATGACAATAAAGTATACGCTTGTTTTATGGGTGAAATCGATAAAATGCAGATGACAACCCGCTACAGATAATTCTCTAGATGATTGCGGTGTCCAAAAGCCGATCAACGAACTTTTAATATTGGTTATTGTTTCCACAATTTGCTGCTCAAATACTTGAACTACTGAAGGATAGGGTTTTGTTTGCGCAAATGGTCGACGGATGATCAGTTTCTCAAACCACCTACAGATTTTCACTGCCAAAAATATATTTTTCAGTGCGATATACTGAATTAGATAATCATATAGATTATCTTTCGTTAAATTCTGCGCTGGCATAACTTTTTCTGGCTGAAATGAGGTTATTTGCACAAATGGTAAACACTCATTATCAGTTATTTCCCTCATCTCCTGATTACCTGCTGCATCATAAAAGTTATGATCAATAATCACTTCTCCAGCCAACACATGCGAACAGCCTAATCCAAAATCTCTGTAATGCTTAATATCTCCCACCGAGTAGATGCATCGAAAAGACCCGTCATTAAAACATTGATAGTGCAAAGCTATTTGATTTCATTGTGTATTTTTACCTCCAAAGTTAAATGTGTTTTATTTATATTTTAATTAAGTTAGTTATAACAATAATTCATTAACTCACAATGCAAATAGGTTACACTAATTCTTACAATTTTTTTGGAGATCAGTAAACTTAATATCAAAAAGAAAAATGAAGAATTAATAATTAATTAAAAATTTGTAACACCGAACTTTTAGCGCTGATTATAAAGCGCAAATGGCGAAACCTAAAATAGCATAGCCCCCAAGTAGAAAACTTCCCCCAAAAAAACACCAAAGATTTGAAGATGGAATAGATAACACTATATCAATTTGTATTTATTTTACAAGAAACTGAAACAGATGTTTTCATTAAAATTTTGCCGAAAATATGGCATAGGCAACTAAACCTTTTGACAACTGCAGGAAAAAAATTGTGATTTAGCAACCTCAGATAGCAAACGCTTAAAGGGACGAGAAGCGAAAAGTGGTTAGCTCTAGCGAATGTTTGCTGAGCTCAGTTTACTATTTCGGATTGAGCAGGAAGTCACAATAAAGTTATCGTTTCCACCAAATCCCGTCAAACTTAGGCTGTTAATTACAGACAAATCATCTCGTCATTATTGCCATGAGCGGTTCCATCGTTGGCCTGAACGACTATGCTGACTATGATCAACCTAAATTATCAGATGATTCAGTGATGATATCAGTACTGAGTATGATTACTGACAAGCATTTAAGCCGGTGCCTTCTTAAGTGATTTAAGCATATCAGCAAGCTTGGCTATCAATGAAATCATAGATGTGTTTAGCGGGTATATTGCGTGTTAAGGGTTAATCTTAGGGTAAAGCTTAAACAACGTATTTCACTACGCAGCCCAGAAAAGCTAGCGACATCAAATAAGTCAGATGAATACTGGCCAATGAATTTGATGCGTGATCACAGTTGTACTCAACGTCGCTTTAGAACGTTTAAAATGATCGATGACTTTAATTATGCAGTGTTAGGTATTGATATGGCTGTTAATTTACCGGAAATATGTTCACTAATTAGACTCTATCATATGGTATAGCCACAAACTAATATTTAACTCGGTAATTCATAAAAAATACTTATATTGAAAGACTTAATCGTACATATAGAACAGAAGGATTTATCTTTATTTAATAATCGGGAACAAACAAGGATGATTACCGAAGTATGGTTAATCATTTATAAAGCAAAAGACCCCATAAAGCACTAAATAATATGAGTCAATTGAATTAAAACTCAGAAATAAACAGCATAGTTTTCTACGTAATTTTTGTACTGACTATGGTGCACTTACATATTGCGCCCTTCCAACATATGGTTCTATCAGATAGTGAAAAACAGTATTAATCCTCACCATCAGTAATGACTATATCTATTCTGGGAGTTAATCCATCATTGAACAATATCGTTCAAGCATCAATTATCTACTTTCATTGCAACTGTATTGCCAACAATTGAATAATCACAAACAGTATATTATTTCGACGATTATCCTTTTTAATATAAGGCCAAAAAGATAATGACCAAGACCAGCAAGTCATAGCTGATATAGAGGATAATAACCAAAATACCATTAGCATAAACAAAAAAAAGTAAAAAAATGCGCACACGGTTAAGTGTGCGCCAAGTCTACAAAGGAGAAATAGAGGAGAAACTGTTAAACCAGCCTGTAGCTGATTTAACGAAGCGAATTATGCCAGAATTAATCAATCATGCCAAGTATTAATTTGTATTATTAATACAAAATTAAGTTATTTTTATTAAAAAAAGCCGATACATCTCCCAATTTCATCCAGCTTTTCAATTTTATTTAAAATAAAAACAATACTTTAAACCAAAAATCTTAAATCTAACTTCACTGCATCGTTTAAACAACAATTCAACCATATCTGGCTCTCTCACGACCAGTTAGCACGTATTTTATGGGCTGTTTTAAAAAAATCAGTTAATGCAGCAGCATCGCCATCTTGCAGATAGCGTTGCAGGCAGGCCAACTCCTGCTGTTGCTGAGACAATAACTTGTTCAACGCCTCACGATTAGCCAAACAAATATCAGTCCAGATTTGCGGATGACTGGCAGCTATCCTTGAAAAATCCCGAAATCCACTTCCGGCAAAACTCAGCAACTCTTTCGCATCGGCACAGGCAGCCAGCTGATGCACATAAGCATAAGCAAGCATATGCGGTAAATGACTGACTGCGGCGAAAATCTCATCGTGCTTGGCCGCCTCCAGCCAGTAAATCTTTGCCTGCACTGTCAGCCACATTCTTTCGACCATATTTAGAGCACCAGTGTCCTGCTGTTCGTGTGCACAAATAATACATTTTTTATCAGTAAACAAACCAAATTGAGCAGCCAGCGCGCCATGGCGGTCAGAACCGGCAATCGGATGCGCAGCCACACACCGTCCGTAAAACTGTGGCAACTCATTGGCAAAGGCCTGCAATGCCAGCCGTTTCGTACTGCCCACATCACTAATAATGGTTTGTTCATCCAAATAAGGAGCGAGCTGTCGGCAAATATCCGGCAAAGTATTCACTGGTGTGGCTATGATAATCATGTCTGCATTACAAACACTGTCAGCATTGATCTGCGTGGCAGCGCGGTCAATTACCCGCCTTTCCATAGCTCTAGTCAGATTCTCAGCATCCACATCTATACCTACCACCTCAGCGACTCTTCCTGCACGTTTTAAATCTAATGCCAGAGAGCCACCAATCAGACCGACACCAATCAAAACCAATCGATGCAGATTTATGGCAGAGTGCTGATTAAACAACGCGTTTTTTCCATCAACCATCTAATACCGAACCATTTGTATTAACGTCCCCATGACGACAGAAACACTTGCCAGTGCGCCGCATTCTGGCTTTGCAAATAATTTTTCAGACGTCTAATTTCCTGTTCATACTCGTCAGCATCTAGAAAACCGCGCATCAGATTAAAACGCAAATACATCAGAAAAGTATTTGTGGCATCGGTTTCACAATAATGACGGATTTCTTCCACCGCTCCGTCATGATAAGCAGCCCATACTTTACTGCCATCCATTCCAAGCTTACCAGGGAAACCACATAATTTAGCCATATCATCCAACGGCACATTGGCACGAGGCTGATATAAGGCCAGTAAATCCATCAGATCACAATGACGGCTATGGTAACGACTGATATAGTTATTCCATTTAAAATCCCGACTATCACTAAAGTCACCCTCGCCCATATCCCAATAACGCGCAGCGCTGATGCCATGAATTAAACCACGGTAATGTAGAACAGGCAAATCAAAGCCACCACCATTCCAGCTAACCAGCTGTGGCGTATGCGTTTCCACAAGTTCAAAAAACTTGGCTATTAGTGTCTCTTCAGTATCATTAGGATCACCAATACTGGCTACATGAATCTTATCGGCACCCCAGCGCATACAGCATGATATGGCTACCACCTGCTGCAAATGTAACTGCATAAAATCATTGCCCCCTGTTTGCGCACGTCGTTGTTGTTGGGCAAATTCCACCACTTCCCGATCACTGAGTTTGTCAGGCAGATGATTCAGGACACGTATACCAGCCACATCCGGCACAGTTTCAATATCGAAAGCCAAAATCGGGATCATGATATCTTTTCACAAGAAGACAATAATAAGTATTGTGGCATGAAGCGCAGGCTGCGCCAACTACTTAACTCACTACCAGAAAAATATTTGCCTGCGTTTTGATAAAAAATGGCTAATTGCTAATCAGCAGCAGTAATCAGTTGGACGCATAATCCAATAATCAAATAGCACTTACTTAGGATTTTTATCATAAAATAATTATTTTAATAATAAAATATTTCACGACCACACCTCCGGTTTATTCTAATAACAACTGTGAATGATTAAAACAGAATTTAAATATTCAAAATATCAATTTTTTCAATATTAATACTTCCCTAATTGTTAAAGCTTAAGGCATAATAGCGTTACATAAACAAAACTAATTCATTATTAACCAAAAAAGCACCCTGAAATGAAAAAAACATATATATATCAATGTATTGCATCTTTAATGATGCTTTTGAACTTATCAGCGTGTGGCAACACCAACACAAAAAGTAACGACGCAGCGTCTGCTGCCTCTGCTGCTTCTGCCACATCCGCAGCTTCTGCTGCTAGCAGCACAAATGAAAATACAGCAGTCAACACTCCTGTTGATGCTGAAATCAGTAAAAAGATCAGCCAGAACTTAACTGAAAGAATGCGTAAAGCATTTGGCGATAATGAAATTAATATACAGAAGGTTAACCATACTCCAATCAAAGGCTTGTATGAAGCCGTTGTTGGCAGTAATAAGGTTGTCTATACCGATGAAAATGGTAAATACCTATTGGTGGGCAATATACTTGATATAGATAACAAAGTCAGCCTAACAGAAAAACGCGTGGCTGAATTGTCAAAAATAGATTTTAGCCAACTACCACTGGATAAGGCCATAAAAGTTAAACGTGGTGATGGTAAACGTATCCTGGCCGTTTTTTCAGATCCAGACTGCCCTTACTGCAAAAAACTGGAACAGGAACTGGCTAAGCTGGACAACGTAACCATCTACACATTTATTATGCCGATTCCATCTTTACATCCAGATGCTCAGAAAAAAGCTGTACAAATCTGGTGTCAGCCAAAACCTGATATAGCCTGGAATGACTGGATGCTTAAAGGTAAAATGCCTCCAACCGTTAAAGATTGTACCAATCCAATTGCTGATGTGATGGCGCTGGGTGTGAAACTTGGGTTTGATGGCACACCGACATTGGCTTTCCCAAGCGGAAAAACCATTTCTGGCCTGGTACCAAAAGAAGCGCTTGATGTAGAGCTGGACAAAAACCAGAAATAAATCGGACTAAAAAAGCAGCTTTTACAAGCTGCTTTTTCTTTGCAAGGTAAATGCTGATTCCCCACTTTTCAAGCCGCCAACACATCTCCAGCAGCGGTATATTGCATATCGTAGAATGAAAATACCCACAGCCTTATTAATGTTTCAATACAAAATAATTGCACAGCCAACCGTATAAATAAACACTACACTTCAATCTATCATGCTAGATTACACTGACTGATTATCTCTAACAGCCTGAACACCATTCTATGTATAACGTTCAACGAATTTTCGACTACCATGGCCAGCAACCAGCAATCTTAATTGATCGACTGTGGCCGCGTGGAATCAGCAAAGAAAGACTGATGAGGGTCCGATGGTTTAAAAATATTGCCCCCTCCGCTCCTTTGCGCCAGTGGTTTCATCAAGATAGAGATAATCACTTCAAAGATTTCTGTCATCGCTATCAGCTTGAATTACAACAACCCGAACAAATGCATGAGCTGGAAACAATCCGCAAATTACATCTGCAACAATCACAATTGCTGTTACTGACCGCCTGCAAAAATATAGCTCAGAGCCATATTCCCGTTTTACTGGTTGTACTGCATAAATAATCAACCATAACAATCTTAAAAATGAATTGAAAAAAATGCTACCGCATTTGGATACGCTCTATAAAAATTAGCGGTAAATTTTGATGTAGATTTAATAGCAAGTCATATGCCGAAAAATAAAACGAATTTTCATTAAAAAACTTATGCCGATTAAAATGATGACAGAGCTAGGATTGGGTCAAACTGGTTTTCTTGCTAGCAAAAAAGGCCATTTTATGCCTAATCAGAGCATTATTAAGCATTAAAAGTTGCCAAAAAAGCCATTAGTAAAATTTTTCAATAATTTTTATTTCTGAAAATTCATTATATAAAGAAAACAAATAGCAGACACTAAAACCTAATAAGCCATTTATCATAATTCCATAAAATTATTTAGTTTAATTGTAATATTCCCTATTTAATTTGACATTGAGTTTATTCGCTGCCAAAACTGCCCTATCAGAAATGAATCAAGAGGCTTAATTCATCAAACCCTAATTAAAGTTTTTTAGCTAGCCAAATAATTAAAAGAATACATTTGGGTACAAATTACTATGGAAAAATCCCTTGGCTAACTGGGTTTGGTGCGCAAAAGGGCCGTTCAAGAAAAAGCAACCGGAGAATATGTATGATTCATCAGACGCACATTTTACTAAAATAAATTCCAATAAAACAAGCCGCGTCTATAGCTTCAGCATATTTTTAAAAGTTCTAAAGATAAAAATAGCTTATTCGAATGAAACTAACGCATGCACTCCATATGGTGATGATTTATCACGTGAGGTTATTAACCAGCTGTTTTTTTTATCATCCGATGTTTTATGCACCAAAAAAATATTTTAAAAGATGATAGTCAGCCCTGTATCAGCACTCCAGTAAATGAAACACGTTTTAAAAGAAATAAACAATTTAAAATCATGAGAACATATGTATTTGTGATAGCTATCTAATACCTGAGCAATATAATTTAGGATAAAAATAAAAAAGTATTTTGTACAAGCAGAAGAATGTATCAATTTTAAATATCTTTTTTAGCAAAACATGGCTTATTTAATAACTTTTTACCCACAACACAAGGAGCTGATGAAGCGAGAAACTGGATGAAAGGCATCTTATTAATGGCTAGAAAACTTACCGTTAAAGATGAGATTATAAATCATAAGCCAGATATTTTAACATTAAAAAAGAACAAGATAACTCGAATCGATTGTTATTTAATTAAAATACCAGAGAAATAAGTAAATAAAAAATCCGTATGCGATAAAACAAAGATTAGGTTAATACCTATTGATAAATCTCCAGTTACTTATAGTAGCCTCCACTTAACCTGATATTTAAGTCATTTTATAAGCTAAAAGGAGCGTCAGTAATAAACCAAACCGCATAATTCATCAATTCTAAATTAAGGCTTTTTTCTGTTAACGATATTGTTAGAGCATGTATAACAGCAGACTTGTAAAGTAATGATCTTAGGAAATCAATCGTAAAATCCGACAGAAAAAATCAAGTGGCAGTGTATATGAAACAATCAGTGGTGAATATGGTTTATGAATATCCGGCTGCTGGACAACATCAAGTAGCTAATTAATGACGCCAATAAGCGATATTGGTAATAGTGGCATACGTTCAATCTGGCTACATGATAACTGAGACTGTTTTAATATGCGCTTAATTGCTTTAACAATGAATATTGCTCAAGATAGGCATTATATTGATCTCAGACCTATTTAGGCTTAGGATACAAGTCAATAATACCGCGTGGGGCCATATTGATAGAGCGAGTCACTATCCAGCTTGCTTAGGTGTATACGATATCTATTAATTGGGGTATAGCAAAGGGATAAGGAAAATAGACCAACAAACATCAATTGACACCGATTCAAGACTGGCTTTTGCTAAAGTATACACTCAGAAAAATTGTTTAATCGCCACAGATTTACTCCATGATAAAATGCCGCTTTTCCGCTGTGCTATAACACATCCTGACAGAACAAGACATGAGATATAAAGGCCACAAACAAAACCATACTTATGAGCTCTGTCTTAATTTAGCCAATATTAAGCGCACCAAAACCAAATCCCTCAGTTTGGCAACAAATGGAATATATGAACGTTTTCATATAACAATGAAAGCCGAATGTTATGGCATAATATTCAGATACAGGCTTTATAGTGGATTGTCGGAAATTCAACGCAATACGGAACAACATCTTGAGTTGTACCATAAAAAGAATGATTCGAGTTAATATTGCTATGAAAACCCTTTGGCAAACTTGGTTGGAAACAAAAGAGTTGTTCGGACAAAAGCAATTGAACAATGTGTATGACTCATTAAATTGTAGTAGTTTTATTTAAACTGACATTTAGTGTAATTTAAACCAATAATGGAGTGTCAGTAATAAATCAATCTGCAATAATAATTAAACCAAAATTAGGTCTTTTAGAACCCGCTAAACAATTAGGTAACGTTCAGCAAGCCTGTTAAGGCTTGAGATATTGTCGCGACTGCTCTTACCGCTTCAAAAAACTCTATGAACAGGGCGGAGAATTAGCTCTTCAGGAAATAAGTCGCAAAAAACCTATAGAGAAAAATCGCGTAGAACCTCATATTGAGCAGGCTGTCGTTAATATGGCTGATGAATTTCCTGCTTATGGGCAACATCGGGTAGCTAATCAACTACGTCTGCAAGAAATAATGGTCTCTGGCAGCGGCGTACGTTCAATCTGGTTACGCCACGATTTAGAAAGCTTCAAAAAAGGTTGATCTCTCTGGAAACAAAAGTAGCTCAGGAAGGGCTTGTGTTAACACAAAGCCAGCTACAGACTTTAGAGAAAGCGAAAGCAGCGCCAGAGGCACAAAGTGAAATTGAGCCCCAGCATCCTGATTACTTATGCGCACAAAATACATATTATATTGGTCATATTAAAGAGATTGGGAAAATATACCAACAAACGTTTATTGATACCTATTCAAGACTGGCGTTTACTAAAGTACATACAGAGAAAAACAGTTTAGTTGCTGCGGATATGCTCAATGATAAAGTAATACCATTTTTTGATAATGAGCAGGTAGCGCTTTTACGAATTGTGACGGATAGAGGAAGTGAGTATAACGGTCATAAAGAGCGTCATACATACGAACTGTATCTGAATTTGGAGGATATATGTAACTATCCCCTAAAATAGTACAGCCCCGAAGTAGAAAATTCTCTTCATTAACCCACAGAGGATTTAAACATGAAAAAGATGACTGAACATCAGATTGTATCTATATTGAAAGAAGCTGAAGTTGCTAT
>JAGGIK010000035.1 GCA_024103515.1 Snodgrassella sp. | reverse complement strand
AGCTGCACTATTGTTGGCTTAAGCCGCTATGCTGACGATGATCATTCTAAGTTAGCGGATGATTCTTTGATGATATCGGTACTCAGTGTGATCACGGACAGGCATTGACGTTAGGGCTTGCATAAGTGTTTTAATCACATCAGCAAGCTTGGCTATAAATGTAATCATAAACGGGTTCAGCGGGTATATTGTGCGTTAAAGCTTAATCTCAGGATAAAGCAAAAAAAACGCATTCTTCCACGATGCCCGGAAAGGTTATTAGTACCCAATAAACAAGGTGAATGTTGGTCAATGGCTTTGATGCGTGACAGTAGCCGCCATTAACAGCATTTTAGAATTTTTAAAGTGATAGATAACTTTAATCGTGAGGCGTTAGGAATTGATATGACGGTCAGTTTGCCAGCTGGTAGGATGAGCCGTTATCTGGATAACCTGGCGGAATATCATGCTTACCCACTCAAAATACGCGTGGTTAATGGAGCAGAATTCACCGGCAAAACATTCATTGACTGAGCAAACTCACATGGTATCACCATAGATGATATTCAACCGGGTAGCCCATAGCAAAACGGGTACATTGAACGATTAAATCGCACCTATCACACATAAACATTGGATTTATATTGTTTTAATAACCTAGATAAGAAATAAAAGTAACCGAAGAATGGCTAAGCATTTATAACACCGAAAGACTGCATGAAGCATTAAATAACATGACACCGCTCGAATATAAAACATTAAAACAGGCAGCTTAATTTTCTACGTGAGTTGTGTACTAAGTTTGGGGGTATTTAAAGTTTATGTATGATGATTACCTGCTTAATTCGTTCTCAAATGAATAATGCTTGTTTGGCAATGATTAAAATAATATTAAACCACAGATTATTCACTCGGATGTACGCAGCGTAAATAAATCGCTAGCTTTAATTTATTAGTGCTTTAAGCCTGGGTCATTAGTGAGAAGAATATAAAAATGTCGTCTGTCAAAAAGAAACAGACGACATTTTTTATTATATAGCGAAATTATTTACGCAATCCTAAGCGACTGATCAGTTCGCGATATGTATCCGGTTTGGTGCGACGAATGTACGCCAGAAGACGACGGCGGGCACTAACCATTTTCAACAGACCACGACGACTGTGGTGATCTTTTGGATTGGCTTTAAAGTGACCAGTCAGGTCATTAATACGGAAAGTCAATAAGGCGATTTGTACTTCAGAAGAACCGGTATCGGTTGCAGTACGCTGAAAATCTTTAACGATTTGCGCTTTTTGTTCAACAGTTAACATATTATTTACTCTATAAAATATGCCTCGCGGCGGACAAGTTGGCCAAGCTCACCATATCATGGTTGACAAATGCCAACTCCGAATACGTAATTACTAAGCTGTAGCCGTACTCATCAGACGCAGTACTTTCAGACTATTAGCAACAGCCTGATATTGTACTAAACCAATAAATTGGCCATTAGCAGCGTAAATACGTAAGGGATGTAATATATCATATTTTTCTTTTGCTTGCACGCTGATGCCATGCTGTAATTGCAGAACATCCTGATCTGGCAAGGTAACCGCCGGCAAATGTTGTACCAACACATCGCAGGGTAATAACCAGTTATCTCTGATTCTTTCATCAACCGAGCTGATGGCAGCCAGAGAGTGGGTTTGTTCAATCTGAAAACCGGCCGTAGCCGTGCGGCGCAGCGCTGTCAGATGAGCAACTGTACCCATCTGCCTGGCTATATCTTCAGCCAGAGTGCGTATATAAGTTCCTTTGCTACATCGCACCTGCAATACCAGTTTGGGAGATTGAAATTCAACAACATTTATTTGATAAATGGTCACCTGCCGCGATTTACGTTCGATGGTAATACCGGCACGGGCATATTCATACAATGGTTTACCTTGATGTTTAATAGCCGAGAACATCGGTGGTGTCTGGCTGATCTGTCCACAGAAATCAGCTATAGATTCTTTAACCTGTGCCAAGCTAATATCCGTTGTTCCGCTGGCAATCTTTTCACCTTCAGCATCACCGGTAGTGGTGGCTTCACCAAGACGTAGGGTCGCAGTATAAGCTTTATCAGCATCCAGCAAGTATTGAGCAAATTTAGTGGCTTCACCAAAACACACCGGTAATAATCCTGTGGCCAGTGGGTCCAGCACACCAGTATGGCCTGCTTTGGCTGCACCGTATAGAAAACGAGCACGCTGTAGAGCACTATTACTGCTCATACCTGTGTCTTTATCAAGTAATAGCACTCCATTTAAGGATCGTTTACGACGGGTAATCTGGGTAGTCATAAAATGTCTGAAACGCAATTATAAAAGGAAAACTTCACCCATTATAATCTGCCTTACTATTCTTTTTAGAGCAATTATCCATTAAAGGATATAGGTTTCCTAATCGGTAATTGCTGTTAATGTATAGTTAGCAGAATAATGACAGATAAAGCGGTATGACTGCATAAGAAATATAGCCACAGCATGAGCTATGGCTTATTGTTCAAAAACTCATATCCAGCCAGAAAGCTATGTAACTAAAAGGGTTCGCCTACCTGCACTCCATGCAAAGTGTCTTCTGCTGAAGCCAGATTGGCCACCATTTGCTGCGCGCTCTCAAATTCAGGCTTGTGCATAACTTCATTGTGCTTAGCTGCCGTTCCCTGTCCGGCAATCATCTGCCAGCGCTTAGACAAATACTTATTTTCCGGCCAGTTAAATTCTTCCAGCACATATTCAACCCAATCTGGTTTATTACAGATCAGGGCAATATCACAACCAGCTGCAAAGGCATTTTTTGTCCGCGCACGTACATCTCCGGCCATGCTGGCCCCTTCCATGGTCAGATCATCAGAAAAAATCACACCATCAAAGTGCATTTTTTCGCGTAATATCTTCCTGAGCCAGATAGATGAAAAACCAGCTGGTTCATCTGGATCAATAGCAGGATAAACCACATGCGCTGGCATTATTGCAGCCATACCATGGTCAACTAAATCACAGAATGGCTGAATATCATCGGCCCACAACTGATCCCAACTACGGCTATCTCGCGGCATCATGACATGGCTGTCGCCACTGGCGGCACCATGTCCAGGAAAATGCTTACCACAACTGGCCATGCCTCCACGTTTCAAACCGCGTTGTAAAGCAATAGCCAGAGCACTTACTACAACGGGCGAAGGATGAAAACTGCGATTCCCAATGACAGCACAATTTCCCCAGTCCAGATCGAGAATTGGCGCGAACGATAAATCAATACCGCAAGCCCTCAATTCTGTCGCCAGCACCCAGCCAACGGTTTCAGTTATTTTTTTGGCCACTTCTATCCCATAGTTATCCCAGCAATACCCTAATTTACGCATTGCCGGTAAGCGGGTGAATTCGGAAATAAAACGTTGTACCCGTCCTCCCTCATGATCCACCGCCACAATCAGCTCCGGTGTCCGTAATGCCTTAATTTCCGCCACTAGCTGAATTAGTTGTGCCCGCGACTGATAATTACGCCGAAATAAAATCACACCACCAATAGCTGGATGACACAAGCGTTTCCGCTCTTCGTCCGTCAAAGAAAATGCAGCGACATCAGCCATTATTGGCCCACGTACCATAGCTTTAGGTATTACTGAACTCATATATTTATCTTACAAATTTATTTGCCATGTGTTTAGAGCAGCTTTGAATAATAATGAAGACATTATACTCATTATTTTATTGAGCTATTGTGAAATCAGATTAAATTAACTGGCCTATTACTGATAACAGAGTAATCAAGTTATTTACAATAGACACTTCTGAGTAATAAATTCTTTTCAATAGTGAATGTAAATTTCTATGGCAGTACTAGCGCAACAAACAAGGTATTATTACCACGTTTGATCAATAAAGGCACTTGTTTACTGTTTTCTGCCAGCGCTTTGTTAAAAGCTTCTCGATCATGAACCAGTTTTTGACCCACAGCCATGATGATATCACCGCGACGAATATCTGATTGCGCCGCCCAACCACTGATATTTTCTACCATTAGACCTTTACTGGTTTCACGCAAATCTAGGCCAATATTGCGATTGGTCATATTTACTCCATCAGTCGGTAAAGCAAGGGCAGGCTTATTGGTCGCTGCTACTGAATTGGTCGTCACATTATCCAATATAACTTTAATATTGTGTTCTTTTCCTTTGCGCCAGATGCCCAGAATAATCTGCTTACCAGGGGGTAATAAACCAACCATGACTGGCAGATCACTAGAGTTATTCACGCCGTCACCATTTACACTCAGTACAATATCACCCATTTGCAAACCAGCTTTGTCTGCTGCTCCTCCAGGTATAACCTGAGTTATCAAAGCACCATTAGCCTTATTCATGCCAAATGATTTAGCCAGATTGTAATTCATTTCCTGAATAACCACACCGAGGCGGCCACGCTGAACTTTACCAATCTTTTTCAACTGATCAGCAACATTCATAGCCACATCAATCGGAATTGCAAATGAAATACCCATAAATCCACCACTACGACTGTAGATCTGAGAATTCATTCCTATTACCTGTCCTTTTAGATTAAACAAAGGACCTCCAGAATTACCTGGATTAATGGCTACATCAGTTTGGATAAATGGGGTATAATTTTCTTCTGGCAGGCTTCTGCCTTTGGCTGACACGATTCCTGCAGTAACGCTGTTATCAAACCCAAAAGGCGCCCCGATGGCCGCCACCCATTCTCCTACTTTCAGATCCTTGGGATTACCCAATTGAACTTGTGGCAAGTCATTGGCATTGATTTTCAATAAAGCCACATCTGATTGCGGATCTGTTCCAATTAACTGCGCCTGAAATTCATGTTTATCATTGAGCAGAACCTTGATGCTGTTCATACCGTTAACCACATGCGCATTAGTCAGGATATATCCATCCTTACTGATAATAAAGCCAGAACCGAAATTGTACTCATCATCATTGGGCTGAGGTGTCTGCGGCACGTTTGGCAGCAAACGTCTAAAATACTGATAAAAAGGGTCATTATCTGTTAATGTTTCTGATCCGCTGTCGCCACTTAATTCATCATCCATATGTAGATTTTTACGGGTAGCCTGAATATTTACCACAGTAGGTCCTTGCTGTTCTACCAGCTTAGTAAAGTCTGGTAGCAACATATCTACCTGATGAACATTATTTTTGTCACCAGCAGGAATTTCTTTCACAAATACCTGCTCTTGTTTTTCCTTACCAAACCATTGCTCAATTTTGTCACAACCGGCAATGACGAATATCACAGCCAACAGTGCCGTCAACATACATTTGCGATTTATCCGCATCAAATTCCCTATCTTGAATGTTTGATTACACAAGTGGTTTCACAAATATATTTTAACGAAAAGAGTCATTAAAATATACAATCAAACTGTTAAAGTACTCTTAGCTGGATATTCACATAAATCATTGATCAAACACTGCTCACACAGAGGTTTCCGTGCCTTACATACATAGCGGCCATGCAAGATAAGCCAGTGATGAGCGTTATGTAAAAATTGCTTAGGTACCAGTTTCACCAATTTATCCTCCACAGCCCGAACGTCTTTACCTCGGGCTATACCTGTACGATTACATACTCTAAATATATGCGTATCAACTGCAATGGTAGGCTGCCCAAACGCTGTGTTAAGCACCACATTGGCCGTTTTCCTGCCCACTCCTGGTAAACTTTCCAATGCGTCACGGGTTCGCGGTACCACACCATCATATTGTTGCACCAGTATGCGACAAGTTTCCATAACATGCTTGGCCTTAGTTCGGTACAATCCAATGGTTCGAATGCAATTTATGACATTATCGATGCCTAAATCCAACATTGACTGAGCATTTGGAGCCAACTTAAACAGGTGAATGGTGCATTTATTTACCGATATGTCAGTTGCCTGAGCAGACAGCATGACAGCTATTAGCAATTCAAACGGATTGTGATAAACCAATTCTGTGGTTGGGTGTGGACAGACCGCTTGAAGGCGGCTAAATATTTCTATACGTTTTTGAGTATTCATAAACCAATACCATCAATGGGCTTTCTGTTGCTGGCGAAAATACCACGGAGCAATAGCGCGGCTATTGTGCCACAAACCCCGCCGGTTTTGTTGTGCCTGCATTTGAGCCTGCTGATAGCGGTTGAAATCAGATCTATTCTGCTGTTTTCTTGCAATGCTGTCGTAATGCCATGCATAACCTTGCGTTATCATCCATAAATTCACATCACTGTTATTCAATATGATCTGCCCTACTTCTCGTTTATATTGATCAACCGCAACAACATTAACATCCACTTGCTGACTTTCAACCCGTTGTTGTAAAGCATCCCGACTGGCCATACCATAAGCCTGTTTAAGCTCTGGCGCATCAATATTGGCCAACCGTATTTTATGCATATGTCCGTTCGTATCTAGAACATGCACGGTATCGCCATCATGAACCGCTTGCACGGTACCCTGATAAACTCCCTTATTGGCTACAATCCATTTTTTGTTGCTACGAACTGGATGCTTACCGGAGAGCAAATTATGTACATGACCAATCAGAGTATCTGCTTTATGTACCCATACTTCAACTGGGGCAAGAAGGCTTCCTGGAATCCATACCTTTAAAAATGTAAGAAAAAGAGCAACCCATAACAACCAGCTACGCCATTTAACCAATTTCTTCTGCAATTTCATTACTTACACACCAACTAAGCATTGTTTGGTTCAATAATCACAATGATTATCTCCAATAAAACATCTTGCATATAATATGAATCCCCAATTAAATTGATCTCTTAAGCTAAAGCAAAATAGTATTCTAAAGTAATATCTAAAAAGAAGTTGTAAATTAATCAGCTTATATCCAATTATATTTATCCTAGCTTGGACAATAAGCCTCAACAAATCTGAGCCCATTGTGTTGGATAATTACAACCAATTAAAGTTATATAGCGATATGAATAACTAATTACGTTCAATAAACCATTATTTTCAAATGGATTTGAACATTTCAATCTATTGCGAATCAACCAACATAGTTCTAATATCAACTTAGCAAAAGTAAAAGGCGGAAATTCCGCCTTTTATCTACTCAATATATTATGAAAACTAACTATGAGCAGTTAAAACTTGTACACCATCCGAACAACCAAGTATCAGCAAATCAGCTGGACGATTGGTAAATAAACCATTATCTACCACGCCCGGTATATTATTGATGGCATTTTCCATTTTAATTGGTTCATTCAAATTTAGATTGGACACATCCAAAATCAGATTACCATGATCAGTGGTAAAACTAAGACGTAGATTAGGTTCGCCGCCTAATTTCAATAACCTACGCGCCACCAAAGAACGTGCATTCTGCGTTACTTCCACCGGCAGTGGAGCATGTCCCAAACGGCTAACATATTTACTTTCATCAGCAATACAGATAAATTGACTGGAAGCACTAGCGACAATTTTTTCATTTAGTAACGCACCCCCACCACCCTTGATCATCTGCAGTAAATGATTCACTTCATCTGCACCATCAACATACAAAGGTAAACCATTGACTTCATTCAGTGCCACCTCAGGGATACCACACTTTTTCATTAATTCACTGGTCTGAACAGAGGTTGATACCGCTCCCTTGATTCTGAGGCCACTTTCAGCCAAAGCTTCAATAAAAAATTTCACAGTAGAGCCGGTGCCAATACCCAGATATTCATTTTCCTGTACATACTCTACAGCCTTACGCGCGGCCAGACATTTTAACTCATCTTGTGAGACCATACTTTTCTCTCTCTTTAAATTAATTTAGGGGTAAACAAACTATGCAGACGACCCATCATATAATATAGAAATTATAACGTAAGCTTAAAACAGTTTAAACAGCCATCAATAACACCACTGCCAGAGCTTCTATTGCCTCTCCCCTCCCCAGATAGCCGAGTTTTTCATTAGTTTTACCTTTAATATTTACGACTTCAATGGGTACATTCAGCTCTGCAGCAATATTGTAGCGCATCTGATCAATATAAGGTCGTAGCTTAGGCTGCTGTGCAATCACAGTCGTATCAACATTGACCAATTGCCAACCTGCCTGTTGTACCAACTGATAAGCACCGCGCAATAACGCCAGACTGTTCGCATTTTTATTATCAGCATCAGTATCGGGATAGAGTTTACCGATATCCCCAAAAGCGACAGCACCAAGCAGTGCATCGGTAATAGCATGCAGCAAGGCATCAGCATCTGAATGCCCTAACAATCCTTTACTATACGGTATATTCACTCCGCCCAGTATTAAGGGACGTCTAGCTACCAGCTGGTGAACATCATACCCTTGTCCGATGCGTATTGCCCTCATAGCGTTTGCTCCTGTTGCAAAAAGAATCTTACCAATGCAAGATCTTGCTGTGTAGTTAGTTTGAGGTTAGAAACATCTCCTGCTACTAGTTTTGGTGCAAAACCAAGTGCCTCAACGGCTGAAGCCTCATCAGTTACCGTAAATAAATCCACATGTGCTAGAGCTTGAATTAGGATACCAAAACGAAACATTTGTGGTGTTTGTGCCAGCCACATATTTTTACGATCCACCGTAGTGCATACCTGTTTTTTTTCGTCAGCCAGCTTTAAAGTATCGCTAACCGGTATCGCCAATAATCCTCCGACTTTATCGAATTGTACTGTTTTAATTAAACGAACGACCGAATCAGTACACACACAACATCGTGCTGCATCATGCACCAGAATCCAATCATCTTGCTGAAGGCCAAATTGAGTATAAGCTATCGTTAAGCCATTTTTCACCGTTTCAGCACGTGTCGAACCACCACAGCGCAAAACATGCACATTTTTTGGCCATGAAGCAACCAAATTGACATTATCAATATAAGTATCTTCAATTGAAACTACGATCAGTAATAACTCTATTTCATTAAGTCGCAGTAACCGATTCACCGTATGTTGCAATACTGTCTGGCCAGCCAGATCAATATATTGTTTTGGACAAGGAGCGCCAAATCTTTGTCCGACGCCAGCAGCAGGTATCAGCGCAACTTTACGGCTCATACCAACTGATCCTTGCCGCTTTGGCTCCATTTACGCCAGAGACATTCCCCAGAGACAATTTTATCCAGCGATTCAAGATAAGCTTCATGTTCAGCCAGTTCATTCGCATCAGGGGAAATGACTTTAAGCGCTTGATGTTCAATCTGATAATAACTGGCTATTTCCTGAGTCTGGCTACTTGTGCTTAGCGATGTTAATTCATCCACCAAACTGAATTGACTACGTGTCATCGCCAGATAAACTTCTGCCAGTAATTCGCAATCAATCAGCGCACCATGCAAAACCCGTTTACTACGATCTACTTCTAGTCGCGTACACAAAGCATCAAGCGAATTTTTCTGTCCCGGATACCTGTCCCGTGCCATTTGCAGCGTATCTGTGACCTTACTGGTAATCTTTTCTACATCTGGCATACCCAGACGATTGAACTCCATATTTAGAAAGCCAACATCAAACGTTGCATTATGAATCACCAGTTCAGCACCACTAATATAATTAGCAATTTGCTGTGCCACCACAGCAAATACCTGTGCATTTTCTTTTTTAAGCCGTTCCGGCGTAATTCCATGTATTGCAATCGCCTCTGCTGGTATATCGCGTTCAGGATCGACAAAAAGGTGCAAATTGTTACCTGTCAGTCTCCGGTCGACCATTTCCACACCAGCAAATTCAATTAAGCGGTCACCATTTTGAGCTGAAAGCCCGGTTGTTTCAGTATCTAGAATAATTTGACGCATAGACGACATTTAAAGCGGAAAACCGCAAAACCAAAAACATTATCATACTAAAAAAGGACACAGAAGCATACCTGATAAAGTATCAACAAGATAGACTAGCCATTACACCACCCACAATTCAAAATATCTGAGGCAAAATTATAACCAGACGTAATAAATGCTAGAAATCCGATTTGTTTCACTTTAATAATTAAATTTTCTTAATTTTAATTTTCATATTAAACAACATTATACACATAAAATTATACAAATATCACAAATAATAATAAATATCATTTGCAATTAGAAATGATATTGTTTATTATAGCCACAGATGATGGAAAACCAGAGAAATGTAGGCAGATCATCAATATAATGCCTATTTTAAATGGTTAAATTTTTTAAATTATCTGAATAGACTATTTAGCAAGCGGTTTTATTGGTAGTGGTTTGTGTTCCTTTTTCGCCCCCTTACCGGGGCACTTTTTTATCCAGTGTCCACGCCTAACATTCATTAAGCTCAGATCAAAATTATCAAATTTATTCTTATCGGCTCACGATTATCTGGCCTGATATCGACCCGCCATCGCCTGATAAATTAGATTTTCATATTGTAGTACCGCATAGCGGTCATTCAAGACATTTTGTGCCGATGAATATTCCTTATTTAAAGCATCCAACCAGTCACTGAGTGGATTGGCGCCATATTGATAACGGGCATGATAATACCGACTATTTTTTTGATCATATTGATATTTTTTCTGCGTATTCTCCAGGGTAGCTTGACTCAGTGTATATAAACGGTAATAACGCGCTACCTCATTTAAAGCCGTTGTTAGTGATTGTTCAAAGCTGAGTTTAGCACTAACAAATTCTGCCTCGGCCTGCCTATTTTGCCAATGCAAAGCCTGCCAATCTAGAAAAGGTAAATTAACATTGACACTGGCCACACCAACCGGAAAACGTAAAGCTGACGACGAATCGCTTGCACGAGAGTTAACTACCGTATTCAGACTGATACTCGGATACCAACTACGCCGCGCCGCCTGCTGAGCGGCATAAGCAGCTTGCAGTCTAAACTCAGCTGCACGTAAATCTGGACGATTAGCCAACACCGATAACGGCACATTCAAATTAACTGTATTAAGATGAATCTGTCCCAATGCGGTCGGCCGGATATCCGTCACATCGCCCGGACGCTGGTTTAGCAAATCATGCAGCATTTGCATAACCTCAGTACGGTTTTTCTGCAAAGAAGTCAGTATATTTTGAGCATTCAATAAAGACTGTTTAGCATTAATAGCATTAATACTGCTCACCTTGCCAGACTGGTACTGAGCTTGCGCAATACGAGCAATCTTTCGGTATTGGTTGATACTATTTTGCGTCAGTCCTATGGCTTCATCGATATAAGCAAGATGAAAATAGCCATCAATCACACTATTAATCAGAGACAATCGGCTGGTGTACAAATCCTGCTCACTAGCATGATATTTCCAAATAGCTACATCAGTACTCGCTCGCAATTTCTGCCACAAATCTACCTCATAGCTTAAACCGATCTGCCCGTTAAAACTGCGACTGGAAGCACCACCATGCTTTAAATCCTTAGAACTACTGGCACCTAACGACCCGCTCGCAGTTGGAAAAAGCTGCACTTCGGTCAGTTTGGCACTGTACCGTGCCTTTTCAACATTCAGTGCAGCTTGACGCAAATTGATATTATTAGTCAACGCCATTTCAACCAGTTGATTAAGCTTCGGATCTTGATAGATTTCCCACCAGTTACTATCCACATGATATTGTGCTGCTATCTCTACAGTACTTAACATTCCTGCCTGCTGCAAGCTTTGGCGGGAGTTCAGCATTGAAGTAGTACAGGATGATAACAGGCCTGCAACCACTAGAGATATCAGCGTAAACCGTTTCGTGCCAATCAGATTTTTCATAATAATAACTTTAATTTCAGCCTTACAGGCCAAGCATAATAATCAATACCGCGCTGATTTTATTCATTTTAAATATAAAGGAGCCAGAATTTCATCACAAACTACTCACGTGATAAGGCATCAATCGGATTTAGCTGCGAAGCACGTTTGGCCGGCATAAACCCGAAAACCACGCCGATTACAGTTGAACACAACACGGCCATCACAATAGAAATTGTTGAAAATGACATCGCGAAATCCTGCGCCAATAGATTAAACAAAAGACTGATTGCAAAAGAAAACAACACCCCAACCAAGCCACCGATCAGACAGATTAATACTGCTTCAATCAGGAATTGTTCCAGTATATTATGCTGACGTGCCCCGATGGCCATGCGGATACCGATTTCCTTTACCCGCTCAGTCACCGACACCAGCATAATATTCATAACCCCGATACCGCCAACCACTAGAGAAATAAGAGCAATACAGGAAATAAGTAAAGTCATGGTGCCAGTAGTGCTCTCAATCGTCTGCTTAATAGTGTCACTATTTCGCGTAAAGAAATCCTCTGTACCATGCCGTGCTTTTAATAACTCGATAATACCCTTTTCTGCAGTTTGGGAATTCACATTATCTTTAATCTTCACTGTTACCGAAGTAATGTATTTCGAACCTGAAATACGATTCATCAGCGTAGTATAAGGTGTATATATCTGCAAAGTATCATTATCACCAAAAGCAGTATTATTTGGTTGAGCTACACCAATGATTTGTAACGGACGTTTATTAAACAAAATTACCTGACCAATTGGGTTACTTCCATCGGCAAACAACTTAATTTTAGTATTGTCATCAATCACCACGATCTGGCTATTTTGCCTCACATCATCTTCATTAAACAAACGACCATACGTCAGCTTAATCCCACGCACATCAAAATACTGATCGCCTACGCCATATAATTGAGCAGACAGTGACTGATTATCATAAGTTAAGATTCCTTTAATGCCGGCACCAGGTGTCACACTGTCAATATAATTTTGTTCTTTTAAAGACTCTGCATCTGCTACCGTCAACGTTTTAATCCGGCTTGAACGCCGATCACCGTATCCCTTACCGGGATAAATTGAAATCGTATTAGTGCCAATCGCATTGATATTTTCCAGAATTTTTTGCTGCGAGCCGCGTCCCAGTGCCACTACCGAAACCACAGAAGCAATACCGATAATAATTCCTAACATCGTCAGAAATGAGCGCATTTTATGTGCCATAATTGCCTGCACAGACATCTTAAAAGATTCGAAAAACTGATCTCTATAAAAATGCCATGAATTTTTCTCTTTAATACTGACAATATGACTAGGTTTGATATCTGTGTTTTTACTGTGGTCAGCAATAATGCGCCCGTCACGAATCTCAATCACCCGATTTGCATTGGCTGCAATATTCGGATCATGCGTGACCATAACAATAGTATGACCGGCATCATGCAAACCGTGCAAAATTTCCATCACATTATGGCCGCTGGCCGTATCCAACGCCCCGGTCGGTTCATCAGCTAGAATAATTTCACCGCCATTCATTAGTGCCCGAGCAATACTGACACGCTGCTGCTGACCGCCTGACAATTCACTGGGCTTATTATTTTCCTTGCCAGCCAAACCTAGCTGATTTAATAGTTCATCAGCGCGTTTATTGCGTTGAGCGAGATCCATACCGGCATACACCGCCGGCAAAGCCACATTTTCACGTGCGGTTAACGAGCTAAGCAGATTATAGCGCTGGAAAATAAAACCAAAGCTCTTTCTTCGCAATGCCGCCTGCTCATCGCCACTCATGGCTGCTGTTTCTACACCGTCAATCTTATAAGAACCACTAGAAGGAACATCCAAACAGCCAATTATATTCATCAGAGTAGATTTACCGGAGCCGGATTGACCAATAATTGCAACAAAGTCTCCCTTTTCAATGCTCAAATTAATATCTTTGAGCACCTGTACCCGACTCTCACCACTGCCAAACCAGCGATTAATATCCTTAATTTCCAATAGACTCATTGCTTACATTCTCGGTCTGGGCATTTTGCCTTCTTTAGCCTGTTTATTTTTTACTTCAGCATTATTCAATGATGATAATACTACCTTATCACCTTCTTTAAGACCTGATTTTACTTCAGTACGCATACCATCCGTGATCCCTGTTTCAACCTGCACAGAGTGAATCTGCTGATTTTCATCCAGCACCATCACAACCTTCTTACCCTGCCGATGCTTAATCGCTTGATTAGACACAGTAAGCACCCCTTTTACCGATTTAACCAGAATATTATTCTGGGTCGTCATACCGATATGCAATGCACCGTCCTCATTTGGCACCAAAGCACGAGCATAATAATAAATCGCCGTGTCCGTCGTATCAGTACTGGTGTTATAACTACCCTGAGACATTGTTGTCAGACCAGGGTCGACGACATCAAGCTTCGCTTGTCGTTTTTTTGTATTATCAGCTAGCGTAGTAAATGTCAAAGACATACCTGCTTTCACTTTACCCATATCACCTTCAGCAATCTGCATTTTATTAAGCATCTTGCTCAAATCAGCCAGTTGCACAATCGTTGGCGTATTCTGGCTGGCATTAACCGTCTGACCCTCTTCTACCGGTATTGACACAACCGTTCCATCCATCGGTGCTGTAATACGCGTATAACCAAGATCAGCCTCAGAAGTATTAATTGCAATCTGAGTCTGGCGGATCTGTGATTTGAGTTCGGCTACATTAGCCTTGGCTGCGGCCAAACTATCCTGTGCATTTTCCCAGTCAGCTTTAGAGGTAGCATCCTGTGCCAGCAATGCTCGTTCACGCTCAAAAGCACGCTGCTTCATTCTTAGCGTTACCTGCGCCGACCGTAATTGCGCACGGTAAGTATCAAGCTTGGCTTTATTAGTATTCAAGGTATTCAATTGAGTGGTTGAGTCAATATTGGCAATTAGATCACCTTTCTTTACCTGTTGACCAAGCTTCACATATAATTTCTTAATCTGACCAGAAGCCTGCGCACCGACATCAACCAGCTGTGCTGCCGCAATTTCCCCAGTAGCATTCACCACTTGACTGAGATCATTACGATGTACTTCGTCAGTAATATAACTAACCTGTTTTTTAGGCTGGAATATCTCCCATACAACTGCCATCAGTACCAGCATCAATACCAACCATATTATCCTTTTTATCCATTTATTCTTCATTAGCTTCGATACCCAATAAAATACAACAAACATTTTGCCGATATCAGTCAGGTCAGCAAAAAATAAAGTGAATTGTAATTGACGATAAAACTCATCATCAACCGGTAAATCAAGTACAGAATCTGCAAAATTGACAATACACATCATCCAATGACAAAGAATACCGCGAAATTAATCACTCACTATACCATATTCATAATTGAACCTTACACTGCGCTATATTGACAGCCGCACTTAAACTTTATGCCAATAATACTGGCTAACTTACTTAACAAATTACTTTTTAACTGTTTTTTTAAATCTAAATAAAAGCACTCCCAATTTAATACACAAAGACAACATCTCACATACACAATTAGCAACCTAAGTACATTCCAGATCACGGCCACAAGAATATATACATACAGTCTTATTCATGTACAATAAGCTTTCAAACAACCCATTTGAATCATCACTGCAGCTGACCCTCAACATTATTCCGTGTACGCTCAGTAGATATAAAATAAGTCAAAACCATTATTCATGAACAAAACCAACATTCGCCGAGCAGTCTATGCCGGTAGCTTTGATCCGCCAACAAAAGGACATTTATGGATGATCCGTGAGGCACAACCACTTTTTGATGAACTGATCGTTGCCATTGGCATCAACCCTGAAAAACAAGCCACCTATACACTTAGCGAACGCAAAGAAATGCTTCAATCCATCACTACTGAATTTTTGAATGTAAAAATAGCCTCATTCCAAAATCAGTATCTAGTTAATTATGCGCGCAGCGTTGGTGCAGACTTTATCATTCGAGGTATCCGAACCTCATTTGACTACGAATATGAACGGTCAATGCGTCATATTAATCATGACTTACAGCCGAATATCTCTACCGTCTTTTTGATGCCGCCACGCGAATATGCAGAAGTATCATCCACTATGGTCAAAGGACTAGTCGGACCAGAAAACTGGCCAGAAATCATCCGTCGTTATGTTCCTGATGCAGTCTATGAAAAAATCATTCAGGATCATCTGCACACTCAGATATAAAAAATTGTAAGAATCAAAATAAATTACAGGCAATAGATAATTTCCATTGCCTGTTTACTTTATACTTAACCAAATAAATATCTAAATGCAGCATTTACTAAATCAAAACCATTACCGCAACCATAAATTCTGAGATATTAATCATCCTAAATAATCCATTTAAATAAATAAAATTACACAATCGATATTTAAACTCAATTCTTATCTAAATTCCAATAACATTGCTACTTCACAATTACCCTAGAAAATTAAATTAAAATATTTATATTCAACAAGTCCAAGATACTACAAAAAATGATCACCACTATATTCATAAAAATAAATAATAACAACGAAACCTTAATAAAAAATCTTTTTTCATGCATAGCAGATTGCTTTGTACAATAAGCATTATATCTTTAGCATTCATTAAAAACTTAATCATTAAATTTTGTCTATAATTATAATATAGAAAACTTAAAATAATTATCCAATTAAAGAATTAAATTACATAACAATTAAAAGCCTTTTATAGATAATAAAAAATATCTAAATATTAACAAAAATAACAAATATTCATCTACATCCATACACCTTAATTGGAAAAATAAATAATAAAATCAACATATTATATTGTATTGAGTAAAATAATATTGTTAAGAGTTAAGAAATATTGTATAAGGTAAAAAACAGATTTACGCTAACGTAATTTCTGTTTTTAAAATAAAGAGTAATAAAACAGTATCAAGGAAGACACCAAGCAACGTAGATTTAATTTTTCAATTTTCAGGAGAGATCTATGGCTGTAACCAATCTAGATAAGTTAAATGAATTAATTACGCGTGTAAAAAAAGCACAAGAAATTTATTCAACTTATACACAAGAACAAGTAGATCATATATTCACAGAAGCTGCAAAAGCTGCTGCTGCTGCAAGAATTCCTTTAGCACAGCAAGCTGTTGCCGAGTCTGGAATGGGAGTAGTAGAAGATAAAGTCATCAAAAACCTATTTGCGGCAGAATATATTTATAATAAATTTCGCCATGAAAAAACATGTGATGTTATTGAAGAAAATGAACAATTTGGTACCATCACATTAGCAGAACCACTGGGTGTAATTTGCGGAATTGTCCCAACAACCAATCCAACCTCAACAGCTATTTTCAAATCTCTAATCAGTCTGAAAACCCGTAACGCAATCGTCTTCTCTCCACACCCAAGAGCAAAAAAATCCACCATCGAAGCAGCAAGAATAGTATTGGATGCAGCCGTAAAAGCCGGAGCACCAAAAGATATTATCGGCTGGATTGATGAACCTACAATTGAATTATCAAACAGCTTAATGCATCACCCAGATATTGCCGCCATTTTGGCTACTGGTGGTCCTGGTATGGTTAAAGCAGCCTATAGTTCAGGTAAACCAGCTCTTGGTGTTGGAGCAGGTAATACCCCTGTCGTCATTGACGAAACAGCCGATCTCAGACGAGCAGTTGCTTCTGTGCTCATGTCTAAAACCTTCGACAATGGTACAATCTGTGCATCCGAACAAGCTATTGTTGTAGTGGATTCAGTATATAACGAAGTTAAAAAATTATTAAATGAATATGGTGCTTACGTACTGGATGCTAAAGAAAACAAAGCAGTTCAAGGCATCATTTTAAATGAAAAAGGGGCTTTGAATGCCAACATTGTTGGCCAACCAGCAGCCAAAATCGCCGAACTGGCTGGTATCAAAGTACCTCCAGCAGCTAAAATACTGGTTGGCGAAGCGACAAAAGTAGATCATACAGAACCATTTGCTTACGAAAAACTATCGCCGACATTAGGTATGTTTAAAGCAAAAGATTTTACAGATGCAGTTGATAAAGCAGAAAAACTAGTAGAAATGGGCGGATTGGGGCATACATCGGTTCTTTATACTGATCAGGATGCCAATAAAGATCGTGTTGCTTATTTCGGCAAGAAAATGAAAACCTGCCGCATCTTAATTAATACGCCTTCTTCTCATGGAGCGATTGGTGATTTATACAACTTTGATTTAGCACCATCACTGACATTGGGTTGTGGTTCTTGGGGTGGTAATTCGATATCCGAAAATGTCGGACCCAAACACCTGATTAATAAGAAAACAATCGCGAAGAGAGCAGAAAACATGTTATGGCATAAGTTACCGAATTCGATTTATTTCCGTCGTGGCTCATTACCAGTAGCAGTTGATGAAATTATTGAACAAGGAGCAAAACGTGTATTTTTGGTTACTGATAGATTCTTGTTCGATAATGGCTATTCCAAATTGATTACCGATCAACTTGAAGAAAAAGGCGTGCTGTGTAAAGTCTTTAGTGATGTGGCCGCAGATCCCACTTTAAGCATCGTACATAAAGGTACTGAAGACATTAATGCCTTTAAACCCGATACCATTATCGCTCTAGGCGGTGGATCGCCAATGGATGCGGCGAAAATTATGTGGGTACTGTATGAACACCCAGAAACCAAATTTGATGAATTGGCATTGCGTTTCATGGATATTCGCAAACGCGTCTGCCATTTCCCCAATATGGGCAAAAAAGCCAAATTAGTCTGTGTGACCACCACTTCCGGTACGGGTTCTGAAGTGACACCATTTGCTGTCGTGACAGATGATGCCACAGGTCAGAAATATCCGCTAGCTGATTACGCCATCACACCAAATATGGCCGTAGTTGACGCAAACTTAGTGATGAATATGCCTAAATCATTGTGTGCTTTCGGTGGCTACGATGCCGTAACCCATGCCCTAGAAGCTTATGTTTCTATTATGGCCAACGAATTTTCAGATGGACAGGCCTTACAGGCATTAAGCTTGCTCAAAGCCTACTTGCCCGCAAGTTACAAAGAAGGCGCGAACAACCCGGTAGCACGCGAAAAAGTTCATAGCGCTGCTACCCTAGCCGGCATCGCCTTTGCACAGGCATTTCTAGGCGTATGTCATTCCATTGCACACAAACTGGGCGCCGCATTCCATGTCCCACACGGTCTGGCCAATGCCATGTTAATTTGTAACGTGATTCGTTTTAATGCGACAAACAAGCCAACCAAACAAGGGACATTTAGTCAGTATGGTTATCCTAAGGCACAACAGCGTTATGCAGAAATTGCTGATCATTTGGGATTAACAGCAGTGTCCGATAAGGATGAAACGAAAGTAGAAAAACTTCTCAGCTGGTTAGAACAATTGAAGAAAGAACTCGACATTCCATTATCCATTCAGGAATTTGGTATACCTGAAAAAGACTTTTTGGCTGCAGTGGATAAATTGGCTGTAGATGCTTTTGATGATCAATGTACTGGTGCAAACCCACGTTATCCTTTAATTTCTGAATTAAAACAAATTCTGTTAGACTCATACTATGGAAAGGTATATCAAGACAAAAATTGAAATAAGGAAAAAATGTGTGTACATTAAATTAGAAGAAAAATAACAAATATTTTTCTTCTTAAACAAAACCCTGAAATAGATAAATATTTCAGGGTTTTGTATTCTATAGTTGCCATAAATTTTTCCCCTTAACCAACTCAGTTAATGGGCGTATTGTCTGACTATTGCTAAACAGCGACACCATACCGCTAACGCATAACGATATTGGTTTGAAGGCAGGATTTTGATTGCCATTCCATGATCAGTGCAGCCTGCTTTAGGGGATCGTTTTCCAGCTGTAGCTTCTTGAGCTCTTTTCGTCAAGCAATCAGTTCATTTTTTCTGGCGTGCGGTTATCTTGAGTATTAAATAATCCGCTTTTATTTGATTGGCTTATCCAACGGTCTAAGGCGGATAGGGTCAAATCATGTTGGTTAACCAATTTACTGCGCGATTTTCTCTACTAATCAAGTTTTACCATTTACGCTTGGAAATCAGTACGAAAAGTCCACCTTTATATTGGTGTTAATTGATCATTTTTTTAAGGTTAATTTAATTGAATAGCAAAAAAGTTATATGTATTAGTGTAGTCTATCCATCCTATTAACTTTTCGGCTTTCTAAAGATTTTGTGTGGCTACCCTAAATTAGGCTGATGATTTAGCTTGATCTCAGTACACTTGGCCAAGTATGAATAATTTCCATGGTTAATGGATATAATCTTTACTTTTGTATTGATTGTGTTAATATTTATGTTATCATGTTTTTTAATTTGGTGGTTATTGTTGGATTGAATTGTATCTTTAAACAAAATAACCGTCAGAGCCAATGTGTACCAATAAATTGGTTTTGGTACTGGCTGGATTAACTGATTACGCAATAACTGATAGCTGGTTATCTGTTACTAAGATAGAGAGATCTCAGTGATGATCGGTACTAAGCCTATATGACAATAATGAATAGCATGATTTTCATTAACCAAACTATTCGTGCTAATTATTTTAACCCATGACAGTTTGGTTAGTTGAATTTTAATTTATTAGAGTATTCAGATCTGCTTTTATTTTCGAGTAGTTAGCGAGATTGATTTTGCCTGTATTGTCAAAAAAGTGTTGGAATTTATGTTATTAAGGGATGCTTTGTGGAGAATATGCTGAATTATCATTTCGTTGTGGTTTGTTGACTGGCTTTATCTGATCTTGCTGTTGATAAACTAATATATTTAAGATATTTCTTTTTCTGCATGTTTTAAATAATCTATGTTATTAGGAGAAAAGAGATAAATTTCTTTTTAAGTATTTGGTTTGAAGTTTGCTATAAAATTTTTCCAAAGTTGGCCGATTAATTTGTCTTATCTTAAGCTGACACAAATATAATATGTTGCAGAAAGAATCATAATGGAAAGCATCAGTTGGTTTTCTCATTATTTAAATGAGAAAGAAATGTTTTTACTTTAATTGGTTAAGGAAAGTTATGTGGTTAGGGTTGGCTTCAATTAATCTTGCTTTGGCAGTGTTATTAGGGGCTTTTGGTGCGCATGGGTTGAGAAGTTTTGCTGATGCGCAGCAATTGGAATGGTGGCATACGGCTACTCAATATTTTTTCTATCATGCCTTGGGACAAGTGGCGATGGGGATATTGGTCAAGGCGATACCGTATATGAAAGTAAAGTTGCCATTTTGTCTATTTCAGTTTGGTATAGTGGTATTCTGCGGTTCGTTATATTTACTGGCTTTGGGCATGCCAGGTTGGCTGGGTGTGATCACTCCAGTGGGTGGTGTGGCGATGGCTATGGGTTGGTTGGCTTTAGCAAGAGTAGGGTTTAAACAATATTAAAGTTGTGAATGGTCAAGGCAAGGTAAGATGATATGAGACGATACTTTGTTTCTTTTTTGTTCAGTTTAATCATTTTTACTTTTTGTGCTTGTAGTAGTTATTTCTCTTCTGGGGCTAATCGAAAAAATGTGTCTGTTAGTCAGTTATCGGTGGCGGTACCGTATCGAGTAGCTAATCATTATTTTGTTAAAAATAATATTAAAAATAAAATTCCTTCACGAATTTCTAATGCCAATGAATTCTATTTCTATTTTGGTGAAGCGACAACGATGGGGAATACAGGTAAACCTTCAAATATTGATTTTAATGAAGAAGAGGTAGTAATCTATGATGCTGGAAAGGTACAACAGTTTTTGCAAATCAAGCCGCTAGATCTAAGACAATCTGGCCGAGAATTACATTTAATAATACATATACAGTCTGGTGCTTTGACTGGTTACTATACTCATCCTTTTTTGATGCTGATTATTCAGAAGAATTTGGCTGATAAACTGATGGTACATGTGCAATAGCTTGATTTGAATTAATCAGTTAAAAATAATGTTATTAGCCATCAGACTATGGTTTTTTATGATATTAATATAGGTCATAATTAGGCTCTAGGTGACGATTGGTTTTAAAATACTTTATCCAAGTATGATAAGACTAATCATCCACAAGCAGATAATCATTTTCTTCATAATCCGCAAAGTTATCTATTTGCTGAGTTTGGTTTTATTGATGCTCAATGATGAGATCCTATGGATATTTATCTAAATGGTTTTTTCGGTAAGTTTGGAAACCATTATTAATTTGGATAGGCTACACTAATTCATACAACTTTTTTACGGGATAAGGTAAACTTAACGCCAAAAAGGAAAAATGATAAATCAATAAAAACGCGCACAACGCTCTTTCAGTGCTGATTTCAAAGCACAAATGGTTAAACTTGATCAGCAAGGAAAATCGCGCAGTCAATTGGTCAAGCA
>JAGGIK010000034.1 GCA_024103515.1 Snodgrassella sp. | reverse complement strand
CTCCATTATTGGTTTAAAATACCCTAACTGTCAGATTAAATAAAGACTACTACAGATTACAGCAGATGATTATTTATCTAATCCTTGTTGCACCATTTGGGCTGCTCTGATGACAGCTTTGGCTTTGTTCTGGGTTTCCTGCCATTCCAATTCTTCATCAGAATCAAACACGATGCCTCCCCCACTCTGTATGTATAAGGTGTGATTGCGGATCACACCAGTGCGAATGGCGATGCATAAATCCATATCGCCGGAAAAGCTGAGGTAACCTACGGCGCCACCATAAATGCCGCGCTTGTATGGTTCGAGCTCTTCGATGATTTCTAATGCGCGCACTTTGGGTGCGCCGGAAAGGGTGCCGGCTGGAAAGGTGGCTTCGAGTATGTCGAGATTGGATATGCCGTGCAACAGTTCTCCTTCTACGTTGGAAACAAGGTGCATTACATGGGAATAACGTTCCACGATCATTTTATCAGTGAGTCTGACTTGTCCGATTTTGCTGACGCGACCAATATCGTTGCGGCCAAGGTCAATTAACATGACGTGTTCGGCCACTTCTTTAGGGTCATTGAGCAGATCTTGCGCCAACGCCTGATCCTGCTCGGGTGTTTGTCCACGGGGACGGGTTCCGGCAATGGGGCGTACGGTGACACGGTTTTGCTCGCGGCGCACCAGAATTTCTGGTGAAGAACCCACTATATGAAAGTCGTCAAGATGATAATAGAATAAATATGGCGATGGATTAAGGGTGCGCAGCGCGCGATACAGGCTTAATGGATTATCCTGAAATGCCATACTCAAGCGCTGGCTCGGGACAACCTGCATGCAATCGCCGTCAAGGATGTATTCGCGGATACGATGGACATAGTTTTTGTATTGTTCTTCACCCGTTTCGGCTATAGGTTGGGTTGATTTACTACCCAAAGATAAAGGTAGCTGTACGCTTTGGCGTAAAGCGGTACGTAGTTCTTCCACACGCGCGCGCGCCTGTTGATATCCATCGGCTTTGCTGCTGTCGGCATATACAATTAGATATATTTTTCCGGACAGGTTATCCACTACGGCCAGTTCCAGTGAAAGCAGCAGGAATATATCCGGAACGCCAGTAGGGTTGGTTTTGTCTGTTTGTTTGAGGCGATGGGCAATCTGCTCAAAATGGTAGATAGTTTCATAGCCAAAATAGCCTACCAGCCCGCCGGTAAAGCGTGGCAGGTCCGCAATGGCTGGGGTTTGGTATCTGGCCTGAAATTGTTTAATAAAGGGCAGCGGGTTGCCGTGGTGGGTTTCGATTACTGTTGAGTGCTGGTAAACCGCGGTGGAGTTTCCGGAAATTTTGAGATAGGTTGTACAAGGCAAGCCAATAAAGGAGTAGCGCCCAAAGCGCTCTCCATTAATAACGGACTCTAGTAGGTAACTGTATGGTTTGTTGGCCAGTTTGAGGTAAAGTGATAAGGGGGTATCCATATCCGCCAGTATTTCCTGTACTAAGGGGATATGGGTATAGCCGGCGGCAATTTGTTGCTGATATTCAGCTAGTGTGATCATGGCGATTGTCTTGAATGGAGGTGGTAGCGGTTGTAAAAAGTTTAAATTAAGGCTAATTTGTTGTTTGGTATCATAACGTAAATTTGATCTGAAAGCATTTTCGGATTGGGCAAAAAGATGGTTTTAGCGGCAGTTGAGTGATTTATGTTTAAAACTGATGCACTGATTAAGTGGATTTGAGCTAGATCGGTTAAGCTGTTTTTGAGGCGGTCTGGGGCTGGTGATGGAATGTATGTTTGGCGATGATGAGGTTTTATCTGGTCCGGCGGTTTTGGATATGCGTGTTTGCTGATCATTTTTATTCAAAGGTGATGTTGCATCAATAGTTGTTCGCATTCATGCATGCTTTTGACTGAAATATGATCCATGATGTATTTACAGTATCGCTGATGTGATTCAGTAAGCAGATTATTCTGCTGAGCCAATTTCATTCCTTATCTGTAGTAAATGACGAAAATGGATTTTATTCTTTAATTAGGGTGATGTGTTATGAGGCTTTATCTGATGGTCTTATTAAGACACAAATTCTGAAGTTATTGTTATTTTTATTAAATCTCAAAAAAAGCTTTGATATCTTCTGTATTAGGGCAAATAAAACCGAGCATTTGCCCGGTTTTTCAATGCATTGTTTATTGATTGTTATCTTCTTTGATTTCGCGCCAAGATAATACTTTGAATGTTATCGTTACACATAGGGCATTCTTAATATCCTTCTGATCAATCAGGCCTGCGGTGATGCCCACTACCGGCAGTTTGTTCATACGGTGATCTGGTGAGGGCGGTGTACTGCCCAGCCTCTGCCCGTTGCCTGTATTAATAATGTTATTATTGATATCTGTGATTATTTCATAGCCAAATATATCTTTTTTGCTGGCAATCAATAATGGATTGTTTTATTAGATACGGTATACGGATCGTATTCAGATAAGCCGGAATCGGTACGCAGATTAAACTGTATCACGTGGTTTTCTGCCGATATATTCTGTGTAAAGTTCTCAGAACTACACGGATCTTTTTCTTTGGCCGAAATTAGGTTTTTTCACCCCATAAATCTGTGTTGGTATGGTTCCGGTGGTCAGTAGGCGGAAGATGCTGGAAACCACACGCTCGCATCCGTTGGGTCAAGATCGATATACCAGCCCTTATTGCGTGCCGGATTAAATTCATTCTTACTTATGCTGCGCTATTGTTCATTTACGTTGGTTGATGGTTAGCTGCATAAATCATTACTGTGCAGCAATTGATTTAATTGACTATCGGAAGCACCATCATCATATTTGCTTGGAATTTTAAGTGTTTGCTCGGTAAACGCATCCTGTTTATTCAGCATCTTTGCTATATTGCTCGTAGATAAAATTTTTATTATGAGGCATACCCCACTGCGCGAATTGTGTTGGCAATGGGCTTACTGGTACTAAAATTTGATGTGTACTCTACGGCAAATGCATTTTATCGTGGTATTTTTGGATTAAATTTTTCAGCACCCGTTGCACGGTCCGCATAGCTGCGCACTCTCGGGGTTTACAATTTTCCCAGCAATACCTAAAACCGCTACATGTGGGAGTCCAACCGCATTTGGTGTCACGTCCCGTGAACTATGTTTGAATTCTTGTTCCTAGAGTACTCTTTCCAGTTCTGCAGAATTATAAAACTGTGTTCACCATGCTTCATCACTTCTACGGACTGGGTGCCCAGCCACAGCCACCATGCTGATATCGACGGCATATGATACCAGTAATCGGAGGCGGTGCTGCTTTGCCTGTGCTTTAAGTATAGGTCAATGTTTGGTGTGGGGATGTGTTATTTCGCCGGAATTGTTTTTGTTATTGGATCAGGCTTGCGCTCTTGGTTTATTTCTGATGAATTTTTCGATTTTAATCAGGCGTCTAAGCCGGCGTCTTAGGGCTTTATGGCATAGGCTCGTTCTGGTGACGGGAGCAACGAACTACTTTAATCTGGATTTAACTTTATAAATGGCGGTGCAACTGGGTTTGATATGTTTAGCTAAAGCGGTTGAGTGGTGTTTTTTCTTTATGGAAATCATTTTACACGACGATTTTTTATCTATATTCGATTTTGTCGTGCTCGTCTGGCCGTTGTTTTTCTTTGGCTTGCTCTTTTGTTACTAACGATGGTTGCGAAGCTGCTTTGTCATATCTGTTGTTGTCTTATATGCGCTCTGTCTTGATTGTAACATTCTTGTCTATGATTTATATGGCGGGTTTAAATAGATACTATTATATTCAAGATGAGATTTTTTGACGGTTTTTTGATTGAATTACATGATAATAGCATTGTTATTATATATTTTTTAAGGGATAAGCAGAAGGGTTTGTTTGAAAGATAGGGTAGATACAACTGGCTTTGTAGCTGATTTTTGTGGGTTTGTTGATGCCAACGGATCTTATTTTGTTTGGCAGGATGCATTGTGCAACTGCTGGATTTTTTTCTCAAAGAATTGTTTAATTATTGATTGTGACAGAGGTGCTGTTTTTTGTATTTTTGGTTGAAATATATGTGTGCTCAGTAAGCTGCTTAGTTTTCTAAGCAGCTTTGGATGTGTTTAATCTTCAGCTGGCATTTCGCCGTCGATGGCATCTGGTTGCCCTTCGATATTTTGAGCGGTAATGCCGACTTTGCTGCGGATTTGGTGATTTATTTCATTGGCTATTTCGTGATTGTCTTTGAGCCATTGGCGCACGTTGTCTTTACCCTGCCCGATTTTGCTACCATTGTAGCTATACCAAGCCCCGGCTTTTTCTACGATTCCCTGTTTAACCCCGATATCAATCAGTTCGCCTTCCCAGCTAATGCCTTCCCCGTAGAGGATATCAAATTCTGCTTGTTTGAATGGTGGTGCTACTTTGTTTTTGATCACTTTAACGCGAGTTTCATTACCGATGACTTCGTCGCCTTTTTTGATCTGGCCAATTTTGCGGATATCGAGACGCACGGATGAGTAGAATTTGAGCGCGTTGCCACCGGTAGTGGTTTCTGGGTTGCCAAACATGACGCCAATTTTCATACGGATCTGGTTAATAAAGATCACCAATGTATTGGTTTTTTTGATGTTGCCGGTTAGTTTGCGTAGGGCCTGGCTCATCAGTCGTGCTTGTAAGCCAACATGGCTGTCCCCCATTTCGCCATCGATTTCGGCTTTGGGTACTAATGCGGCTACGGAGTCAACGACGACCATGTCTACTCCGCCACTGCGTACCAGCATATCGCAGATTTCTAGCGCTTGTTCGCCTGTATCTGGCTGAGACACCAGTAATTCTTCTACTTTGACACCCAGTTTACGCGCATAGATGGGGTCAAAGGCGTTTTCTGCATCGATAAAGGCACATACACCCCCGTCTTTCTGACATTGGGCAATGGCTTCGAGACACAGGGTGGTTTTACCGGAAGATTCCGGTCCGTAAATTTCGACGATTCGACCACGTGGCAAACCGCCTACCCCAAGTGCCAGATCCAAGCCTAGGGAACCGGTGGAAATGACGTCGAGATTTTCATCGGTATGGCTGCCGTCCATTTTCATGATGGAACCTTTACCGAAGTTGCGTTCTATTTGCGCGAGCGCTGCGGCCAGTGCTTTGTTTTTTTCATCTGACATGAAGTTACTCACTTGCTGTTATGTTTGATTTGATACTCGGATTATCGCATAAGCGTTGCATCAGGTGTTTAGCAAAAGTTAGGTTATTGTAATTATTTGAATTTAACAATCAATTTATCGGTACTTGCCAGCGCAATTGCCCGTTATTGGATGTGTGTAGAGGGTGAAGGTTATTTTGGTGCTATGTGTTTTTACCTATTTTTATTTGTGCCAACTGGATTTTGTGGTTATTGGGATGAATGTTCGTTAAAAATGTTACACTATATGGTGTTTTTTATTTATTCTATCTGTTTTGTATTGGTTGGCTGTATTGGTATTGCATCAGGCAACTGGGGATTTTATAACGTTATGAATGCTTTCACCCGCTTAGGCTTATCTGAGGAAATTGTTTCTGCTCTGTCTGAACAGGGATATCACACGCCCACACCGATTCAAGAAGCGGCTATCCCTAAGGCACTGGCAGGTCAGGATTTGCTTGCCGCGGCTCAAACCGGCACCGGCAAAACGGCGGCTTTTATGCTGCCCAGTCTGGAACGACTCAAATGCTATGCTAATAGCAGTACCTCGCCGGCTATGCATCCGGTACGGATGCTGGTGTTAACGCCTACACGGGAGCTGGCTGACCAGATTGATCAGAATGTGCAAGGTTATCTGAAAAATCTGCTGTTGCGTCAGACGGTGCTGTTTGGTGGGGTGAATATGGATGCACAAAAGTTAATTTTGTCTCAGGGCTGTGAGATTGTGGTGGCAACGGTAGGTCGGCTGCTTGATCATGTGCAGCGCAAGAATATTCTGCTGAATAAGGTGGAAATTGTGGTATTGGATGAGGCTGATCGCATGCTGGATATGGGTTTTATTGATGATATCCGCAAAATTATGCAGATACTGCCACCGCAACGGCAAACGCTGCTGTTTTCGGCTACTTTTGCACCAGCGATTCAGCGATTGGCTCAGGATTTTATGCATAATCCGGAAGTGATTCAGGTAACAGCACAGAATACGACTTCTGCCAATGTGGAACAGCATGTTATTGCGCTGGATAGGGGGCGCAAGCGTTCGTTGTTGCAGCGTTTAATTGTTGATCTGAATATTAATCAGGTTATTATTTTTTGTAATACGAAGCAAAGTGTGGATCAGGTTACCCGCGAACTGAACCGGCGTGGAATCAGTGCGCAGGCGATTCATGGGGATAAGTCGCAGCAAACACGACTGGAAACGCTGGCTTTGTTTAAGGAAGGCAATCTGCACGTGCTGGTGGCTACGGATGTGGCTGCTCGCGGTCTGGATATTGCGGAGCTGCCTTTTGTGATTAATTATGAGTTGCCGCTGAATGCAGAGGATTATGTGCATCGTATTGGCCGTACTGGGCGAGCCGGTGCTGAAGGTATTGCTATTTCGTTGATGGATGAGCAGGAACAAAAGGTTTTTGATGCAATTAGGGAATTAACTGGCCATGATTTGGTCATTGAACGGATTGAAGGTTTTGAACCACGCTGGTGGGACAATGCAGCTAAGGAAGATAAGGCTGAAAAAAATTCCAGTGTGAAGGCGGAACGTTCTACTGCACCTGTATCTAAACAGGCTGGGAAAGCGGCTTTAAATAAGGTGAATGGTCATACCGGTAAGGCTCGGGATAATAAGGATGATGGTATTGACTGTCAGCAAATTCCCGGACGAACGCGCCGTTTCAGCAGGCACAATCACCCGCAATGTGCTTTATTGCAGCATAATTATGGTGCTCATGCGACTAAGATTTGTATTTAATGCTGTTGGAGGTGATTTTTGGGTGGTTTGTTGGTGATGATCACACTGTTAATCTGATTTTCTGGTATGTCGGTTTTTTATTGGCTTAGGCTGCTGATGTTTTAGCAAATGTTACTGGACGGATTCAAGTACACCAATCATTTCGGTTCTTTTATGTTTTGAGGTCAGTGATGTTAGTTTGTGATTTATTGTTTATTCTACCCTTCAAACAATAATAAATTTTTGAATTTTATGTATTTTATCTAAATGAATATTGCGGTGTCTGATGTTTTTTGCCTGTTATTTTGATTTCTCTGTTAAAAATATTTGGGAAATGTTCCAATTATGGGTATAATGCGCTGCTGTGGCGGGTCTCCCCGCATGGTTATTTAGGACAACGGGTCAGGTGCGGAAGCAAGCAGCCCATCTTAAAGCGACCAGTGCCGGGGGTCTGGCTCGTCACCCTACTCTCTCTACTATCTTTGTTTGTGCAGATTATTCTGTGTCATCCTTTTTTCATCATTCTCTTGTAGCGTCCGGTAATTAAGTTTTCTGTTCTGGATATTTTTTTGCAAATATTTTCTATTTCGCGATATCTAATTGGTTTAGATGCCTAGAACCAGTTTGCTGGTGTTAGTATTTTTGTTTTTCCAATTACTGAGCCGTACTGCTAACGGCACTGGGTTTATGGTTGTTAAATGTTAGGTGGTTGTGCTGTTGTGATTTGGCTTTTATTCTTTTGTTATTGTGGTTAAATATTCGTGGGTATGGTGATATTTGATTTCGAATCTTTGAACTGTTGAATCTATTTTAGATATTGGGTGTCTGTTTATTTGCTGGCCATCTTTTTTTACTCAAGGTCTGGTCAAATTTTGGCTTAGTCTATGATGAGACAGTTCGGATAGCAGCTTGTTTTTATTTATATATTCATCTGACGGTATAAAGTAGTGCAAAAGGCGAAGCAGGAAATGCTTTTAAATATAATGCGGCAGTTGTGGTGGCCAATTTGAACTGGGTGAGAAAGCCAGCTGATCATGATTAGTAGTCGAGCAATGTCTGTAGGGTACAGTTTGTTATTGCTACAGGCAAACTAAGCCGCTATGGTACAAAGCTAGCTAGGCGGGAAGGTAACAGGCTGGCCAGCAATCACCCAACGGAAGTTTGTTAATTTATGGAGCTGGTAAGCCACTGGCTTGCAGCAATGTTGTGGGGATTAAATGGATAGTGCTCTGTTTAATCTGCGATCTAGCTGGTTTATTGGAAGAGCGAAATTTAACCGGTAACACCTCGTTGTCTGACTTGGTTACGGTTTAGGAAAGTTTTAATTCGGTTATTTTGCTAAATGCCTGCCAATGATTTTGGTTTCGGTTTTGGATTTGAAATAATCCGGATATGATAAAACCAGCTCCTCAGAGCTGGTTTTATTCATTTTTTGGCACGCCCACGGGGAATCGAACCCCGGTTACCGCCGTGAAAGGGCGATGTCCTAACCGCTAGACGATGGGCGCAAAATCTGGTGCACCCGGAGCGATTCGAACGCCCGACCCTCTGGTTCGTAGCCAGATACTCTATCCAACTGAGCTACGGGTGCGTGAAAGACATGTAGTATAGGAAACTATACTATTTCTGTCAATATCTGATACCACTAAAAATGTTAATTAAATGCAATTTAATGATTTAAATAAAGAAATTTGCAATTTATCCATTTAATATGGTGTTTGTGCAGCAAGCAAGGCTAAGGATGCTTAGTGCACTTATATCTGCACGTGGCTGTTTTGGGTTAAAATTAAGTTTTTAGCCTTTTTTTGCGTCATGAGTGTTGTTACTGAAAATGACGCCGCTGCATTTGCCGAGCTGGCAGCGGTTTTATTTACGCTGCCGGTACCTGTGGCAATTATTGATCTGGAAACTACGGGTGGTCACTTTGAGCAAGATCGCATCACTGAGATTGCTATTTTACGCTTTCATCAGGGTGTCATCAGCCGTCATCAGTGGTTGGTAAATCCGCAGCAACCCATTTGTGATTTTATTACTCAGCTAACTGGTATCAGTAATGCAATGGTGCTAGATGCACCGGTTTTTGCTGATATTGCTCCTGAATTACTGCCGCTATTACGCGGCCATCTGATTGTGGCGCACAACAGTCGTTTTGATTATGCTTTTTTACGCCATGCTTTTGCTCGTGTACAGATCTGTTTTGCAGCACTAACTTTAGATACGGTGCCGTTATCGCGTAAACTTTATCCGCAATATTTTAAGCACAATCTGGATGTGATTATTGAACGATTCCATATTGCTATGAAGAAGACTGAACGTCATCGGGCAATGGGTGATGTTTTGGCTTTGACCAATTTTTTGCAGGAAAGCCTACGGGAAAAAAAGGCAGCTGTGTGGTTATCGCAATGGCAGCAGTTGATCCGCCCCGGTTATTTGCCTAGCTGGATAAGCAATGAATTGTGTCAGCAAATATACGCCCTGCCCGACAGCCCCGGTCTGTTACTCTGGCATTTTGCTAATGAGGCTGGTGTGGTGATGATGGCACAGAAGCAGGCTTTTACTGAGACGATTTTGCTGTTACGTCAGAAACATGCTCGCAACAAATGGCAACAGGCTACGGCGATTCGGTTTATTCCTGCGATCAGTTTGGTTCATGCTTTATATCTACAAGGTTGTTATTATGTACGGCATGGTGAAGGCTGTTATTTTGATGATGATCCTGTGGCTGCTACGAACTGGTATACGATTTCGTTTATACCCAATCAGGGTGGACAATTACAAGCTCGTGTGGTCAGGCTGAAAGAAGGTATTTTGACGCAGGCGCCTTATGGGCTATTTATGCATCCGAAAGCCGCTAAACGTGCTCTGGCATCATGGGCCCGCCAGTATGATTTATGTCCGGCCAGTTTGGATATTTTGCCACAATCCATCAGCCAACGTGATCCATGTCCGAAGCAGGCAGCGCAGCAATGTGACGGGCACTGCCGTAAAGATGAGGCAACAGCCACTCAAAATCAGCGTATTTTGCATCACGCTCTTCTACTGCCGGTGTGTGAATGGGGTAAATGGCACCACTTGCGCATTACTGAAGTTAATTGTGTAACTGCTGAATCTACGCAGATGGAATTTCAAGCAGGTTGTGTGCGAGTGAATAACGGGCATTGGTACTTTCATCCATTACTACCCACAATTATCAAATCCAGATTAAAACAATCACAGGGTATTGAGTTTTTGCGTTAGGTAAAAAAACACCGGCTACTATGTCATGAATGCAGCCGGTGTTTTTGGTCGGGTTAGGCAGGGTGTTTTTTGATGCCGATCTGCGGCTTTGCCAAAAAGATGTTTGATGGTTGGTTATGGTTTAATGATGCTGGGATTAATGTCGATTAGTGGCTTTGGGGCCAATACGATCTGGCACCTGATCCGGCAAGCCGTTAACCGGAACAACCTCTGCGGTAATCACATCTGTATAAGTGGGTATGGTGGTTGAATCGGTATGGTTATCACCAATATCTGTTTCGGTAAGAAAGGCCATGGTGACGCTTTTGTCGGCTCGTTTAATCAGCTGTTCTTGGATGGTGCTGTGTTCCATTAGCTGGCGTGCATCGACACTTAATTGCTGGAGTACTTTCTGATAACTGCGATTCATTTCGTCGACAACACCAGCAGTATCGATGAAATGCTGGTCGACTTGCTGACGGTATTGATCAAAGCTGGCTTTAACCGCTTCGTATTGCTGGTGTTTTTTTTCGCTGCGACTGCTGCGCATAATAAACCACATTAGCCCTGCCCCAGCAGCAAATCCGATAATCAATGCAATAAATATATATAACCCAAGCTGATTACTCATTTCGTTTTCCTTTTTTCAATGCCGTCTTGCTATTATTCTAATCAATCTCAATTATTGCATAACATATACTTTTGCTGTCAATTACTGCTGGTTATTTAATCTTTGTGAAGCTGTATTTCACTGATTGAAAAAATATACAGTAGGTATAAGGATGATCAAACTCATAATCGCAGCAATTAGGTCATCTAGCATAATACCCAGTCCACCATGAAAATGGGCATCAAACCAGCGGATCGGCCATGGTTTCAATGCATCGAAAAGGCGGAATACGGCAAAAGCGGCTATCCACCATATTGGACTGTGTGGTATACAATATAATATTAGCATCATGGCGGCAATTTCATCCCAGACGATGCCGCCATAGTCTTGTTGTTGTAATAGCCGTTCGGTAAAATCACAGATCGGAATCCCAACCAGAAATACAATCAGCGCAGTTAGGATGTTCTGCCATAAAGGCAAATCCAGCATTAGCCATAGTGCAGCCAATGGCAATGCAGGCAAGGTGCCAAATGTACCGGGAGCTTTTGGCGCCAACCCGGTACCAAAGCCAAAACCCAGCCAGCAGATAGGGTGCTTACATAGCCAACGCCATGTTGGCGTAACTGGTGTCGTAGTTGTTTCGGTTTTAGCCAAAATGATCAAATCCTTGTTGTTGTAGTTTTATCACGTTACCTGCATGATCATGTAAATGCAATTGAGTGCCTGCGGTAATGACGCCGATACGGGTTACGGGGGTGTGGGTTCTTTCGGCTGCAGCTATGATTGCCTTACGTTGTACTGGTGCGGCAGTAAAAACCAGCTCATAATCGTCACCACCGGCTAACAGCCAATGCCTGAGCTGAGCCGAAGTGAGATCCGGCTGATGTTGTAATGCGGTCAGCGTAGGAATTAAATCTGCATTAATTTCGGCACCGACTTTACTGGCTTTAAGAATATGACCGATATCTTGCGCCAGGCCGTCGGATATATCCTGTGCCGCATGTACCAGAGACAATAGCTCTTGCCCCAAGGCAACCCGAGGTTCCGGACGCAATCTTCTCTCTTCACACTGAGCAAAAACTGTTGTCGGTAAAGTGACCTTATTCCAGTGCCTATCCAGAGCAGCCGCAGCCAATCCAAGCAGACCAGACACCCAGATATCATCACCAACCTGTGCAGCATCGCGCCGTAATGCCTGCTGATATGGGGTTTCGCCAATAATATTAACATTAAAAACCCAGTCACCTTTGGTGGTATCGCCACCAATCAGTGTTACTCCAAAACGCGCGGCCAGTGCAAACAAGGCATCACAAAACGCAGCTAACCAATCTTTATTTAGCTCAGGCAAGGCCACACTGAGTAAAGCCCAGCGCGGTCTGGCTCCCATGGCAGCCATATCTGATAGATTGACCGCCAGTACTTTATGCGCCAGATCTGCAGGGGCAACATCTGGGAAAAAATGTGTTCCACCTACCAGCATATCGGTGCTGAAGTGTAAATCATAACCACTTCGAGGTCGTATGATCGCCGCATCATCACCAATACCTAATATCAGTTCGCTATCTTGTTGCTGACGCTGTAGATACGAGCGAATGAAATCAAATTCTGTCACAACAGATCCATTTTTTTTCAGAAGCCAATATTTGATTTTAATGGTTCTGTGCAAATCTTACCAGAAAAGCTTAGGCTGAAAATTCAGATAAAGGTTTAGATGCTAAAAATTGCAATTTATCATTTTAGAAGCTTGGTTATACAGTAAAATTTATTATGACTAGAAAGAAGAAAAAAGCTAGAATAATCCAATACTCATCTATTCCGATATTTTCTATTACAGGCGCTATACTCAGCTATGCACAACATTCTTATTCTGGGCGCCAGATCACCGGCTAGTCTGTCATGGGCGCGCATGCTGGCCAAGGCAGGCTATCGGGTGCATATGGCTGAAAGCTTAGGTTACGCATTAAGCCGTTTTAGCAAATATATATGTACTTATACCCATCTGCCTCCCCCCAAACAACAGGCAAAACAGTGGCTAGAGCAGCTGATACAATTGCTGATCCGTGAGAAGGTTGATGCAGTCATTCCAAACTGCGAAGAAGTGTTTTATCTGGCTTCTGCCGATGTACTTATTCAGCAGGCTCACCCCTGCCAGCTTTTTACTAGCGCTATCTCTCTATTATCGCAACTACATCACAAGGGCTTTTTTGCTCAGCTTACGCGAAACTGGACGGTTGCTGCTCCTGAAACGATTTTGCTGACAAATCAGTCTGAGTTTGCCGCATTTAAACAGCAAAATGTTGCAAATGATAAGTTATGGGTGTTTAAACCGGCTTATTCGCGCTTTGCCACCCGTGCTTTAATCTGCCCGATGTCTATTGAGTATAGCCATATCCGGGCAACCCGACAACAACCTTGGGTGGCACAACAATATATACAGGGTACGGAATATTGTAGTTACAGCATTATCCGGCATGGACAACTTATTGCTCATAGCTGCTATCGCCCTAAATATCGTGTCGGCCAAGGTGCCGGCATTTATTTTGATCCGGTAGATGATGTAAAAATCCACCAGTTTGTTGAATATTTTGCCGCAAAAACACTATATCATGGTCAGGTAGGATTTGATTTCATTCAAGACTCAACCGGCAAAATATATGTAATTGAGTGCAACCCGCGTGCCACCAGTGGCATTCACTTTCTCACTGACCTTCCACAAGCAGTACAAGCTTCTATTGTTCAGTGTATTCTAAAGCCGGATATGGATTTTCCTATTATTCTAGAAAAGATGAATTTTATTTCACCCAAAATGCATAGTTTATCTATGCTATTGATTCCGCAGCAATGGCAATTTTGGAATAACACTGTTTTTTGGCAAGACTATAAAAACGCTCAGGATATTGTGTGGGAAACAGGCGATACTCTGCCCTATTGGGCACAATTAATAACTACAGCAGAATTACTTGTGCATGCCGCACGACGGAATATAACTCCATTAGCAGCCACAACCGCAGATATTGAGTGGGATGGTGCACCCATTTCCTTTCATTAAGCCATTATTTTATTATGCAAAATAATCATTCACTCGATTCATCTAAACACTGGCAGGATTTTGTAGAGGCATTATGTACTCAAAGCAATGATTTTGTTAACAATGCACCATTCCAGGTTACCAGCACTTTGATTAATGACGAAAAAGTTCCTGTTATTTGGAATACAGACAACGACCCGCAAACAAGCTGGATAGCGAGCCTGCTGAACAGTTATGGGCCTTATGCGCGGGCGGAGCTGGAATTAATTGATACTTCAAGATATCTGCGCCCATTTTTGGCAGGATTATCCTATGTTGCACAATTATTAATGCAAATTAGTGGTTTGGGTAGTGGTATTTTTCTGGATAACTGGTTGGTAGCCACTAATCTTTATCCCAGCAATCGTTCTGCCGAAGCGATTTTGATCACGGTAAAAAATTTAGTAAAGGAGGCGTATGACAAAAATCTCAGCCACTTACCTATCATCATCCGCTCATTGACGCCCATATTTCATGCTGACATAATCAATAAGCTTGAACAAAATGGTTTTTTATTGCTTCCAATACGTCAGGTATGGATTGCAAGCAATCTTCATGACCCCAGCTGGCGCCGGCATGCTGACGTAAAAAGGGACCTGTATATAGAGAAAAAATATGCTTCCCAGTCTGTATGGGTAGCCGGTACTGATTTTACCGATGATGATTTTGAGCGTGCTTTTTTTCTATACAATCAACTGTATCGAGAAAAATATCCAAAGTATAATCCAGCTTATTCTGTATCTTTCTTTAAAACAGCAGTACAGACAGGTTTTATGCAACTGTATGGTTTACGGTTTATGAATCAATCAGACAGCACTGCATCAGCAAAACAATCTTTAAGCGGTATTGTTGGCATTATTCGACGTGAAAATGTGTTTGCGACACCTGTACTCGGATACGATTTGGAGCAGCCAATGAAACACGGCCTTTACCGTCGATTGATGCTAAAGGGCTTTTTAGAAACAGAAAAATATCAAGGTATTCTACACTGTAGCGCTGGTGCAGGAAATTTCAAGGCACAACGAGGCGCTCAGTTTTATCCTGAATTCGCTGCTATATGGATGCAACATTTACCCAGCTATCGTCAGACCATTTTTAAGACCCTGAGTAAGGTCATTAATACCTTTATTACCCCTTATGCAGCTAAAAAACGGTTTTAGTGCAATCAGATCACTTTATGCTAAGGCAACAGGCCACTTAACTCTCCTAAAAACCAATTCACTCGTGGATCGGGAGTTGGACGGGTTAGTGCAAAATAATTCACAATATTGGTAGCCTGCTGTGCCAGTAAAGGTGTCAGTACACCACTACGCACATAAGGTTCGGCAATTTCTTCCGATAATAGACCAAGATGACTACCGGCAAGAATAAACATCAGTGTTGCTTGCTGCTTATGCGCCACAGCAGTTGTGGTGCCGCAGAGTAAACTATTACCTTCTTGCTGACGGGCGTAAGTGCGTTTTACCCATTGATAATCTTCAACCAGTAAATTTAATGTCAGGTCTTTAATTTTGGCTGCCGGATGTGAGGTATGGCAATAGATGTACTCCCGCTCTTCAAATACCAATTGATATTGTAGGTTTTTTAGCAAGGTATGATAGTAGCCAATGCCGAAATCCATCTGATTATTGGCAATAGCAATTTCAATTTCTTGCGGCGTACAGATATCTATTGACAGGCGTAATTCAGGATAATGCTGGTAGGCGCTGGCAATGACACGGTTGAATATGCGCTGAAAATCCGTTGGCCGATACTCAACCAGTCCAATACGCAAAGTTCCGGATAATACAGAACGATGCCATTTAATATTCTGAACTTCACGGTGAAATTCCGTAGTGGCCTGAAGCAATAAGGCACAAGCCTCATATAACTGGTGACCAGCCTTAGTTAAAGCGAATCCGGAACGACCTCGACGGCACAAAACCACTCCAAGATTTTCCTCAAGATGGGCCAAATGAGTGCTGATGGCTGATTGCGACATATTCAACCGCTTTTGTGCTGCGGTGACACCCTGACATTCTACAATAGCCACAAAAGCCTGCAATGCTTTTAAATCATGTTTAATCAAGGTGTGTAACATAAAATACTCATCTGTTAGTATTAGTTAAAGGCTGGAATAAAAACCTCTTCACCACAGGCAGCCGTCAGAACCTGATTCAAAATGGCAAAAAATTCACTACCATCGCGTGCTGATCGCCAATGCATGCCTTGTTGTGCAAAGTGATAACCTCCACTTCGAGCCGCAATCCATAATTCTTGCGTCGCCACATGACGATTAACAATAATCTGTTCCTTATTTTCCGATTCAATAGTCAACACATTGCCGCTAGTCTCATAATCCAACGGCCAGCCATATCTCTCTAGCATCTGTTCTATATAATCAAACAAATCATCACTGTACTGTAAAAATTCACTCTCCGTCATTTTATTTACCACCTATCCATACAATTTCTTACAAACAGAACCTAATCTTGCCATATAATAGAAACAAATCCCAGTAATTATCAGTAAACTCATCTACTGGCAATATTTTCACCATAACTACCGTTTGTGTAATGAGAGTACAATTAATGTCTCGTCTTTTAATTTTATGTTTTCTTGCATCCAGCCTGTTAACGGCTTGTGGCTATAAAGGTGATTTATACCTGCCCCAAGAAAAAGGTAAAGCTAAATTCGGCCCCGTTCAGACTGGCCTGTCTATTGAACCAATTGATCAGAGAAAACTACCAGAAAATGACTGATTCTTTCAAATGTGAACAGGTGCCCTATTGTGCTTTAGCTGAGCAATATGGTACCCCTGTGTATATTTATAGCCAGCAAGTGATGACTGATGCTTTTACTCAGTACCAGCACGCTTTTTCTGCCTTACAACCGCTGATTTGCTATGCAGTCAAGGCTAATGGCAATCTATCCATTTTGCGCCATTTTGCCAGCTTAGGCAGCGGCTTTGATATCGTTTCTGGCGGTGAGTTACAGCGTGTCTTGCTAGCAGGCGGCGATCCGGCTAAAACCATCTTTTCCGGCGTCGGTAAAAGTAAAGCAGAAATAGAATTTGCCCTGACTAATAATATACTGTGTTTTAACGTTGAGTCATTGCCCGAGCTGGAGCGCATCAATACCATCGCCGGAAAATTAGGCACACATGCACCAATATCATTGCGAATCAATCCAAACGTTGATGCCCGTACCCATCCTTATATCTCTACCGGATTGAAGGCGAATAAATTCGGCATTGCATATGCAGAAGCATTAGCAGCCTACCAATATGCTGCAAGCCTGCCAAACCTAAATATTATCGGTCTAGATTGTCATATTGGTTCTCAATTAACTGACCTGTCTCCGCTGGTTGAAGCACTGGAACGCCTACTACCCTTGATTGATCAACTAACTGCACTGGGTTTCCAATTAAAACACATTGATTTAGGTGGCGGTATTGGCATCGTCTATCATAATGAAAGTGTACCAGATTTACCAGCCTATGCCTCAGCAGTAGCTAAGTTATTAGCTGGGCGTAACCTGAAACTTATGTTGGAACCCGGTCGCAGTTTAATCGGTAATGCCGGTGATTTGCTGACCACAGTTGAATACATTAAGCAGGGCGAAGAAAAAAACTTTGTTATCGTTGATGCCGCCATGAATGATCTTATGCGGCCTTCGCTGTATCAAGCTTATCACGGCATACTCAATGTCAGCGAGACAACAGCAGATGAATTTGTTGCTGATGTGGTGGGACCAATCTGTGAATCTGGCGATTTTCTAGCCAAAGACCGTACTATTGCGGCAAAAGCTGGCGATTTATTGCTGGTTCAATGCGCCGGTGCGTATGCCTCAAGTATGGCCAGCAATTACAATACCCGTTGTCGTGCAGCAGAAGTATTGGTTAATGGTACAGAACATCGCCTAATTCGACCGCGCGAAAATCTGTCTGAATTACTGGCAAACGAACAAAGTTGCCTGAGAACAATTTAATTTATTATCCCCTTACATCTTTTAAAGCACTAAATCAGGAAATACCGATTATCGGTGTAGCCAAAAATTTTCTTGCTAAAAATAAAAATTTAGTACAAGAAATAATCAAAAGATAAAGTAAAAGACTGTTATAAATAGATTAGCTCCGTGGGTATATCGCTCATGTAATCAGCGACTTAGATTTAAAATATATTAAGAACATTCAATGCCATCGATGACGGTAATTATTAGAAATAGGCATTACTATTGCAGTAAATTTACCAGTAAATGGAATGATCTGTTTTTAGAATAAGCTGATTGAATAGCATAATTATCCACTCACAATACCAATGAATACTTGAGCGCTGTACAGCGGAAATAAGCTTACTAACAGGGCAAATTACAGGGTAGAACTATGGATGACATCAACCTCTGTATTCTATATCAAAATAGCTATATTGAATGAAGTAAGTGTACCTATCACACAATGGTATTGGATTTATATTTTTAACAACTTAGGGCAAGCAAGGAGGGTAACCGAAGAATGGCTAACTATTTATAACACCGTAAGAGCTTGAGAGGCATTAAATAACATGACATCAATTGAATGATAATGCTAAAGCAGGCAACATAATTTTCTAAGTCTGTTTAATACTGGTTATTTGGTCTTTACAATACGATCGTCAGGTGCTATACCATTATTTAAACCGCATTGGATATATTTATGTAATAAAAAGGATTTTTATATGGACTATTACATTAAATCATTCTCAGAATTATCGACTAAAGAATTTTATGAAATTGCCAAATTACGTATTGCTGTGTTTGTAGTAGAACAAACCTGTCCCTATCAAGAAATTGATGCTGCTGACGAGCAGGCGTTACATATATGGATGCAAGAAGGGCCAACAATCATTGGGTACACACGGATAATTGATTTAGATACCACCGTTACGTTTGGCAGAGTAATTATCCATCCAAGTCATCGTGGCCAGAAATTAGGTAATCGCCTATTAGAAAAAACGCTGGCCGTGATTAACACACAAATGCCAGATAAACCTATTGTCATTAGTGCACAAGCCCACTTAACAGATTTTTATGCTGCCTATGGATTTGTTCCAATTTCAGATATCTACTTAGAAGATAATATTCCACACATTCAAATGCAAAAAGGAAGATAGACACTATCTGTACAAACAGAAGCTGGAAGGTGAAACCATTAAAACCACTGCTGAGCACCCTTTCAAAATACGAGTAGACAATGGACCAGAATTTACCGGAAACACGTTTACTAATTGGGCAAAATCACATGGTATAACTATAGCTTACATCAAACCCGGCAGCCCATATCAAAATGGTTTTATTGAACGATTTAACCGTTCGTACCGTACAGAAGTATTGGATTTATATCTATTTAATAATCTGGAACAGGCAAGAAAGGTCACTGAAGAATGGCTGACCATTTATAACACTGAAAGACCGCATGAGGCATTAAATAATATGACGCCGATTGAGTATAAAACCCTACAACAAGCAGCATTATTTTCTACCTAAATCTTGTACTAAGTTTGGGGTATTTACAGCATGAATCCAAGAGGAGGAATCATGGCTATCATAGGTTGTGTATGGGAGCTGATATCGGAGAATTGGGATGCCATTTGTGATTTCTTTCATCGTTGAGTAATGGGATAACTCAAGTCGCTATAGTAGTTTAGGAGTAGACGAGTATTTTTAAAGATACAACTATAGCTTTAGCAGTTAGAATCATTAAACTAATTTAATCATTAACCTTGAAGGTGATGTTTAGATGTTTAAGATATTTTATAGCGCTTTATTAAGGTAGGCATCATTGAATGTTACTTAGAAAAAAAGTATTAATTATTTTATTTCTTGTATTGTCATTATGTGTTATTTCATGTTCAAGCCAAAATAGGTTGATAAATTTAGAAAAAATAGTAAGGTATGATCCTTATAATTGGATGGAAACTGAGCAAGAAAAAACGCATAATTGGTTATTATCTGAATCTGATCGTTCAATCAAAATTCTTGAAAAACAGGATTGGTTTGCATCGATTGAAAAACGATATAAGCAATTAACTGAATATGGAACTGAACCAATAATTTTTTATATTCGAATACAAGGTAACAATACTTTTTATTTTAAACAAACAGCTCAGCATCCTTATAATCGTCTCTTTGTGAAAGATCGTTTTGGTAAAGAAACACTATTGATTGATCCTCCTGTTGGTTACGGTATCTATGATTACTATCCTTCTTATGATGGGCAATATATTGCTTATAGTATTTCTGAAAATGGTTCGAATGTTTCTACAATAAAAGTGTTTAATTTAAAAACTCGAACACATCTTCCAGATAACTTATCGGGCATTACTGACACAAATTTATTGTGGGCGGAGGATAATTTATCTTTTTTCTACCATAGAAATAATTTATTTAAAGCCAATAATATAAAAGCTGGAATCGAAGAAATTTATTTACATCGCTTAGATTCTGATACAAAAAAAGATATCGTAATTTTTGGTAAAGATCAGCTGTCGAACTATAACGCCAGAACAGATCAAAATACATCTTTATCACTTTCTTCCAATTGGGCGATTGCTTGCTCTTCATCTTCATTATCAGGCTATAATCTTGATTTATACAAATTACCTCGAGAGAACCTTAATAAAAATAATGTTAGTTGGAATAAAATTATTGATAGAAAAGAGAATGTTACGGATTTTTTGATAAAAGATGATTGGTTATATTTGGTTAAATATAATGATTATTCAGGCTATAGTATTTTTCGGGTTAATCTTAATAATATCAATCAATCAGAAGAAAAAATTATTGAATGGCAAAATGGAGAATTAACGAATTTTGTCGCCAGTAAAGATGCTATTTATCTCACCTATCATGATTCTGAGCAATTAAAATTTGTGTCTATTCCTTTTTCAGATATTCATAATATTAAATCGATTCCTATTTCACATAATAATGAAGTAACGGCTATATTTACAAATTCAGATCAAGATGAGATTTTATTTACGCAACAAAGTTGGACTAGCCCACCAAAAATATTTCGTTATCATCCGAATAATCAGTTAATTGAAGATTCTAAAATTTTAAATTCAGATCATGCTTTATTTTCAGAATATGAATCTGAACAAAAATGGGTTAAATCAAATGATGGAACACTCATTCCATTAACACTCATTTATAAAAAAGGAATGAAATTTGATAGTAGTGCACCAACTTGGTTAACAGTGTATGGTGCCTATGGTGAAAGTGAATTCCCCAATTATGATGCTTCACGTTTAATATGGCTTGAAAAAGGTGGCATAATTGCCATAGCTCATGTGAGAGGCGGGGGAGAATTAGGTCCGAAATGGCATTATGATGGTACAGGTTATAAAAAACAAAATTCAATTAATGATTTTATAAAATGCGCTGAATACTTAATTCATTATCATTATACTCAATCCTCTAAATTGGTGATAAGTGGAAATAGTGCAGGCGGTATTGTTATAGGTATGGCATTAATAAAGCGTCCGGATCTTTTTGCTGCTGCATCAATTAAGGTTGGCATGTTGAATATGAGTCGATTAGATAAAATTCCAATAGGAATGGCTAATTTTGAGGAATTTGGCTCACCCTTTAAAGAACATGAGTTAGAAAATTTAATTAATATTGATGCCTATCTTAATTTAAAAGAAGGTGTTAAATATCCTAATATCATGGTGTCGGTAGGATTACAAGATGATCGCGTTTCACCATGGCAAAGTGCTAAATTTGCAGCAAGACTTAATGATATAAAGCGTCAACAAGATGAAAGGGTTTTTATTATTACCGATAAGTATGGTGGACATTTTATGGATAACTTTTTATATATGATGACATTTTTTCTGTGGAAAACTAATAGTGAACATTAATTTTATACAAATGTTTATGATCAAAAGATCACTAAAATTATATGGATAACTTCATTAGTTTTTCCTTATTAGCAATAAAAAATACGCTTACCTTATCTATATATTGAGTTCTAAAAACGAGTGATATTTAATGTCAGGATAAGATTTTATCAGCTACAAGATCATGCTTATCTTGCTTATTTACGATGATATTTTTTAATAGCATAAATTTCTCTCGGTATAACTTCTACTTTTGGAAATAAAATATGAAGAATGTTGGTTTGTAGGCAGGTGTGGAAAGGTGGGATCGGTTCTGATGCAACGTTTGGTTGAAGAACACGATTATGATTATATTACTCCTATTTTCTTTTCACTGATAACTGCCAAGCTTTCTGATACGATTAAAACATTTGGGAAAACCCCAGCGTAAATGCTTATCAGTGATAGCGCTTAATACCGACATAATCACTGAATCATCCGGTAACTTAGGTTGATAATAGTAAGCACAGCGGCTTAAACCAACAATTGCGCAGCTCATGCTAATAGTAACAAAATGATTTTCTTGTAACTCCAGAGCCCATGCTTTACGTGCCTTGGTAGGCACTATAGCTTTTTTATGATTTGCTCCTGGAGCTGAGATTTTAAACTGAGCTCAGCAAACATTTGCTTAAGCTTACGGTTTTCAGCTTCCAGTTCCTTTAAACGTTTAATATCAGAGGTTTCCATACCACCGTATTGATCACGCCATTTATAGAAAGTTGAATTCGCCATGCCATATATACCGCAAATTTTTAATAGGAATACCAACTTTAGCTTCTTATAAAATAGCTACGA
>JAGGIK010000033.1 GCA_024103515.1 Snodgrassella sp. | reverse complement strand
CCAGACATTTAATACTATAACTAATGATTTTATCATGTTCGTTCTTGCTGGTTACAGGTACAAACAGCATCAATCTGGCTTTTTAGCCGGTTATGAATGGTCGGACGGCAGACCATAAAGCGCTTAGCCAAAGTGGTGACGGTTATTTTGCTTAATGATATCAGCACTATATCTCTTGTCTGTGATAAGGTGTTAATTGGTTTTTTATATATTCATTACAGTAGTTTTTCAAATGACTGTAAACAACGCGAATACATCGTACACAGCGGTATTTATTATTATCCGAAAAGATATATCCCAGCTCTTTTTGTTATCGAACACCAATAAGTCTGAGATTATCACGTGATCGAAATTCGACTGTGTAAGCCTAATCTCTTTGAGCTGGGGAATTAAGATTCAGGCATTCACCGGCCATAATCGAATATAGCTTAGTTGATACATATTTGGAAAATCTTTCTTCTCAAATTAGGCCGATATCCTTTGGTATATTTATAATCGTAATAGGTCGCCCACATTATTGCGGTTAAACCATGCATCGCGCCCGAGTATACTGACACAAATTTGCTCATCATCTTTATAAAACAATATCGGCGCAATGATCTATTGGGGTGATGATAATAACTGCTGCTGATCAGCAACATTGCATTCGTGGTCAATAGCCATCTTAACCATTTTTGTCGCCTCTTTAATTCTATTATTATATTTTTAGGTCCTTAGGTGGCTGATAATTGCAACAGTCTATGCTTAAATTTAATCAATTCATAGGTAATTTAAAACACAAATATAGCAAGATCTGTCTGAAAGAATGTATAGCCGAGCACCAACTTAATTTTCAACATTTCTATTGGGAGCGACGCCTTAGACAATATGTATCCGGTTTTTGTTTGTTTTCAGGAATAGAGTAATTGTAAATGTCAGCATCACTAGCAATGACCAAGCTCCCCATTTACCGACATGAACGGTTGCCCAGGCGCCGATTTGATTAGGATATTGCCAGATTCCAAAAAAAGTACCTATATTTTCCGCCAACCAGATAAAAAAGCCTACCAGCGTAAATGCCAATAATATTGGCATGCGTCGTGGCCGGTCATAAGGCGTGAATTCCAGTGTTGTACGGATATAAAGTCCTAAGGCGATGGCGGCCAGATACCAGCGATAATCACCGATAAAATGATGAGTAAAAAAATTGGCATATAACGCCCCAGATAGAATCACTGTCAATATCAGCGGTGGATGATAATAAATTTTCATATCCTGCAAACGCCAGCACTGAATAATATAGCTGCCCACCGCTGCATACATAAAGCCACTAAATAAAGGCACACCGAAAATTTTGCTCCAGCCGGCATCAGGATATTGCCATGAGCCAATTGTTGCTGAGGTTTTGAATACCTCTAGTCCAAAACCAAGAAAATGAAACAACGTAATGGCTCTTACTTCTGCCCAACTTTCTAACTTGGTAATAATCATCAGTGACTGAATCGCTAAGGCAAAGATCAAAAGCACGTCATAACGGGCTACGCCCAAAATGCCACTGCGTGGTACGGTAAAAATAGCCAGAAAGATAAGACCGGCAAATAAACAAGCACGAGCTTCCTTGAGTCCGAACCAGAAAAACTCTAGGAAAAAACGTTGCAAAACGCCAGCCTCTACGGCAGGAGGGTAAATTAAAAAATGGTCTAAGTGATTGAGCCCATCTATTTTATTTCCCCTCAATTTTGTTAGCCTGATAGCTGAATTTGTGCGGCGTATAGTATGAATATCACTTTTTTTCACACTAAAAATTCCTCCTGCTCAATACATTATGCTTAGTTAATTCATGCTAATGTCAATATTTCATGATAAAGAAATATAGAATTTATTGCTACATAATCTATATTAATAATATGGTTTATAAAAATATTTAGCAGTTTTTTACTGGATTCTCATGATAAGACAACTAAAATTCAGCAAAAACTTTGCTGTGCAACCCAAAGTTCTTATCGTTTAGATACCAATTAAGAGTTGTAAATCATGCCATGAAATAATGGGTGTAGCAAGAAAGCATTAATGGGCTGGATTATATCTGTATTATCGGTATAAAGATTTAGCTTATTAGAAAGTTAATATTGCATTAATTGTTTGGTAATTCAGTATGTCAACTTTTCAATCAGACCTAAGGTTTTTTAATATGCCTATAAACGAAAACAAGAACCAATAAAGCAGAAAGATCACGCTAATTTTGATGTTAAAAATAACAGACAAGGTAAGGTTATAAACCTTCATTATTATATGCATTATTCGATTTTCATCGGTAAAAGTAATTTATGGTGCAATATAAAATGAATGATTAAAATAACGATGGCAGGAAGTCAAGAGAATAAAAAATATGAAAATACCCCTAATGGAGGCAATTATTAATGCTATTAAACTGAAATCGTGTGTTTTAATGCGATAATCATATTTTAAATTTATTTATATAAATCAGTAATTAGATAGGTCTCATCTTTGTAATTTAAGTCTTCTTTATTCAGTTAAACTATCAGTTTAGATACACACTCACTTTGTTGCGGTACTGAAATCAATAAGTAGTTTAAATCGAGTATGATTACTGAAATACGCTCTAGTCCAGTGATATAAATTATTTATTTTAAATTTCATTTATTGACAATTAAAATCATCGACTGGTCGAGTACACTGTGGCAGGTATACGCCTAAACTTGGCAGTATGATCTACGGCCGATAATGTACCTAAGCAGTCCAGATGATCTGTCTTATGGTCAAGCAAGGTGGCAACAACACAATGAGATCATCTACCACCTTTATTACTAAGTCGACGTAATGCTGCCGCCAGTTCTGGATGATGGGAAAGCGCATCTGCAGAACGTGCCAGCTCCTGACGTGCCTTTGCTGTTAGATTGGCCTGTTTTACGACTTTAGCTTGATATTCAGCCGGCTGGACTCTGATCCGTACCGCTTCAATATTATGATCAATCTGTTGTAGGCTAGGTAACAATGCTGGTAATACCATGCGTAACCGTGAAGCTATCATACTATTATGAGCAATCACCACCAGCTGACCGTCACGCACGCAGGCAACGGTGAAATGGTCGTGCATATTGGCTGGCAGCTCCCGTTTCAGGCAGGTACCCAGTCGTTGCCAGTGCGCACATTGGGCCAATAGTTGCTTAAGTTGCGTATTTTTCTGGCCAAATCGATCCAAATTCATAAAGCTATTCTAAGGTAATTTGTGGATAACGGCGTGGCATCATTTTTGCGACATAGCTGCACGAGGCATGCAGGTGTAAATGTTTTGATTGTACATGTTCGGCCAGCGCATCGAGCAGGGCAGCGGCCACACCATCACTACGCGCTTCAGGTGTCACATAAGTATGATGTGCATCTATCGAATCTGCCGCTAATGAATTAAAATCAAGATGCCCTAGTTCCTTACCGTCACGTAATGCACTCAGACGGCCACCTTGTTCTGTTGGGATGAATTTTATTGTAAATGCCTGCATTGTCAGTTACCTTTCAATAAACGTTCCAGTTTAGTCTTGGAATTTGACTATCCACCATTATATAGATAATTGTGAAAAAAATAACTGGTTACTAATCGTGCTAATTATTGTTCACAAAGAACACAAAAATGCAAACAGCAATACATTAGCGTAAGAGCTTGTGTTAAAATTTCCTATTTCTTGCTTAATTTTTTATTGCGCCCGCAGGTGCTGGACTAATGATTTATGTTGAAAAACTTAGCTAAAAAAATTCTGGGCAGCCGGAATGACCGACTCCTGAAACAATATCGTAAAGAAGTATCAAAAATCAATGCATTGGAGGCGCAAATTCAGGCCTTGAGTGATACAGAATTACAGGCTAAGACGGCTGAATTTAGACAGCGGCTGGCTGCGGGCGAAAGCCTTGAAGCCCTGCTGCCTGAAGCGTTTGCTGTCTGTCGTGAAGCGAGCCAGCGCACATTGGGCATGCGCCATTTTGATGTGCAGCTCATAGGTGGGATGGTATTGCACTATGGCAAAATCGCTGAAATGCGTACCGGTGAAGGTAAAACTTTAGTAGCCACCAGTGCTGTTTATCTTAATGCACTGGCCGGCAAGGGCGTGCATGTAGTAACTGTTAACGATTATCTGGCTGCTCGCGACGCCAGCATTATGCGTCCCTTATACGAATTTCTCGGCATGAGTGTGGGCGTTATTGTCAGTGATATGGACCCTGCTGATAAGAAAGCAGCTTATTTGGCTGATATAACTTACGGCACCAATAACGAATATGGCTTTGATTATCTGCGTGATAACATGGTCAGCGATCAAAGCGAAAAAGTACAGCGTGAATTAGCCTATGCCGTTGTGGACGAAGTCGATTCCATTCTGATTGACGAAGCCCGCACACCGTTAATTATTTCCGGTCAGGCTGACGACAATGTCACTTTGTACCAGATCATGAATCAAATTCCACCTAATCTTATTGCTCAGCAAAGTGAAGAAGGTGAGGGTGATTACTGGGTAGATGAAAAAGCACGTCAGGTTATCCTAAGTGAACAAGGTCATGAACACGCCGAAGAAATTCTGGTACAAATGGGCTTGTTGCAGGAGGGAGATTCGCTTTATTCGACCACTAATATTATGCTGATGCATCACTTGATGGCGTCACTGCGTGCTCATACCTTGTTCCAGCGAGATCAGCACTATGTAGTACAGGATGGCGAGGTGGTGATCGTTGACGAATTCACCGGTCGCTTGATGGCCGGTCGGCGCTGGTCTGATGGTCTGCATCAGGCAGTAGAAGCAAAAGAAGGCGTAGAGATCAACAAGGAAAACCAGACGCTGGCTTCTATCACCTTTCAGAATTTTTTCCGATTATATGAAAAATTGGCCGGTATGACCGGTACGGCGGATACCGAAGCTTTTGAATTTCAAAGTATTTATGGTTTGGAGACAGTCATTATTCCGCCAAACCGGCCTATGGTTCGTCAAGATCTGAATGATCAGATTTACCGTTCTAATGAAGAAAAATATGAAGCTGTTGTGGCCGATATCAAAGCGCGGCATGCTAAAAGACAGCCGATTCTGGTGGGCACCACCAGCATTGAAAATTCTGAGTTGGTGTCTGCTTTATTAAACAAAGAACATCTGCATCATAATGTTCTAAATGCCAAGGAACATGCGCGCGAAGCCGATATTATTGCGCAGGCGGGGCGTCCGGGTATGATTACTGTGGCCACCAATATGGCTGGTCGAGGTACTGACATTGTACTAGGCGGTAACATCAAGCCTCAGATTGATGCCATCGAAGCAGATGATACATTGTCGCCAGAAGATAAACAAACACAGATTGAGAAACTGGAGCAGCAATGGCAGCAAGATCATGATAGTGTGCTGGCTGCCGGTGGTTTGCATATTATCGGTACTGAACGTCATGAAAGCCGTCGTATCGATAACCAACTGCGTGGCCGTGCCGGTCGTCAGGGTGATGCGGGTTCAAGCCGTTTTTATCTGTCTTTTGAAGATCCGTTATTGCGACTTTTTGCTCTAGATCGTGCTTCAGCAATCCTCAATCGTTTGGCCCCTGAGCGCGGTGTGGCCATTGAGGCCGGGATGCTTAACCGGCAGATTGAGAATGCGCAACGCAAAGTTGAAAACCGCAATTTCGATATGCGTAAGCAGGTACTGGAATATGATGACGTAGCTAATGATCAGCGTAAAGTCATCTATCATCAGCGGACTGAAATTCTGCTTAGCGAAGATATTGATGCCTTAATGCAGGAAATTCGTCACGATGCTATTGTTGAAACTGTAAACAGTTACATCCCGCCCAACAGCATGGAAGAACAGTGGGATGTATCCGGTCTAGAGCATAAACTGGCGGCTGATTTCAATATCCATGTCTCCGTTAATGATTGGCTAAAAGAAGACAATACCCTTGAAAATGAAAGCATCAGTGAGCGATTACTGGCGATTGTTGAACAAGATTTTGCCAAAAAAGTTGAATTAGCCGGTATCGACAATATGCGCAGGTTTGAGCGCAACATCATGTTGCAAATCATCGATACCCGTTGGCGTGAACATCTGGCTGATATGGACTACTTGCGACAAGGAATACATCTGCGTGGTTATGCACAGAAAAATCCCAAGCAAGAATACAAACGAGAAGCGTTTGAAATGTTTCAGGCGATGTGGAATAACATTCGCCAGACGGTTGCTTCTTTATTAATATCTGTTCAGTTTGAAAATCCTGAAACCCAGACAGAAAGTGAAGGTCAAGAGGCTGAATATTTGTCTGCTCCTTATCAGGACCAAGATGATGATCAGGATTATAGTCCGGCAGCCATGGAACACCGTGGCAAAATGATTCGTCGCAACGATCCATGTCCATGTGGCAGCGGTTTAAAATACAAGCTGTGCCATGGCCGACTGTAAAATTCATCCCCAGCTAGCGATAGCTGGTTTAGATGATTGTTTTAGAAATAAAAGCTAAGTAATAGCAAGGAGAAATAGAGTTATTACTTTATTGGCAAAGAGAAACGAAAAATAAAGAAACAGTATTTGTTACTAAACTCATAAATTAATTATTTTCAAAAAAGTTTCATAGTTATATCTTGCTGAAAGATCAATTATCCTTATTAAATAACAATTTGAAAAAATCTCAATCTGCACAGTACCGCTTTAGCGACTTACTCAAATGGTCTGGTTTTAGCCACATATATTATTTATCGGCATGATTAAATTGAATCCCCGATATAGATTGGGGAATTATGTGCCTCAAAAAGTTTACATATGATTGTACTATGGATAAACTGGATATTTTGTAAATGATATGGGAAATCTTTTTGTTTGACAGTAAACACATACACTTAAATATATTTTTGTTTTATCGCTTTGAAGCGCCTAAATATAGTTGAGTATAGAGTATTGCTGCTGGTTCACGGCCACGCAATATCAATAATCGCCAGTTTAATAATGATTATGGCATTGAGGTGGTCTCAATAATATAAATTTAAGGAACTGATTCACAGAATATCAAGTCAGGTATCTTAGCCATAAGCATAATGATTATGTTATTGTAACGACTCTGGTGCATTTAGGGTCTATATTGGTGTGAGAGAAATCTAGCTTTTTGTTGATGAACGGGCTCTAATATCGAAAAATCAGGGATAACGAGCTGAGTTAATTTAAAAGCCCGTTATCTATATGATAGTGGTGTAGTCGGCTATTTATTTTAATGTGTCATTTGTGGCCAATTTTATATGTTGATTATGATTAAAAAAATTAATAAAATCAAAAGGCATAATCTTCTTTTAAAAGCCACATTAAATTTTAACCTCGTGAGCAAATAATATTTTTGAAATATTTGTCCGGATTTATCCAGACAAATACAGCAAAATAGTGATTTCTGGCCGGCGGCTAAAACAATTATATTGATTAAAGCTAATACTCTAAATTTCATTGAACAAACAAAAGATTTGGCTTAAAATCTCGTATTCACACTTTATTTGTAGAGTGAAATAAAGTTAGTTAGCTGTTGAGCTGACTTGTTTCCGATTTACGCTAACAATACCGCTTCCTAAAATATTGGATAATTAATGGCAGCCTATAACGTACAGAAAGTTTTGTCCGTAAACCATTGGACAGATGCATATTTCACCTTTACCTGCACCCGTGATGATTCTTTACGGTTTCAGAATGGTCAGTTCGTCATGATTGGCTTGATGGTAGATGGTAAACCGCTTATGCGTGCCTACAGTATTGCCAGTGCCAACTGGGAAGAAGAGCTGGCCTTTTTCAGTATTAAAGTTCAGGATGGTCCGCTCACCAGTCGCTTGCAGCATTTGAAAGTAGGAGACGAGGTTCTGGTCAGCAAGAAGCCAACCGGCACTTTGATCGTCAGCGATCTAAACCCCGGCAAAAATTTATACCTTCTTTCTACAGGTACCGGACTGGCGCCATTCTTGAGTGTCACTAAAGATCCTGAAGTATACGAACAGTTTGAAAAAATCATTCTGATTCATGGTGTGCGTTACCAAAAAGATCTGGCTTATTATGATCATTTTACAACACAATTGCCCAACCACGAATATCTGGGTGAAATGGTTCGCTCAAAACTAATCTACTATCCGGTAGTATCGCGAGAGGAATTTGTGCATCACGGCCATCTTACTGATTTGATGGTATCCGGTAAATTGTTTGCAGATATTGGTCTGCCAAAGATAACACCGGAACATGATCGTGCCATGATTTGTGGTAGTCCGGCAATGCTAAAAGATTCTTGTGCGGTGCTGGATAGCTTTGGTTTAACTATTTCACCGAAAATGGGACAACGTGGTGATTATGTCATTGAACGTGCTTTCGTAGATCAGTAAAATATAATTACTGGTAAAACAGGCAGCATGATTAACTTCATGCTGCTTTGTTTTTATATTACCTTAATGCTTTATTGATAGCACTGTGAAATTTATGCAAAGTGTAACCACATTATTAATAATTCTGTTACCACTGGTAGTGGGTTTTTTGATTCGTCTTCCTAAAGGGGCACTAGTGTGGCTTGATCGTGGGTTGGGCTATTTAATCTACGTGCTACTGTTTTTAATCGGCCTTTCACTGTCTCGTGTACCTAATTTAAGTGCACAGATAAGTGTCATTAGCGTAAATGTTACGGTCTTATTTGCTTGTATCATGGGGGCAAATCTGCTGATATTAATATGGTTAGACCGTCGTTATCCTTGGCATTTGTCTCAACATCAGCACAATAAAATTCAAAACACGTTTAGTTTTGGTGGCAGTTTTAAACAGATTGCCTGTTTGGTAATGGGGCTGATTTGTGGCATATACAGCGAGATTTGTACATGGTTTGATCCGGAATCCGCCATTAAATATGCTTTGATTGTGCTGATTTTTCTGGTTGGAGTGCAATTGCGTAGCAGTGGAATTAGTCTACGGCAGGTATTGTTAAATCGACGCGGGGTCATTATTGCGTTAATTTTTATGTTTTCCTGCATGATTGGCGGTATTGTTTTTGCCATGATTATGCCTGGAATGACTTTATCCAAGGGATTGGCGCTTAGCAGTGGTTATGGCTGGTATTCTTTATCCAGTATCATACTTAGTCAGGTTTATGGGCCAGTATGGGGCAGTGTTGCTATGCTGAATGATCTGGCACGAGAAATTTTTGCTTTGTTTTTTATTCCAGTGATTATGCGCCGTTTTCCCTGTACAGCAATTGCCTCTGGTGGTGCTACCAGCCTTGATTTCACTTTGCCGGTAATCCAGTCTTCTGGTGGTATCACTGCTGTACCGGTTGCAATCAGCTTTGGTTTTATTGTCAATTTGGTTAGTCCGATTTTGCTGGTATTTTTTTCATCAGTATCATTTTGATCAATATAGCTGATTCAAGTTTATCAGACTCAATCATAATGTTAATGAATTAATGGAAAATTTATTGTGCTCGGAAGGTTGTCTATTTTAGAAAAATTCATCTGCATCATTGATAAAGTTTTTTTCAGAAAAATACATATTTGACAGACTTTATTGTAGCTTTGGTTTTCACTAAAGAGAACGGTATGTGCAACATCAATATAAAAAACAATTTCCATGATCAAGTCTTTTTTCGAGATTAATTCTTCTTTTCAGTATTCTTTTGTAACCTTTCAGTTTGCCATGGTTAGGATTTAGAATTACATCCTGAATAATGATTAGATGCAAGGTAAGACAGCTTGATTTAATATTGAACTTAAAACACACATATCAGATTGCTGTAGGATATTTGAGAAAATTTTTCTATATCTGAATATTATTTATATCAAAATATCCAAATTGATCAGCTGGACAAAAGGATAAATTGGCTCATGCTTTTTTTAGCAGAAATAGAACAATTTTAAATTTTACTTAGTAAAAAGTTTTGTTTTTATTGAAATATTTACTATTACTAAATATATTTGCCTATAATTGTGAGTTCATTACCTATCCAGTTAGGAGTCATATTAAAATATTAGAAAACAGCAGTATTTATTGCGTATTTTCGCAAAATAAATCAAATGTTAATAATTTATTAGCCATGTTAATCAAATACAGCGCTGCTTTATGGCCAAATCTTTATCTAAACACGTAGGACCGAATAAGGACCATTTACTTTGTCAAATGAAAATTAAATTCTTTTATTTATGATGTTACCGTTAATATGCAAGATACTTAAGATTGAGTATGAGGCTGAATATCAAATAAAACTTTAATAATCAATCAGGGAAAGAGAGAAATTATGATCAAATGGTATCAGAATGTTTCTAACAATGAGAAAAAAACTTTCTGGGCATGTTTTAGTAGTTGGGGATTAGATACATTTGTTAATCAGATGTTTGTAATTATGATACCTACATTGACTGCCTTGTTTACCATTACCCGAAGTCAGTTATGTTTGATAAGCGCATGTACTTTATTCACCACTGCGCTTGGCGGTTGGTTTGCTGGAGCATTATCAGACAGATATGGACGCGTCAAAACGTTACAGCTGATGATTCTTTGGTTCGCTGTTGCTACGTTTATGATGGCTTTTGTTGACAATTATTATGCTTTGTTGTTGTCTCGAGCGCTACAAGGTTTTGCTATAGGTGGAGAATGGGCTGTTGGTGCTGTATTGATGGCCGAGACCATCCGCAGCCAATATCGCGGTAAAGTGATGTCATTGATGCAAAGTGGCTGGGCAATAGGCTGTGCTCTGGCACTGCTTGTCTGTTCGCTGGTCACCAGTTTGCTGCCAGCACACACGGCTTGGCGCATCATATTTGTCATAGGGATTTTGCCTGCATTATTAATTTTCTTTATTCGCCGTCATGTAAAGGAACCTGAACGTGAAATAACCGCGCCTGCCGTGCAAATTCAAAGCATTCGTCAAGCATTATTCGGTATTTTTTCTCCTTCGTTATGGCGTATTACCATACTGAGCTCATTACTGGGACTGGGGGCACATGGAGGCTATCACACCATTGTTACTTGGTTACCGATCTACCTCAGACAAGAGCGTCATTTTTCTATGCTGCATACCAGTGCTTATATGATGGTGATCATTGTTGCTTTTTGGTGTGGCTGTTTAGTCAGTGCAATTTTAGTAGATAAAATCGGCAGACGCTTTAATGTCGTCTGTTTTGCTGTTGGAACCCTTATTACTATCCGTTGTTATCTGTTTTTACCTCTAAGCAATGAGCAAATGCTGCTGTTTGGTTTTCCACTGGGCTTTTTTGGTGCCGGAATACCGGCTACGTTAGGGATACTATTTAATGAATTGTATCCGCAGCAATACCGCGGAGCTGGTGTGGGATTCTGTTATAACTTTGGGCGTATCTTGGCTGCATTTATTCCGTTTCTTGTGAACAGAATGAGTGTCAAAATGAGTCTGGGTACGGCCATTGGCATAGATGCCAGCTGGGCCTACGCCCTAGTGGTGGTCAGTGTCCTGCTTTTACCTGAAACCAGAGAAGGTTTTAAAATTGATTACTTAAGGTAAGCCTAAGTTTGAGAAGATAAATGAACTACTATTGTATAAATAAGGTTTATCAGCAGGTTATCATTTATAGGTGAACACCCATATCTTTTTATTGATACATAAAAGCGGGTATCGAGTACCAAAATAGGGCCTTAATAACTCGCGTGCAAATATATCTGCGTGTATAGCGCAAACTTGTTTCCAATAAATTAATAAACTATGTGCTTAACCATTGTGGTTTTGTCGCTATAAATTTGATTGATATTGGTTTATGCAGCGCTCGTCTCAATCAATAAACCAGGCAGAATATGTTTATATACTGCTCAATTGTCTAGTTAAATTTAAAAATAATTAGAACACAATACAGTCTTTTATTGCTAATCGAATTTGAGCAGCCGCAATTTTCGTGCTGTTATTTTCAGTATGATTAAAAAGGTATATTCTAAAGCTGCGTGAGGATCACAGTTAAAGTTATTGTAAATATTTGCTTATTAATATGTTTGGTGTGCTATCAATCATTTTGAGTATGATGTATTAGTTTAGACTTTAATTTCAGCTATAAAATTTAATTTAAGCTTATATATAATTGATAGAGATTTAATTTAATCATCATGAATATAGTTTTAATTTTAAGATTAAATAAACGGTTATCAATGCCCCATTACTGCTATTTTAATTATAAGAATTGATTAAATATTTAACACATAACTTACATAAAATGAATGAAAAATAAATAAATGTTTAACTTAAAATGCTAAAAAATAGATTTAAATCAAATTTTTTTGCCAAAATCAAACTGATAAATAATTACAGCTTAAAGCAATAACAATTCTCCATGGTGTTCACTTGAGTGCCAAATTTTATTAAATTTTAATCGACACCATTGGTGAATTTGTACTGCTTTTCACCACAGTCAGAAACTAACAAGATTGTCACGTTAGCATTGGCTGATAGAGTAGGCGATGGCATAAAATATAAGGAGAAAATAAAAAATATCCGGATTTTTGTACTTTCAATCAGATAAAGATAGTACATAAATTGATGCAGATAACCATCAATGTTCTGGTCCAGATTCTTAATCTGACTAGACAAAAAATCACAGTAGGTTTCAGTCTTAGCAAGGATAAAAATGATATGGTCTGCATCAAGCATTTGTTTGACTTTTTCAGCATTGCATCATATTTAAATGTATCTGGTTGATTTAATTGTACTTGAATGCATTGAGTTAGACTAAACTTAATGCTCATCTGGCTGTCCTCTAGTTACAGAATGGTGTGGCTGATCCTATTGTTGTTCTTGGTTAATTATGTCTATAGCATTATTTAGAATTTTATTATCTGTATTATGTCCGACAAATAATACAGATTAAACTAAATTGGTAAAAAAGGTGTACAAATAAATTATTTGCCCTCAATAAAAATATGTATTGATTTTCTCGGATTTAATTTTTCATTGCCCATCAACGCTGATGGTATATTCATTTGTACAAAAATTTCCATCAAGAGTTTAAGAAATTGATTACTGCTTAAATCGCTGATTGGTAATGAAATGAAAGGGTAAAGTAAAGTCTGGTTGTGACCAAGTATTGATCGCGTCAACAGATTTATAAACATAACTAGCGAGCTTGCTTTTGCCGCCAATGGCCTTATGTGTAGTTGCAAGCATTCAAGACAGTATTAATTGCAATTTTTTCTAGGTCGAATTTATTTTAGGTCGCTCATTTATGGATGTTATTCAGTACCCCAATAGTGTGTTTAAACTGCACCGGCCATTTCCTCCGGCTGGTGACCAGCCAGCGGCAATTCAGGGTTTGCTGGAAGGGCTGGCGGATGGTTTATCCAGTCAGACATTACTGGGTGTAACCGGCTCAGGTAAAACTTATACAATGGCAAACGTTATTGCCCAAAGTGGCCGTCCAGCCATTATCATGGCGCATAATAAAACACTGGCTGCCCAGCTGTATGCGGAAATGCGTGAGTTTTTTCCGGAAAATGCAGTTGAATATTTTGTGTCTTACTATGATTATTATCAGCCGGAAGCATATGTCCCTAGCCGAGACCTGTTTATCGAAAAAGATTCTGCCATCAATGAGCACATTGAACAAATGCGACTAAGTGCGACTAAAAGTCTGATGCAACGGCAGGATGTGGTTATCGTAGCCACTGTATCAGCTATCTATGGTATTGGTGATCCAAACGAATACCATCAGATGATTCTGCATCTGAAAGAAGGGCAGAAAATTGACCAGCGCGATATTATTGCCCGATTGGTAGCAATGCAGTATGAACGGGGTGATATAGACTTTGCCCGTGGTACATTTCGCGTACGTGGCGATGTTATAGATATATTTCCAGCAGAAAGCTCTGAGCTGGCTTTGCGCATCAGCCTGTTTGATGATGAAGTTGATCGCATGCAATTATTTGATCCTTTGTCTGGTAGCCTGCAACAACGGGTTGGCCGATATACAGTCTTTCCTTCCAGTCATTATGTCACGCCACGTGATACTGTTCTGCGTGCCTGTGAAAAAATCAAACAAGAACTGGGTGAACGAATTAAATGGTTTAGTAAGGAAGGCCGACTGGTTGAGGCACAGCGCATTGAACAACGCACACGTTTTGACCTGGAAATGCTCTATGAAATGGGCTTTTGCAAAGGGATTGAAAACTATTCGCGCCATTTCTCCGGCAAAAATGAAGGAGAACCGCCACCAACTTTGATGGATTATCTGCCTAAAAATGCTCTTATGTTTATTGATGAAAGTCACGTAACGGTTACGCAGATTGGCGGTATGTACAAAGGTGATGCTTCTCGCAAGCAAAATCTGGTTGATTATGGTTTCCGTTTGCCCTCAGCGCGTGATAACCGGCCATTGAAATTCAACGAATTCGAACAGGTTATGCCTCAGACGATTTTTGTTTCGGCCACTCCGGCGAAATACGAAGAAGAGCATGCAGGACAGGTGGTAGAGCAGGTAGTTCGTCCCACTGGACTGGTCGATCCGGAAATTATTATTCGTCCTGTAGCCACACAAGTGGATGATCTGCTTTCAGAAATCACTATTCGCAAAGAGAAAGGCGAACGTGTCTTGGTGACCACACTAACCAAGCGAATGGCCGAACAGCTTACGGATTACTATGCTGAATTAGGGGTTAAAGTACGTTACCTGCATAGCGATATTGATACAGTAGAACGGGTAGAAATCATCCGTGATTTGCGCTTGGGGTTGTTTGATGTGCTGGTCGGAATTAATTTATTGCGTGAAGGTTTGGATATTCCTGAAGTGTCCTTGGTAGCCATTCTCGATGCTGATAAAGAAGGCTTTTTGCGCAGTCATCGCAGTCTGATTCAAACCATTGGTCGCGCTGCCCGCAATGTGCACGGCCAAGCCATTCTTTATGCAGATAAAATGACCGATTCGATGAAGGCGGCGATTAATGAAACCGAACGCCGTCGTGCTAAACAGATTGCCTTTAATACTGAGCATGGTATCGTCCCGCAACAGATTAAAAAGCAGGTACGTGATCTAATTGATGGAGTGTATCATGATGAAAATGGGGCAAAAGGACGTGGACGCAACAAAGTTAAAGTGAAGGAAATTCGTAATGAAGAAGATGCGCTGAAAGAAATTGCCAAACTGGAAAAAACCATGCAGGCAGCTGCACGTGATTTGCAATTTGAAGAAGCGGCACAGATTCGCGATAAAATTCGTGCTATTAAAGAAAATTTACTCTTTGGCGCAGCAGAAAAATAATTATCACAATAAAAAGGCATTCATTTTACTGCTGACTAATAACAGACCAGCAAATGAATGCTTTTTTACAGCCATTTAATCTTTGCGCATAAAGAGTACTGTTGTTATGCGCAATAATCACAGCCTTAATTGGATTATTTGGCTCTGTTTAAGGCAAAAAGTCTATATCCGCATGGAATTTCAAATAAACTGGAGTACACATCAGTTTCAGGTAGTTAAAATATTATTTCGATTAAACAAGTAGCGGTATACGAGTTAGCAGTAAAATCATTAAAACATCATAAAGACTTATCAATAAAAATGCATCTCTTTTATAGCGATTAATCTAGTTGTTTATATCTATGTTGCCTATCCAGATAGGATAAAGGACTTACACTCTGCGAAGAATTACTGTTTTGTGCCTGTTTGGGTTTAAGTGCCATTATCCTAGAATCATCTAAAGAAGTGTCTTTGGGCGATCTAAAAGAATAGCTGATTAATAATTCAAACAATGATTTTTATATGACAAAATTAATTTATAAAACCGTAGCAATAACGGATTTTTTGTTTAAATTTTAATTATTAATTGAAATACTTTAGTGTGCCCAAATACATGGATAAAGCGCGGTGGGATGCACGGGTAATTAATGTTCCGGTGTCTGCGGTTTTGGCCAGACAAAACACCAGGCATTCAGGGCGGTGGCCAATATATTAGCCAGTATCACTATCCAGTTCAGTAGCCAGATAAAAAACAAACCTTCCAGGACTGCACATAGCAGTGCGACGATGCTGATACAATCACGTAGTAGGTGGTTGGTAAAGTAGCAACTGGATAAGGCGGCCAGCAATGCGGGGATACAAGCAAAAAAACTGCTTATTGTCAGTATAACTAATATTATTTTGGGGTCGTCGACATCAGGAAAGTTGATGCGTTTGAGTAGCTCTTCGCTGTTAGCTAAAGCGAAACAGCAAAATATTATGATATGAAATAAGCCAGTCATGAGTATACTGGCTATGGTTTGCAGGATAAATATCCATAGCTAGGCTAATGCCGACGGCTGGTGTGTATGCTGATGCTGAATAGTGCTGTTCCCGGTTGGCTGGATCTGTGCCATGGTGAATTCACGCGGGCATGCAATTATTGTCTAGAGTATACCTGAAATGACTGTGCGGGGATAATTTACTCATTGTAGCCAGTATACCGGTTTGGTAGCAACTGATATGTTTTAATGACCTGCAAGATACAACAGTGAAATGCTTCGCCGGTAGCTAACACTGGCTGCTTAGAAAATATATCCTTAGCAAAGGATATTGATACCATAACTTATTCGACTCAATCAGTTCTAAAATGACTTATTACAACAGTACAGAGAATAATATTGTAGCTACTGTGGATGAGTTTTGATTGCTTAAACTGTGACTATTGCAAAAAATTAAAAAGGATCTTGTAGGAAGAAAGGAAAATGTCAATCAACGGCAGTAACGCGATAACACTTGATAATTTGCAAGTTTGAATCAGCGTCATTAAATTGGCTAAAAAAGAACGACTAGACATTGGTAGACGCTAATATAGATGCAGAAAAACAAATTAATGCTGATACTCGCCGCTCGTACGCCTATTTGGACACTGGAACAGATCGTTGAAAATGACCTGCACAAATTATCTTGGCGTGATCATCAGGCAACAAACACTAAGGTGAAAAGCTGCGCTTCGCTTACGTCATCGTATAACTACTTTATTCAGACCGCGAAAAAGCATTTCCGTTAGGTAGAATCAAATAACAGATGAAAAATCATCTGGTGATAATAGAGGAGTCTAAATGCTTAATAAATTCTTTTAGCATATTTTGTTTTCAAAAGACATTTATATATATTTTCTTAACTGAGAATCTGAAATACCGGTGATGGCTGCTAGTGTAAAGCAATTGGCTAAATCAAATCCTTACTGCAGACACAAACGTTGCACAATCATGAAAAGCAGGCTGTAATTAGCCTAAAGCATATTTGATTAGAAGACCACATATCTGCCACCGCTGAACATGTTTAAAACTGATGATACATTTTATTAATATACCAGCTTGGCACGTGACTACTTGTCAGCAGATTTATCATTGTGGTTGTCAAGATCGACACCAGATACTGAATAGACTTTCTTCTTCAATTGACATAACAGGTCGTATAAATACACAACCATCAAGGAAGCACTTGCAAAAATTATTATTGCTGAACCATAACAAAAGTGCTTAAATTAACAATTTAAATGATTTTGATCAAATAAAATTAAAATTTAGCAAAAATTTTCATACATCAAAACTGCCTGAAGTAAAACCAGTGCAATAAACCAATATCACAAGTAGGGAGCGTTAGCAAAATGCATAATACTGATAATGAAAGTCCATTTGACGTTATTCTTATTGGCGCCGGTATCATGAGTGCCACGTTAGGGACATTACTCAAAGAACTTCAGCCAGATTGGAATATCAAAATATTTGAACGGCTGGATGGGATTGCCAAAGAAAGCTCAGATGCATGGAATAATGCTGGTACCGGCCATTCTGCCCTGTGTGAACTAAACTATACTCCCGAGCAGGCAGACGGTAATATTGACGTAAGTAAAGCGATCAAAATTATTGAGCAGTTTGAGCTTTCTAAACAGTTCTGGGCATCACTCACCGATAAGGGCATGATTGCCGATCCCTCGAAGTTTATTCGTAGTGTGCCTCATATGAGCTTTGTTACCGGTGCCAAAGACATAGAATTCTTGCGTAAACGGGTTGCTGCTTTGCAACAGCACAATCTATTTAAAGATATGCATTTGAGCGAAGATAAAGATCAAATAGCTAAATGGGTACCCTTAATGGTGCAGGGTAGGCAAAGTAATGAACCGATTGCTGTGACTTATTCCAAGCTAGGTACCGATGTCAATTATGGTGCTTTAACCCGAATTCTGATCGACAATTTAATCAATCAGGGTGCTGAACTCCATCTTCAGCATGAGGTAATTGATTTGAAGAGGAACGACAAACTCTGGCAGCTCAGTGTCAAAGATCGTTGTACCAACACTTTACATAATCTGTGCGCCCGCTTTGTCTTTATTGGTGCTGGTGGTGGTTCCTTGAAGTTGCTGCAAAAAAGCCATATCGAAGAAAGTAAAGGCTATGGCGGCTTTCCCGTTTCCGGTCAATGGCTCGTTTGTAAAAATCCTGATGTAGTTCAGCAGCATAATGCTAAAGTGTATGGCAAAGCTTCTGTGGGGGCTCCCCCCATGAGTGTGCCTCATCTGGACAAACGGGTTATCGATGGCAAAGATGCCTTACTGTTTGGTCCATTTGCCGGGTTTACGACCAAATTCCTAAAAAATGGCGCCTTTACCGATTTGTTTAATACGCTGAATATCGATAATATCCTGCCCATGCTGACAGTTGGCATGCACAACATCAGCCTTGAATTTTACCTGATGCAACAGGTCACCTTAAGCTTTGCCGACCGCATGAAACAATTGCGCACCTTCTATCCTGAGGCAAAAGATGAAGACTGGCATCTTGATATTGCCGGCAATCGCGTGCAGGTGATTAAAAAAGATCCGCAAAAAGGCGGAACATTACAATTTGGAACAGAACTGGTTAAATCGGCTGATGGCACTTTAGCGGCCTTACTTGGCGCCTCTCCCGGTGCCTCTACCTCTGTTTCCATTATGCTGGAGCTGCTGCAACACTGCTTTGCCGATAAAGTGGCGAATGAATGGTCGCAGAAACTGCTGCAATGGATACCAAGCTATGGCCAAAAATTGGAAAATAATCCTGAACTGCTCCAGCACATCCGTAACTGGACCATTCAATCATTACGCCTGCAACCATCGGCCAATCAATAAAAGGCTGAGCCGCAGATAGAAATGTAAAAGCCAGATACATATCGTATCTGGCTTTATTGTGTTGTCAGTAGATGCCCTACCTGATTGATTGCAAATAGTTGAAAATAAAATAAAAAAACAAGCTATTGGGGAAATAAATAAACTAAAAATAAATTATTGCTACTGCCCAATAAATAATATAACTCAGGACAAATCAGCATTGTCAACTCATCCCTTTTGTATTTCAATACCGCTAAAAACTAAAAAACATTTGCGGCCAGTATTTTGATCTACCGCTTGCACTATGGCTCAGATAGTTCCAACATATCCCAGCTGCGCTTCATTTAGCCATCAAATTAAAAAAAAATTTTCCTTTTCATTAATACGTCAAATAAAATCTGATCCACAGATTTGATTCCTGTTGTTCAGACTTATGACCATGGTGAAAATATACCTTTCCTTATTTGCGATATTTAACTCAGCCTAATTGTTACTGGTGATGCTTGCAAAGCTAAAAAACAGAAAAGACCAATTAAGGCCAAAAAAGCAGTGAACTGATATAATCAAAACAAGTTCAAGCTACATCAAAGCTACAATAATATAGCAGTAAAAAATATAACCATTAAAACAAACACATTAATTCTAATTGGCTAATCAATTAAACCAGACTTATCATAAATAATTGTGCTGAGATTTATCTCTAACAATCAAGACAAATAAATGCTCCAAAAAATTATTTTAAGCATAATTCTTATTGGCTAGTAGAGTTCCCCCTAAACCACAATTGCTCCGAGTATCAAACCCTCCACCTTTACCAAGCAATTTAACCACGCCAATCAACGCTTGCCAGCAAACCACTTGCATGCTATAAAACTGCCCAATAAAATAGAAAATATACATTTGAATTGACCCCCAATATCCACCTGACCATATCAAGCATCAAACCACACAAATTAGCCGACAATATAAATGCGTGAATCGATGCGTATTTACTGGCAGTAGTCGCGCCATTAATAGCTAAATTGACAAAGTAAAGGCCACTTCTTGCTGGCACCTTATATCAACCAGATCATACCAGTGTCGAAAACATCCATCTGATCTGAACGATCTTGAAGACTCTAGATATAACAACAGAACGCTGGCCGCGATCGGTCTAAAAACAATAAAATCGCCGATAGACACCGCTCCAATTTTATTTACATCGAATTCAATCTCTTACCCTGTGCACCAATAGTAGTTAATACAAAAGCCGGATCTGATTTCCTTTCAATTAAATAGACATTTCTGATTGAATATTTAACACATAAATAAAAAATTTAATTATAGCAAGATAATCAAAATAGCTTTATTACCAAATTTATATGCACATAGCATTTTATACCAAAATACACATGTACATGTGTAACCAAATAAACTTTTAATTAACACTCAATTCTTTCCAATTTAATTGCTGTCCAAAACCATACCGACACTTGTTGGCAGCAAATCTAATCCGCACAAACAATTAAACATTTTTCTTATTAAAAACTTAACTCACAAATTTATATAATATTAAGCTGACAATATAATTAAAATATGTTAATATTATCGTGATCTAAGTAAAGATCAATTGGGTCAATAACCCAATAGCCAAGAATGAGCTTCCAATTTATTTTTTACAACCAACTGGAGTATTAAATGCGTAAAATAATTTCCACAGCTTTAGTTGCCTTTACTCTGTGCATCTTTAGTACCAGTGCATTCAGTGCTAAATTTCATAGCAGACGGCATACTGATCAACACCACCATGCTGTTAATCATCATGGCAAAAAAACTCATAAAACCTACCGTCGTACTCACAAAAAACAACGTCATTATGCGGTTAAACCGGCTAATAAAAAGCATCATCACTACCGTCGTCAGCACAGCAAACAAACCAATCACTACGGTATCCATAAAAAAAATCGCCACAGCACCTATCGCCACAAACGTAGCTCCGTGCGCAAACACCACTATCGCAAAAACAGCAGCTACCATTACCATCGTGGCTACCGACATCATAGACGTACCGCACGCCACTATCGTTAAAAAAAATACCGGCACCCAACAGTTGCCGGTATTTTCTAACGCGAGCCGAGCCTTCAGCAAGCCTCGCTTTACACACAACCCTGATACAAACTACCAAACAGATGCACAATTAAGCGAGCAAAAGTCACGCGTTGAGCAGTAGCGGCAGTAATAAACGGGCTTGGCCAGCATGCAATAATACAAGCCAGTACAACATATTATTTACCAGACTCATGTATTCACAGCCATCAAATATGGAGACCATAATCATAACAAATTGATCTGATGCTACAGAACTAATCTCAGTCTAGCAGCAGTGAGGGGCAACATTGCCGGCGAATTAATTTCAAATACTTTATAAACGCGCAACAAAGTACAAGTACTGATGTTCAAACACATTAATATAAATTAACATAGTACCATTGCATGACGATGACACCTTACCAGCATAAATATGCCTGCACTCTTGATCATTAGCAATTACTTATTCACAATGGGGCTGATTCGTACACAATCCTAATCAGCAATTTTAATGCTAATAACCAAAAACAAACATTGATATCATTGAATTAACACCTAAATAACATCAAATATACCCACAATCCTCGCATTACTTGCAACGATTAGACAAACCACGATAATAAACAGAACGGACAAATTAACATCTTATCAGCGACAAAAGATGTGGCGACGTTATCATAAAAAAATAACCATCACCTATCTGGCTACATGCTTTATGTTCAATTATCCAACCATAGCAATCGTGTAGACAAATAATTAAAAGCCCTGCGCAATTATGCTTGCCTACTAAATAAAATACACCGTTGGGTCTGCGCCATAAAAAAGTCTGAACCTGACTGCAACCATACTGTAGGCTTCGAGCAATCAGTTTAATGAGCATACTTTATTGCTGCTAAGTCGATAAAATGAAGTAGTCGTTAGTACTGTGTAAATGGTGATTGTTTTTCAGGTATAATTATTTTTATATTGTATTTCAGACCAACTGTTTTGTCTGCTAACACAGAGCGTCTTCTCTCTATATTAATAATTATGCTCAATAAAGATCAGTTTGCCGATAACCATTTTATCCGTTCTATTATCGAGGACGATTTGCAAAATGGACGGTATCAACAAATCATTACACGTTTTCCGCCGGAACCAAATGGCTATCTGCATATCGGCCACGCTAAATCTATCTGCCTGAATTTTGGTTTGGCTTATATTTATGATGGTTTGTGTAATCTGCGCTTTGACGATACGAATCCGGAAAAAGAATCGGACGAGTATGTGCGCTCGATTAAGGAAGATGTGCAGTGGCTGGGCTTTCAGTGGAATGAGGAGTGTTTTGCTTCGGATTATTTCGAGCGCCTGTATGAATATGCGCTGGAGCTGATTAAGGCCGGCAAGGCATATGTGGATGATCTGGATGCGGAGGAAATGCGCCAGTATCGTGGCACGCTGACGGAGCCAGGTAAAAATAGCCCATATCGTGAGCGTACGATTGAGGAAAATCTGGATTTGTTTGCACGTATGCGTGATGGTGAGTTTCCGGATGGCAGTAAAACGCTGCGGCTGAAAATTGATATGGCTGCGGGCAATATTAATCTACGCGATCCGGTGATTTACCGTATTCGTCGTGTACATCATCATCGTACCGGCGATAAATGGGTTATTTATCCGATGTATGATTATACGCATGCAATTTCAGATGCGATTGAAAATATTACGCATTCACTG
>JAGGIK010000032.1 GCA_024103515.1 Snodgrassella sp. | reverse complement strand
TGATTCATCATTTTTTCCTTTTTAAGGTTAAGTTTACCTTACCCCCTAAAAAAGTTGTATGAATTAGTGTAGCCTATCCACTCGTATCAAAGTTGGTTTATTAGGATCAGCCTTTCTTTTTGATCGAGCAGTCCAAGCTCTTGGATTAGAACTTCATTCTGTTTATGTAAAAAGCCCCGAATCATGATTCGAGGCTTTTAAGTTAACTCACTATATTTTGGTCAATATCTCCTGTCAGATAAAACTCATTAAAAGCTTTTCTGACCAAAGAAAAATCTTCAGTAATTATTGAATTATCCCATAAGTCTCCCAAGAGATATACTTCTCCCGGCGTACGCGTTTTATCAAAAAAAGTTCTTACTTCTACGCCATCATCAACTTCCGGATTTGATTTTCCAAACATAACCAGATATTTTTGTTTTTCTGCATAAAGCGTTAGCTTAAAAGGAATATTACCTTCCTCTTCATTTTGTTCTAATTCAAGAACACCATCATTTGATAAAAATAAATCTAAATAACTATTTATATCATCTATTGTTGGATCACTCTTAAAAGGTAATTGAATACGATTATGCTGTTTTAATTTAAATCCACCAAACTCAAATTTAACTTTCATTATTGCACCTTTCTTACATCAAATTTATCCATACCAGCCCGCCATTCATAAATTTTTGGTATGTTAGTTTTATTCTCTTTTGCATACACTTTTAAAGACTTTAATCCCGAAGCTTGTGCCATTGCAACTATATCCTTTTGACAATAACCACAAACATCTTTTCCTGTCACTGTCATAACTGCATCAGCACCTTCAGTTAAGCCTTTATTCGCAGCCTGTTGTAATGCACCTACTTCTGCATGTGCGTTACCCATATGACTATTTGGAAATGGTCTTCCATCTTTTGATTTCTTATCGCCTATTTTATCTCGTATCAAAGTTGGTTTATTAGGATCAGCCTTTCCTTTTGATCGAGCAGTCCAAGCTCTTGGATTAGAACTTCATTCTGTTTATGTAAAAAGCCCCGAATCATGATTCGAGGCTTTTAAGTTAACTCACTATATTTTGGTCAATATCTCCTGTCAGATAAAACTCATTAAAAGCTTTTCTGACTAGACTAAAATTTTCGCTTATAGTTCTATTATCCCATAAGTCACCTTGTAAACTTATTAATCCAGGGGCACGTGTATCATCCCAAAAGGTTCTTACTTCTACACCATCATCAACTTCCGGATTTGATTTTCCAAACATAACCAGATATTTTTGTTTTTCTGCATAAGTCGTTAACCTAAAAGGAATATTTCCTTCTTCTTTATTTTGTTCTAAATAAAGAACACCACTATTTGATACAAATAAATCCAGAGAATTATTTATATCTTCTATTGTCGGATTAAGGTTAACAATACCTGTGTCATTATAAAATACCTCACCGTAAAGGCGTCCATTGAATTTAAATCTATTTACCATTTTGGAGTCTCCGTTATCTTAAATCTTGCCATACCAGCTTCCCATTCATATGTTTTATAGGCTGTTTTTGTCTCTGCAAATATTTTTAATGAGTTAAGTTTTGATGCTTGTGCCATTGCAACTACATCCTTTTGACAATAATCACAAAGATCCTTTCCTGTCACTTTCATAACCGCATCAGCACCTTTAGTTACTCCCTTATCCGCTGCCTGTTGTAATGCACCTATTTCTGCATGTGCGTTACCCATATGACTATTTGGAAATGGTCTTCCATCTTTTGATTTCTTATCGCCTATTTTATTCCGTATGGAATGGCAACACCTATTCAAACAACAAAATTAAGGGCTAGCCGTTTGTTAAACTCTACCGGAGGTAAATAGCCTAACAATGAATGTAACCGTTTATGATTGTATCAATAAGTATAAGCCATAAGGACTTGTTGTCATTCTTCGGTTATCATGAATTTTTTCCCTTTAACAAATTCAGTTTTAATGCTTTTAATACTGCCGCCGCATTGTTACACGAACATCCTTTTTTACTCAGTGCACTTTGTATACTATATGCGTTGAAACATTTATCTAGCAACTGATTATCAAACTCCTTTCCTCTATCTGAATGAAACAGATGTAATGATGACAGCGGTTGCTTAATTTGACTTAGTGCAGACATCACTCAATCTGCTGTTTTATGTTGTCCAACACGATAACCGGCAATCTGTCGGTTCGATAAATTCAGTCGTACACACAAATCATTCCAGCAATGGTTAACACGAATATAGCTTAAGTCTGCCACGATAATCTGCTGTTTGCTACCTACATTAAATTGGCGCTGTAAATGATTAGCTGTGACTGCGCTATTGCTTGCTGTTTGATATCCTCGATAACGTTTAATCGTATACTTTGATATCAATGTTAGCGACCTCATTACCCAGGCAATGCAACAAAGGAAAACACTGATGCCCGCTTGTTATAAGGCAAAACGAATGCGTCTGGTTTGATATGATTGATAACTGCGATTAAAAATAGCTAATGTTTTCTCGGCGTGATTGGCGATCGATTTCTGTTTGGTTGCTTTGTATTGATTATAGACATAATGCCTGGATATCCCCAAGCAGCGACATAGTACCGCTACAGCATAACAATGTTGGTTCACTTTCAGGATTTTGATTTTCATGCCATGATCAGTGCAGCCTGCTTTATGGCATCGGTTTCTATGCGTAGCTGTTTTAGCTCTTTTTGTAACGCAATCAGTTCATTTTGTTCTAGAGTGCAGTTATCCTTAGTCTTAAATGATCTGCTTTTATTTGATTGGTTTATCCGACGATCTAAAGCGAGTAGCATCAAATCTTATTCCTTGACCAATTCACTACGCGATTTTCCCTGCTAATCAAGTTTCACCATTTGTGCTTTGGAATCAGCACTAAAAAACCATCGTGTACGTTTGAATTAATTGATCATTTTCCTTTTACTGAAAAATAAACTGTTTAATACAATCCGACTGGTAACCGATAAGCAGTTTATAAGACAAATAAATTTTGGTTAGATTAAGTCAGAAAAAAATGAACTGAGCATTTATTTCAGTAAGTGTTAATATTTCATTCTCATTTCAAAATATGATTTTTGGTTATAAATTCAGATTTATTGTTTAAAAGTTTGAAGCTCAGACTGGATATTAGACATTTATACTTTTAATCACGCGATTCATTAATTCAAAATAATCCTAATGCATGATGATTATTAATATGAAAATATATATCAATAAAATTTAAATATTTTTAATATCAATTAAAACAATATATTACAACAAACAAAACCAACTTACGCTAATTAATCTAATTAACGAATATAAAAATATTAATTACTTAAATAGTTTTTTATTCACAAAATATTGACAAATAAATTCTTTCACCGTATGATAAATACTTAGTATTGAACTATGACGTGCAGCTCTGGAAGGCTGTAATCTGTAATATCAAACAGATAGAATTCTGAAAATCTTTATCTGGAAACCAAGTCATTGCACACTTACAATGACATGTAAGCTTTATGTCTACCGGTTCTGATTAACAGTCATCCAGTCTTGCCATTCTTTTGTCGCCCATTGTGCCTGAAAACCCATAGCGGCGTAATTAGGAATAATCGGGTAAGACTGTGTTATGGCTATGTTTATATATAGTATTTTACGTTATCTCGATAGCGTAATGTTACGTCTGTTTCCTTTTACAATTGGTTTGTTCAAATTTTGAATTGTGATAAGAAAATTTCTTGTCCTGACATAATAAGGCTACTTTAATTAAATTACTCTGCTAATTGTTGGCTTCTAGGGGTTGCTAGTTTATAAACATATAAATATGGCAAATTAACCAACCGACCAGATAGCTTTATTAATAACATATTGAATACTCAACAGCGATATATGGTTACATTTTCAAGAAATAATATGTAGGAGTAGATAAAATGTATTTACTTTATTTTTTTACATTCTCGACTCAATAAAGTTTATGCTGAAAGTATCAGTTTTCAAGTCAATTAATCTACTTTATTGCTGACAGAATAAACAGTTTGTTTGTCTATGTTTCCTGGTTCTCTTGCCTTCAATGGGCGGAACCAGGCTTTTTGCATTTGGCTTAGTCATTTCAATTTTTAGCAGATATCTGTTTCATTTCTGATCGCGCATCTAACCATATTTATCATTCTGTTCTAACCTTTGTGTTCATCTAATCAACCTTCAGCTAACCTCAACGCTTAACAATACAGCCAAATAAATATACTATCACTTAATAAAAATAGAACAATCATGGTTATTGGTTAATATTTGAATTGGTGTTAGTTCTGCTTTTGAAATATTATAGCAGCGGCAATATTTATCCCTCATGACTTTGTAACTCAAGCCTTTTTTGACATTAGTTTTCTGACAAATCATCAAAAGAATAAATGACTTTAGTATCAGCCACAACTTAAAAACAGTTAAATGAACAATTGGCAAAGCGCTACTGTTATATATTTTTTATGGCAGATTAGATGCTCGTCGACATCATATTTAACAATGATTTAATTTTTTATAGATTATTTGTGAGTCGATATATGCTGGAGTATTTCTATATTTTGTTTAGTAAGTATGTCTTTCTGGATTTCATTAATGCTATCAATAATGCCGTGATTTTAGTAAAAACATGCTGTTTTGATAGGTGTGATAACCATATTCATCATCAGGTATAGACTCAAACATACAGTGCTAATCTGTGAATAAGGTTGCTGATTGAACCAATATAAGCATCATTACCGGCCCAAGTCTCACCAAATGAAAGCATCATGATTTAAATAAATTGTTACTTTTTCACTTTGTTACCAACTAAACGACAAAAATAAAATATTCTGCGACTTTAAGCAATACGTTATTGATGTTATTAACTACAAGATTAAAGTTGATAACTTTGTCATATTCAAAATGATCATCATTACCCATCTAATCGATGCATTATTTTAAATGCTTAATTCAAAATGGCCAATCGACCAAATAAAACACTTTATTAAACATATTATTACCTACAAACAACCTGTTTAGCCCAATAAGCAATCAAAAATAGTTAATAATGTTAATGATAACTGTACAGCGCATTAACCCATTCTGTACTCAAAGTTTTATGTATAAACCCAGTAAGTCTTGTTTATCTTAGAATTGATTTAAACCAGCAATTTTTACCTTCGTATAAATTATTAATGGTTAGACACTCTGACTTTTAATCAATTCATGTAGAAAACGATCGCAGCGACCAAGCTGCTCCAACTCTATATATTCGTTTGCTTTGTGCGCCACACTGATACTGCCAGGACCACAAACAACCGTATTAATACCGCTATTTTGAAACTGCCCACCTTCCGTAGCATAAGCGACTTTAGCTCGATGCTCATCATCAACCAAGTGCACTATTAGCTCATGCAATTGTTGATTATCTACATCATTTAAAGCCGGCACTTGCACATTATGTGTTAATTTGACATTCGCCTCAGGCGCTATAGCTTGCATAGCCGGTAAAATTTCCCTTTCAATATAATCCTCTATAGGTTGGATTAGTTCTGCTACTGTCATATGTGGTAGATTGCGATAATCAAATTCAAATGCGCAGTATTCTGGCACAATATTGATGGCAGTACCGCCACGGATCATACCGGTTGAAACTGTGGCAAATGGCACATCAAAAGCATGGTCTAGATCCGCGCGTGACTGTAGCTGTTGCGCCAACTGATTAATAAACACTATCAGCTTAGCTGCATATTCGATTGCATTAACGCCTTGTGGTGTTAAGGAAGAATGAGCATTTTTGCCATGAACTTCACAGCAAAAAGTATTGATCCCTTTATGTGCAATAACCATTTGCATTGAAGTTGGTTCTCCGACAATACAATATTGCGGTTGCAAATTACGCTTGGCTAATTCAGTTAACATGACTGGTGCACCAAGGCAACCAATCTCCTCATCGTAAGAAAGCGCTATATGCAAAGGCTTGGTTAATTTTGCCGACTGCATAGACGGAACTGCAGCCAGTATACAAGCTATAAACCCTTTCATGTCGCTACTGCCTCGACCATATAAGCAATTATTACGAAGATCAGCCACAAAAGGGTCAGATACCCATTCCTGCCCATCGACAGGAACCACGTCAGTATGGCCGGAGAGAATGACTCCCCCATTTGTCTGACCACCTGAAGCCGGAATCGTAACAAACAAATTGGCTTTATCCCTTTTATTATTATGCACAAGCCAAGGTGATAAACCTTGGTTTTCCAAATAATTGGCAATATCGTTAATTAATGCCATATTACTGGTCCTACTGGTCGTATCAAAACCAATTAATTTTCTAAGCCAAGCAACACTATCCACGAATTTCTCCTTTAATTTAAGCCATTAACAACATATTTTCTGTCAGCTGTCTGATTATATACACAACAATACCCTATTCAACACCGACACCAGCTACAATACAGATGCAAAGAAAGGCAAACTTAATGAAACAACAATTTAATCTAGATGGGCACCCCCACATCGCATTATGCGATTTATTAAAACTGACTGGATTAGTCGAAAGTGGTGGACGAGCTAAACAACTAATCAGCGAAGGTTTAGTCCGACGCAATGGTCAGATAGAAACCAGAAAAACCGCAAAGATAATGGCAGGCGAAAGTATCCAGTTTGAAGGCCATGAAATAGATATCATTAATCAGACCGCATGAAAACACCGTATTATTGCCAAGCAATTTTCCACCAATATTAAAGATAAATATCATGACGATGGAAATGACTATACATTAGTTTAACTAATTCATTATCAATAAATAAGCTACCTATATAATACACAACAAACACTGTTTAAAGCTATAGATGCCGAATAATAAGCACCATGAGTATTGATTTACATTGCCACTCTACCATTTCTGATGGTACTTTGACTCCTACACAGCTAGTACGTCTGGCTCATGCCAATGGTTGTACTTTGATGGCCTTAACTGATCACGACCATACTGCAGGACTGATTGAAGCGCGCAAGATGGCAGACCAACTGGATATAAAATTTATTAACGGGGTAGAAATCTCCGTAAGCTGGCGGGGACGTACCATCCATATTATTGGTCTAAATATTGCTTTAGAAGATACAACATTACAAAACCTGCTGGCTCAAGTGCGCGCTGGTCGGTTGCTCCGTTTACGCGCCATCAGCGATAAACTGGCCAAAAAAGGCATTATTGGTGCCTATGACGGCACCATTGCATTGGCCACCAATGCTGAAATGGTCACACGTACCCATATTGCAGATTATTTGGTTAACAGTGGCCATGTACGCAAAAAAGCTGATGCTTTTCGAAAATACTTAGGTGACGGTAAATCCTGTAGTGTCAAACACCAATGGGCTGGATTAAGTGAAACCGTAGCAGCCATTCATCATGCCGGGGGTATAGCTGTGATTGCTCATCCGATGCGTTATGATCTATCCGCCACCGCCCGACGTAATCTATTCAGCGACTTTAAAGAATGTGGTGGCGAAGCCATCGAAGTACACAGTGGTCGAACCAATTTAAATGACCGTCTAAACTACGCTTTACTGGCACAGCAATTTGGCTTTTTAGCCAGTAGTGGTAGTGATTTTCATCGCGAAGGAGATTATGGCGGAGGACAATTAGGCTGCTGCCCGCAATTACCACCTATCTGCAAACCTGTCTGGACACTGTTTAGCTAACATTAATCTCTCTGTCAGTCCAAGTACCTTCCTAGTCTGGGCTAGAATTCTAAATTGTGTTAGTTTATATTAACTTATTCAGTAAGACTGGAGCCAATGGTTATGTCAGATTTGATTTTACTTGCCACACAAAAACTATTTAATGGCGAGCAAAGACGTTATCGTCACTATAGCCAGTTTAATCATTGTGATATGACATTTTCAGTCTACCTACCCTCACGCGCCTTGCATGGATACCATCGTCCTGTACTGTACTGTTTAGGTGGGCTGACTTGTACCGATGAAAACTTTTCTATTAAAAGTGGAGCTCAGCGTTTTGCTGCAGAATGGGGAATTGTGTTAATCATGCCCGATACAAGCCCGCGTGGAGACAATATCGCAGATGCTGCCGCCTATAGCCTAGGTCAGGGCGCAGGTTTTTATGTTAACGCTACCATTCAGCCTTGGGCGCAGCATTATCAGATGTATGATTATATTGTGACTGAACTTCCACAGTTGATCGAAATGCATTTGCCAGTGAATAATCAACGCAGTCTGTGTGGTCACAGTATGGGCGGGCATGGGGCATTAATGATTGGGCTGAGAAATCCCCACCGTTATACATCAGTATCGGCTTTTGCTCCCATTGCCCATCCATCTGCTAGCAATTGGGGGAAAAAAGCATTTACTGCCTATCTGGGAACAAACAAAGCAGACTGGGCACAATATGACAGCACTTTACTGTTACAACAAAAGATCTCCAACAACTTACCAATACTCATCGATCAGGGTAGTGCCGATGAGTATTATCCCACACAATTGTCGCCTAATAATTTTGCTAATACTGCAGCCAACAAAGGTTTTAAAATTTACTATAATCTGCGTGAAGGTTACGATCACAGCTATTATTTTGTCAGTAGCTTTATTGAAAGCCATATCAATTTTCATGCTACTGCTTTTGGACTGTAGTCAACGCTGGAGAGCATCAATACAAACATGGCTAGCTAGGCTTCGATAACCGACTTGCGTGCAAAGGTTTTTTCACAATAGTGACAGCGTAAGCGTGTTTCGCCACGATTCATACGTACATAAAATTTACTTTTTACCGGTTCACCATGGCTGGCACAATTACTATTGGGACAAGAAAAAACTTCACTGATTGTATCTGGTAAGGTCAATGTGCGCTTACGCACCACCTTAAAATTTTCAATATCGTTCACAGTTGCTTGAGGCGCAAATAACACTAGTCGGTTGGCCATCGAATCGTCCATTAACAGACTTGAGATCTTGATAATATCCTTACTACCACTGGATTGGCTACTCAGATTAAAACCCACTGTTACCGCATTACCCGAATGCAATAATTTAAACTGGCGCAAAATAGTTAATCCCTGTCCAACCGGGATATGATCAATTACCGTACCATCTTTAATTGCTTCAACACTCAATTTTTTCTGATTCATTTTCTTCTTTCTTATGCATTAGATATTATTTAAATAGATTCATTCATAATGGCAGCCAGAATAGCCTGACGAGCATATATACCATTGTTTGCCTGCTGGAAATAATAGGCATGAATACTGCTGTCCACCTCAGGGTGAATTTCGTCTACTCGAGGCAAAGGATGCAAAATACGCATATTTGACTTAGCCTGCGTCAACATATCTGCACATAGCCTGTAACTGTTGCCGATACGAGCAAACTCCTGTTCATCAAATCGTTCTCGCTGAACACGAGTCATATACACAATATCTGCCCACACCACAGCCTCTTCTAAACTGGATAAAATTTGATAACTGCTGCCGATATCATCCAGCTGCTCACAAATATAGTCTGGCATGGCCAGTGTTGACGGCGAGATAAAAGCAAACTCACAGCCCCATTTACTAAGTGCTTGAACCAGCGAGTGCACCGTACGACCGTATTTCAAATCCCCAACCAGAGCAATTTTCAACTCTTGCAGCTTGCCTTGCGTTTCCTGAATGGTTACCAAATCAAGCAAGGTTTGTGATGGATGCTGATTAGTGCCATCGCCCGCATTAATCACCGGTACCTGCGCAAATTCACTGACCACTCGTGCTGCACCATCTCTGGGATGACGCATTACAATTACATCAGCATAATTACTGATGATTCGCGCAGTATCAGCCAATGTTTCCCCTTTTTTGGCACTGGTATTTGCACCATCAGCAAAACCGATGACCTTACCGCCTAGACGCTGAATAGCAGTCTCAAACGACAATCGCGTACGAGTTGACGGTTCAAAAAAACAGGATCCAATCAGTCGATCCTGTAGTAAATTACTTTGCGGCTGCCGTTTCAAACGTAACGCAGTAACCAACAAAAACTCCAACTGCTCAGTAGATAAATCATTAATTGAAATGAAATTTTGCCGATATAACGGATTAGACATAATGTACTTTCGAAACTTTATCAATAGGCATAAAAAAACCCGTTTATTAACGGGTATACATATTCAGAATTAAGTCTATATCTGCCAAAGACAACAGCCAGATAAATAATGTCGGTAAAGCAGACATAACAGATTAACTCCTTAAATTAACGCAGCTCATTATCGCACAGATAGCAGAACGGTAAAAGACACCAACTTTGCGATACAATAACCATAATTGCCATTATTTAATCCAGGTTACATTGATTTTCCACCAATTGGCATTAAATGTGCCTCTATTCCCATTACTCACTTATGCCCATCCAACCATATTGGCGGCAGGGACGCGTGTTGCCGTCCGTTTTCGCAAACGATTGATGACCGCAATAGTGTGGGAAAGTAATATTCAGCCGGATATCGATATTAAAAAAATTTTACCCATCGAAGTTGTATTCGAAGATGACTGGCTTTTACCATCAGACTGGCGGGAATTATTAACTTTCACCGCCCGTTATTATCACTATCCTTTAGGACAAGCGGTTAGCTCAGCATTACCTAAGGGCATGCGCGAACCCAAAACCATCGCACTACCTGTGGCAGACAAAGTATACAAATTATCCAAACTTGGCCGCAAACAGAATGCCCCGGCCGCACGATTTCATAAACAACTGGCTTTGTGGCATCGCCTGCAAACTTCTGCAGTATCTCTCACTCAGCTTAAGGCTGAGCACAATCAGGCTGAACGCTATTTACACAAATGGCAACAACTAGGGTGGATAGAAGCGGATTCTGTTTCGAGCTGTGGCATCATTCCTGCTAGCCAGTACCAGCTTAACTCACAACAACAGCAAGCTAGCCACACGGTCCAAGCTGGATTAGATCGATTTGCGCCTTATTTACTCTATGGCGTAACCGGTAGCGGTAAAACAGAAGTTTACTTTGACATCATGGCTAAAGTGCTACAACAGGGTAAGCAAGTATTATTTCTGCTGCCGGAAATAAACCTAACTCCGCAGCTATTGCAGCGTGTACATCAACGCTTTCCACATACAGCTACCGCCCTACTGCATAGTCAAACAGCCAGTGGGGAACGCACGCGTAACTATTTGCGTGCAGCACTTGGTCAAGCTGCCCTCATTATCGGCACTCGTTTAGCCATTTTTACCCCACTACAAAATCTCGGTCTGATTATCATTGACGAAGAACACGACCACTCATTCAAACAACAGACAGATTTGCGCTATCATGCTCGAGATTTGGCCGTGTGGCGGGCGAAGCAGCATGCCTGCCCTATCGTATTAGGCAGTGCTACACCTTCTTTAGAAAGTTGGTATCAGGTGAAACAACATCAATATCAACTATTGCAGTTAACCCAGCGCGCCCATGCTAACGCTCAGCTACCAAAAATCCATTTACTCGATACCCGCCGGTTGCCGCTAGATCAAGGCATCAGTGAAGTTATCAAACAAAAATTGCAAAAAAACTTCCAACAAGGGGGGCTGAGCATGGTTTACCTAAACCGCCGCGGCTTTGCACCTGCCCTCTTTTGCAGTGCTTGTGGTCACGCCTTTGGCTGTCCAAACTGTTCTGCTAAAATGGTGCTGCATCAATACAGCAAACAGCTGCGCTGCCATCACTGCGATTTTCATCAACCTATTCCTCATAGTTGCCCAGAATGTGGCAATCAAGATTTAACAGCAGTCGGTCAGGGTACCCAGCGCATCGAAGAGAATCTACAAAAATTATTGCCAGAGGCGAAGATAATACGAGTGGATCGCGACAGTACCTCGCGTAAACAGGATTGGGATAACATCTATAACCAAATTAACAATCACGACGTAGATGTATTGGTTGGAACCCAAATGCTAGCCAAAGGACACGACTTTCCCCACCTGAATCTAGTCGTAGTATTAAACGCTGATAACAGCCTTTACAGTGCCGATTTCCGTGCTCCCGAGCGTTTATTCGCCGAATTGATGCAAGTAAGTGGACGGGCAGGACGGGCAAATAGCAGTGGTGAGGTCTGGGTTCAGACCCAACAGCCAGAGCACAAAGTATACCAAGCATTAGTGGCACACGATTATATTGCCTTTGCCAGTGCAGAACTGGCTGAAAGAGAAGAAATGAACATGCCGCCATATACCCATATGGCCGCTATTCGAGCCGATGCCAAAACCATGAATGCTGCACAGGAATTATTACGTCAAGTATTGAAAGGTATCAGGCAACATGAACAATTATCTGCAAAAGTTCATATATTTGGCCCGGTACCCATGCTTATGGCACGATTAGCCGGTTACGAACGAGCACAGGTGTTCCTAGAAAGTAATCAACGCAAAGAACTTCACCAAACAATAACATTATGGGATAATTGGTTAACCTTTCTTAGCAAATATTACAACAGAACACGCTGGCTAATCGATGTTGATCCCATGGAAATGTAAAAATACCTTCTTTTATATCCTTATCTTCTTGTGGCTAATCCCGCTACAAAGCGTACTTGCTATTACGTTTGGCAAACTGCCACCAAACAAAACAGCAGTATATGTTGCCGATTTACAAACTGGAAAAATTATTTATCAGCATCGTGCTGATGAAGCTGTCAATCCAGCCTCTACCATGAAACTGGTCACCGGTTTTGTTGCCATGCAACAGCTAGGTGCCAGATATCAATGGCTAACAGAATGGCGTAGTGATGCGCCAGTTAGAAATGGTGTATTACAAGGAAACCTATACTGGTATGGCAGCGGTGATCCAGTATTTGACCAGCGTGATTTACAGCGCATGCTGGCACAACTTCGGGCAAAGGGGATCAGAAAAATTAATGGTCGACTGGTATTAGATCGAAGCATTTGGTCAAATACCGGTAGTGCTGAAAACTTTATAGCCGATCATAATGAAGTATTTGTTACCCCTCCTGACCCGCATATGCTCGCCTATCGAGTTTGGTGGCTAGCCATAACAGCTAACGAGCATCATCAGCCAGTCGTCAACTTTGATCCCCCCTTACCAAACGTTACAGTCAATCAGCAAATAAAGTGGCTGGATCACAACATACCATGTCCTTCAGCTGAAAAATTTATTCATACCACTTTTAATGGCCACACACTTCACATTCAGGGTAAAGTACCTAAAAGTTGTATAGAGAAAAAATGGTTTATTAATACCAATAAATTGGCCGCAGTAGAATATGCAGCACAAAGTTTTCGTGCATGGTGGCGTCAAAACAGTACTGATATCAGTTATAGCGTTGGTACCTTGCCACAAAACTCCACAGTTTTGGCAGCACATCAATCCAAACCACTGGCCGACATCATCCGTGCAATGAACAAATATTCTAATAACACCATTGCTCGAACAATATTTTTACGCCTAGGTGAAGGACAACAAGGTGATACCGTACAAAATGCCAAGGCCGTAACTCTGCAAATACTACGGCGTGCCGGCATCGACACCACCAAACTGCAATTGGAAAATGGCTCAGGATTGTCACGCAAAGAACGCGTTAGCGCGCATTTATTAGGGCAACTATTGCAGACAGCTTATAAATCAGCGTTTTCTCAGGAATTTATCAACAGCTTACCCATCGGAGGTATCGACGGGACACTTAAGCATCGCTTTAAAAACACTCAGGGACAATGGCATTTAAAAACCGGCACCCTTAACAACGTCAATGCATTGGCCGGGTATTGGATTCCCAAGACAACAGCTCAAAGACCTTTAGTAGTAGTAGCAATCGTAAATACCCCAGGAAATCATGCCGCCGAACTAGATATACTTGTCCGCTCCTTGATTAAGCATCACTAAATAAAAACAACAGGCGGTTAAATCTAAAATTTAACCGCCTGCTACAGACAATATCAGATAAACTTAATCACGCCCACGCAAAGTTCTCCAAGCTCGTGAAAGCCAAGATTTTTGTTTTTTCTTACGGGTTACTTCATTACCACTATAGCCTACCTGCGATTCCTTAGGAAAAGAGCCAAATGGTTCAACGGCGTAATTTTCCAGTTTATAACCCGCATTCAAAGCTTCCTGATAATATTGGTCAAACAATGCCTCTAGATCTTTACGCGGATGTGGCAGAATATCGCTGTCAAACCAGTGTTTTTGTCCGGCAGCGGTTAAACGCGGAATCGAATATTTATGACTGAATTGTGTACCCATATCAGAATAGTGCAGAATTTTCATTTTTTCAATCGGCAAACCTTCTCCATCAACACAATTCCAAGCCTCGGTATAAGGCTGAACCCATTCTGGATGCAGCTTGATTTCGGCCATTAACTTTTTATGTGAATCAGGATCCGCACGCAAAGTAGCTAGATTAGGTAATTTATCTTTTGCTTTAGCACAATCCCATACACAAGTACACAAACGGGTAAAGCGTTTACCTCTTGCATGATCATGCACTTCTTTAGTGGCTACAATAGCTTCACCTTCAATCGGATGCTCCCATAACTCTTTAAGATCTGCCAAAATAAGCATGTCCGCATCCATATAAATGGCACGCCCTTCGTAATTACAAGCAGCCGGTATACCCCAGCGAAAACCTGAAAATGGCGTGGCCCATTTTTCCGTATGCCATCCAGCTCCAGTCTTTGGATCTGAATACCAAGGACTGTTTGGATCGTGACTTAATTGCATCCAGATAATTTCTACTGGACTGGATGTATGTTTGTGAATACTGTAATCCACCACCATTAATTGCTCTAAATCACAGTTATTGGGATCGCAGCCAACAAAAACCTTAATTACATCGCTACTCATGCATAAACTCCTGATCGACATCATAATTAACTTTTTTTGTAATTTTACAGCAAATAGAATGAAAATATATACTTAATTTAATATATACATTGATACCCTAACAGCCATTAAAACCATAAAAACTTATTAATTCAAATACTAAAAATAAAATTCCTGTTATCCATCTCATTAGGCAAAATTTCTCAATTTTGTGAAGAAATATTTAATTATCCGTTTCTCGACCCCTTACTGCCAATATTTCAACTTATTAATTTCTAATAATCATCTAGAAATTTAACAAATTACTGCTATTTAAAGTATCTAGTACATAAAAAATTATAGATATCAATGAAACATATACCTTTATTTTCCTGGAAATTCAAACATTCCCATCTTCGGCCTAAATTGCTTGCATTTAAATCAAATGTTACATATTTATACTGGTAAAAGTAAACTTCTTGCTAATTCACATAGTATGAACAACGGAATGCATACACAGAACCAATAAAATTATACATGGTCAAATCAAAGACAAAATTTTTAGAAATAACAAAATTTATATCTAAGAGCAGGATATGTACCAATCAAAAGAATATTTCTGTAGAACGAATCAGGGACACTTCCTATACTCAAAAATAAAGAATGTCTAAGCAATCAAAATATTAACAGGTACATATAATAGCACAGTAATGAAGACAATAATTTTAAAAATCCAACCCCTATTGCACCTAAAAATATTCATATCATAGTCAATTAAACACTTAAAATAATATAAAAAAGCCGCAGTATCTACATACTGCGGTTTGCAAAAATACGATTTGATTATTCGGGTAATAGTTCAATTTTACTAGGATCCCTACCCTGTTGTTTCAATCCGACTACCGAAGTAAAGAGCATATCACTTGACGAATTTAATACTGTTTCAGCTGAATCCTGAATTTCACTAATGACAAAACCAATTGCAACAACCTGAGCAGATATAGCAGGGTCAATGCCAAACATACTACAAGCCACTGGAATTAATAACAGCGAACCTCCGGGAACACCCGACGCCCCTAAAGCACATATTGTAGCAAGAATACTTAATAGTAAAGTCTGAATAAAGCTAGCATCCACCCCAATAGTATGCACAGTAGCCATAGTCATAGTAGTAATAGTGATTGCGGCACCATTCATACTCATGGTTACACCCAGCGGAATGGAGAGTGAATAAATCTCCTCTGGTAGTTGCATCCGCTCAGCCAAACGAATATTTACCGGAATATTGGCTGCAGAACTGCGAGTAAAGAAAGCCGTGATACCACTATAACGCAAGCACGTCAGCACCAACGGATATGGGTTTTTACGAAAATTCAGGAAAACGATCAACGGATTGACTACCAACGCAACGAATATCATCAATCCCAGTAATACCCCAATCAGTTCCAAATAGTTTTTTAATTTAGCCAGACCATCACTGGTAAAATGTGCGGCTACTAAGCCCAATACCCCATAAGGAGCAATAGCAACCACTAGACGTACCACCCAAATAGTGGCATCTGACCAGTTTTTAATCACTGATTTTGTGGCGTCACTACTATGACGCAAGGCAATTCCCAAGGCAGTAGCCCAAGCAAGAATACTCAGAAAATTACCGGTTACCAAAGCATCTACTGGATTATCGACAAATTTGAGAATAATATTCTGTAGAATTTCTGCCACACCTTCCGGTGGTTTTTCAGAAATTGGCGGCACATCCATAACCAGATGTAGTGGATATAAATAGCTTACTGTCGAAGCCAAAATTGCTGAAATCAAAACCGTTAACGCGTATAGCCACGCCACCGATTTAATACTCGATACATTATCAAACTTATTATTGACAATGGAAGATATTACTAAAACAAAGACCAGAATAGGTGCTGCTGCACGCAAAGCCTGAATGAATACCTTTCCTAAAAATTCCAACTTCACCCCGTATTGCGGCAAAAAAGCTGCAATAAAACCACCAATGATCATACATACCAACATCCGTACGATCAAATTACTCTTAAATAAAATCCATAAAACTTTCTTCATTCACCATCCTTAATTGCCCGGATAACAGCAGAATTAAGCAAACTTATTCACTGCAGTTTTCATATCCATAATTGATCATAGAACCAACTACTTAAACCAATCTTAATCATCCATACAGCATCATTGAATATTAATTAGAAAAGTATATTCTTACACAAACAAAATCAAGTTTAACACTAAATTCCCATGTAGCAACCATCGACAAAAAAAGACCATCTATTAATTTACAGAATAAAGCATTTTCAGCACATCATTCATATGAACAGCATACATCCCAAAATGATATACTTCATCGCAAAAATCAGACAGAATCGATTTTCCATATGAACATCCAGCCACAAAATTACATTTTATGCATGAAATGGGGGAACAAATATCCAGCCGAGTACGTTAATCGACTTTACAACATGGTTAAACGACATCTGACCGTACCGTTTACCATGGTGTGCTTAACCGATGACACGAAGGACATATATCCTGAAATACAGTGTTATCCTCTTATCCCATTAGATTTACCTAACGGCTTGCCGGAACGAGGCTGGAACAAACTTATCACATTCAGTGCGGATTTATACGGTCTTAATGGTATCGCCTTATTTCTAGATATTGATATTGTCATTATTGATAACATTGACTGCTTTTTTACCCAGCCAGCCGGCCGTCAAGATGAGGTTTTGATCATACGTGACTGGAAAAAACCATGGAGAATGGTAGGTAACAGCTCTGTCTATCGCTTTAATATTGGATCCATCCCCGATCTAATGACTTACTTCCGTAGCCATTTCACACAAATTCGTCAGCAATTTCGTCATGAACAAGCCTTTTTATCTTGGTATATCCGCCAGCATCACCAACTAAGCTATTGGCCAACAGGTTGGTGCCTTAGCTATAAATATGATGTTCTAAAAAAAATGCCTTTTGCTTTATGGCAAGCACCTGAGCAGCCTAACAATGGTAAAATCATCGTTTTTCATGGAGAAGTCAATCCTCCTGATGCCATCAAAGGTGGAGGCGGAAAATGGTATCGCAAAGTATTGCCGGCACCTTGGTTAAAAAACTATTGGCAATAAGCCCAAGCAAAATGAAAACAGTTAAATCACATAGTAAATTCTTTATTATTGGTAATGCAGATGAACAGCATCCCATTACTGAAGAAATTAAAAGCGATGATATCGTAGTCCGTTTCAACATACCGAACCCTAGTTGCTCACTAATGGCGGATTGGACTTTCATTGCCAATGGCTATACCCAGATACGCCATCTCAAGATAGATCACCAGCTTTTTAAAGCTGATATGCAAATTTTTTTCCGCTACAGCAAACAAGATATCTGGTTTAGTAGATATCAAAAAATACCATTGCACAAGCGGATAAAATATTGCTGGCGCTTTCCACAATGGATCAAAAAATTTAACTTAAATCAATATCACATTAACACCATCCCCTGTGATGTGTATCAGCACTGTGTCAATATTCTAGGTTTTCGCCAGCCTAGTACAGGCTTATTGGCCATTGATTTTATCTTACAAAACTACCCTAAGCATGAAGTCCTCATCCACAATTTCACTAATGAAGGTTGGACAGGTCATAACTGGGATGATGAAAAAAAAATAATGCAAACTTGGATTAGTACTAAGAGATTAAAAATAGTTTAATAGCCTAACCTAACAATCTAACTTTCGTGTTAAGACAGCATAAACTAGAATTTTAGCAGCCTTTCCCCACATACCACTGAGCAAAAGCGACCCAATAATTTGGGCTAACGAAAAAGGATTTTGACCATAAATTTTTTTTGATAGATCCAAAAAATCATACTTAACTGATTCTGGCAACTCAGATTTTATTATTTTACGACATAAACGCTTATAGTAAATATAAGCTTTATAAGATAAATATGCACAACATTTTCTACTCCTTACTACATTGCGGGCATAAATTGCCTGAGTAATATAAGCCTCAATACCATAAGCCTGTTTTATGCTCATTTTCTGTACAATAGAATTTGACCAGATACGGTAATGAATTAAAGTTTTGGAGTAGTAATAATAGGTCTGACACAAATTAAGTATCTTAGGAGTATTGGCTATATCTTCATAAGCTGGAATCGAGAATTGACAGGCATCTATCACTAGCTTGCGTAGAAAAACCTTGTTCCAAAAATAATGTTTTCCATCCATAATCGCCAAACAATATAGTTGACCCGGTTTCTGCGTTAACAGAGTATTAACGGGAGCTAAGGATAAAGTTTCCCGATACTTAAGTCCCCCATCATCATAAAAAACATCGTAGTCAAAAAGAATCACATCAGGTTTACATTTACCGATAATGCCTAAAATTTGCTCAGCGGCCCCTGCTTCAACACAATCATCAGAATCTATAAACCACACATAGGCCGCTTGACTGGCCAGCAATAATTGTTGTCGAACCTGGGTTATACCTATATTTTTCTCACCACGTAATAGCTTGATGTGCGTCTTAGAATATAATTGCTGATACTGCTGAATAATAGCTACTGATTGATCTGGAGAAACATCATCATAAAATATAACCTCAACCTGATCAGGTAAATTAGGTAGTAATTTATCCAACAATGCTGGTAAATAAGCTTCCACGTTAAACACAGGAATCAAAATACTCAAAACTACCTGACTAGCTCGACCACTACAATCTACACTACTATGCACAAATTAAACCTCGAAATCACTTTTTATTATTGGAATCATAGATCGGTCGGCTAGATTATAAACACTCAATTGCCGCCACCCCATACGGCATTGAGCTACAATCCGACGCATCTTAAACCCCAAATAGTCACAAACACCATTTGCAGAGGGTTTTAAACTATCACTGGGAGAAATTGTGGAAGTAAAAAAATGATTTTGGTCTACTCCGTAGTTTATACATTGATCCAACTGTATCGCAGCAGCCGGATAGATTTGCCATGCATTCAACTCATAAGAACGACACAAAAAGGCATCAGCTAAAGCTGGTGACGAATTCTGCGCCTTGGACAATAACTTACGTGCTCCAGATGGGAACAATACATATGCTGCAGCTCCACTACGATCCTGATACAATCTGCGCATCTGATAATCAGATACCAGATGATACGACTTTTTACCAATCCACTTACGCCGATTACGCGTTTCCAATGTTACATAATCAATGTCAAAATTTTTTTGCTTATCCAACAACTCGGGCAAAATTAAATTAACATTTTTTGCCAAAAATGCGTCATCTTCTAAAATAAGCCAAGGTTTATCCGTATCCAGAACAAATTTCCAAGCAGCTTTATGACTTAAAAAACAAGCCAATTCTGCTACGCGCAATTTTCTTTCCCAACCATTGGCTTGCGACTCATATTCAGCTATAGAGAGCTCTGCAGACTGAAAAGCTGGTAAGCGCTGCATAGGAATATGCAGTCTTGCCAACTGCTTTTGCTGAAAATCTAAACGGTCAATTGATGTTTCAAGATTAATAACCAAAGCAGCAATCATCTGTTACTTCCAAAACATTTCTCGTGATGAAACAAAATAAGCTCAATTTCATTAATGCGATCAATACGGCGCTGCACCTTACTTTTACGTATAGTTAACCATTTGCCCTTAGAGCGTAGCTCTTCACTAACTATTCTCCCCGCCTGTAATTGCTCAATATAGACCTTTTGCTGCCGTGCTCGTAAATTATCTTCACGGTCAAAGATCCAGCAAAAACCGACAGGAAGCTGATAAACCTTATAACGTGGCTGTGCAGCAATCTGATCTTTTTCAATAATGGATTGCAAAACCTGTTGATCCCATATTTCTGGGTGCGCTTTACATTGGCGATTCCACTCTGCCAATAAATCTCTGACTGCAACAGTATCCTGTAAAAACAGCGTTGCGGAAACCAAATGCCCATCACCCAGATCATAATAAACAGCAATATCACAATCTAGCCTAGACAAAAATTTTAAAGGAGAACGATGAAAAACCGCATCAACATCTACATATAACATCGGACCACTTACTAAATCACGCTCCTGCTGTAAATAGGCCGCTTTAAAAGATGTATTAGCTTCCCATCCCCCTTTGTTTGGAATGACAGTAATCTTTACATCAATGCCCAAACGATTGGCAGAAACCATCATACGCCTAGCTTCATTAGTATAAAATACATCATCCGTATGGTATCCCACTACAGTTACCTTATCTAAACTTGTGGCTTTCATATCATCAGAAATTACTTCTGGAAATGGTACAACTACCCGACGATTGCCTTTGCGCCATGCATATTTTCTACCCAGTTTTATCATTGTAACTTTCTCTTTTTTTAATTATTCACTATAACCGTTTCCAACCATATAACCTAACAATATCGAGTCTCCGACGCCAACGCCTACCTTTAACAAAATAACGTCTTATTTTCTGTACTAAAGACAGATTAAAGCGGGTACGATTGTTAATATCTGAATCAAAGGCTTGATATGCCAGTGGATCAAGTAAAAACGCCTGTTTTAATAACCCTCCGCTATGATGCCAAACCTTATCAATTGGATAAAACAATTTCTCACTGGTAGCCAGAAAACTAATAGCACCATGTAAAGAAAGAATATAACAACAGGCAAGAGAAGGTGCTGGATCACACTCACAAGCAATCATACCATTGGCTAATTGATGTAACCGGAAAATTCTCCATTTGACAATAGCGCTTTTTTCCATATTTCGCCAAAAATGACGAGATTGCCATAAAGCTGGGCGTATCAAGTGTTTATTATCAAGACAAAATTTGACACTAGCATGATCAATATCATAAATGGGTTTCTTTAAGGTAAGATTTAGAAAGTCAAAAGCCTCATAACATTCAGAGTCTGCAAGTAAAGAGACCAACTCAGATTTGAGCCGAACATCATCTTCCAAAATTAAGGCATAGGGAATTTTGTCTGCGACCATTTGTTGCCAAACAGCACGGTGGGATAAGGCACAGCCAATTTCACCATTTACAAGCTGTCGTTTACATTCCAAAGCAAACTTTTTCTGATCATAGAGTTCTCTTTGATCTGCAGACAAGTCATTTCCATCGACAGCATTAACTCTTTCAAAAACAATACCCAACTGATCTAATTGCTCTTTAACAAACTGTAACCTGTCATTTCTGCGTTTTAAATTAATTACATAAGTCTTGAGCATCAAGTACACACCATCGTTATCTAGTTACATAACATAATTATATTATAAGCTAAGAACAATAATCACTTACGCATATCCCAAATTATACTACTGCCTGCTAAAATACCAGTTCACCAAATAGAATACTACATTCTTAGAGCATCAATGCTGTACACTTCCACCAACAATTTTAGATAGATAGTTAGCAATGTCTCAACCTACCATCATCTTAGCAATGTCGAGTTATAATGATTTTACTGAAGAAATCAAAACTCATTTAGAATACCACAATTATCGTGTCACATTTATAGACAGTACATCTGATCAACTAAAAAAAAACATCGATAACAATTTCCAATATCCAAGCTTAAAAAAGCATATTACGCATTCTATACGGAAAATCTTATTCCTTGATGGTTCATATAAAGCATATTTAAAACAACAGCTTTATAACCAACAATTAGAGCAAAATATAAGAACTATTTTAGCTAATAACTACTATGACTACACACTAGTTATCCGGCCTGATCTATTTCCGGTTTCAGTTTTACAACTACTCAAATCACATACCCGCGACAAAATCGTTGGCTATCAATGGAACGGAATTAAGCGCTTTCCTAAAACAATTACAACAATCCCCTCTTTTGATAAATTTTATATATTTGATCCTCTTGATCTAAATGATCCTGAGCTAAAAGATTACAAACTATACGGAATCAGCAACTTTTATTTTGATATGTATCAGCCTAAACCCATCGCCCACATGGGTACTATTGCCTATTTTGTAGGCTTACACTTTGACACTCGAATAGATAAAATTAATACATGTGCGAACTCATTAGCAGAAAACGGCATAGTATTAGACTTTAACATCAAACTTCGCCCGTCTGAAATTCATAAAAAATCACAATATCAAAGTAGTAATATTCAATACATTTCTGAAAATATCTCCTATAAAGAAAATCTTCAACATATCAATAAAGCTGATATATTGATAGATATCGTTAATCCAGTTCATCAAGGATTATCTTTCCGTGTATTTGAAGCTTTATATTATGAAAAGAAATTAATAACCAATAATACCCAAGTCAAAAATTACGATTTTTACCATCCAAATAACATATTAATATGGAATACTAAAGAGGATTTAAAAAATATTGCTGTCTTTCTGACTAAACCTTATGTCACCATCAATACAAAAATAGTAGAAAAATACAGCTTTGCCAACTGGATTAAAAACATACTTGATACTCCTCCTTTTCAACCAATTTCACTGTTTCAAGGCTGATTGAACCAGATCATTCTGTCAAATAGATTTTCTTCCTAAAAGAACGATTTGCGAAAACATACACTAACCATTAACCTAATTAATGAATTGGATAAGCTCCACTAATTCATACAACTTTTTTTAGAGGGTAAGGTAAACTTAACTCTAGCGTAAACAGTGGACTTTTAGTGGTGATTTCAAAGCACAAATGATTAAACTTGATCAGCAAGGAAAATCGCGCAGTCAATTGATCAAGCAATACGATTTAACACCTTCCGCTTTAGACCGCTGCATAAGCCAATCTAGTCAAAGCGGTTCTTTTAAGACCAAAGATAATCGCACGCC
>JAGGIK010000031.1 GCA_024103515.1 Snodgrassella sp. | reverse complement strand
ACCATGAGTCTGGTTAGTGTTATTTTTGTATTTTTCTTTGTGGATTTATTTGACAGTACCGGTGTTCTGATCGGTGTGGCTGGTCGCGCTGGTTTGCTGGTAGATGGTAAGTTGCCACGAGTGAAAAAGGCATTGTTAGCTGATTCAACCGCAATTGTGATCGGTGCTGGTTTGGGTACTTCTTCTACTACTGCTTATGTGGAATCCGCGGCGGGGGCTGCTGTTGGCGGTCGTACTGGTTTGACAGCAGTAGTAGTTGGTGTTTTGATGCTGGCCAGTTTATGGTTTTCTAAACTAGCGGCCAGTGTTCCAGAATATGCTACTGCTCCTGCATTGATGTATGTAGGAGTGCTGATGATGCGCAGTATGACAGAAATTGACTGGAAAGATGTGACTGAGGCGGCACCTGCATTCTTTACTCTGATTTTTATGCCTTTTGCTTATTCTATTGCAGATGGCATTGCGATGGGTTTTATCAGTTATGCATTAATTAAGTTATTTTGTGGCAAAGTTAAGGAAGTTTCCTTTATGGTGTGGATTATTGCCGCATTATGGGCATTTAAGCTGCTTTGGCTAGGTGCATAGAATTTCTGAAAAATTTTTAGGCAGCCTTTATAGGTTGCCTATTACTTTTGAATAGGTAATATTGACAAGCTGATGAAAATCAGCTGATGTTTACAAAGAAAAGGGGACAAAATGTCTTTAATTGAAGAAATTATGGATTTTAATCGGAAGTTTGTTCAGGCTGGCGAGTACGAGCAATTTTTTACGGATAAATACCCAGAAAAAAATCTCGCGATTGTGTCCTGTATGGATGCACGTATTTTGGATTTGTTACCTCGAGCTTTAGGATTGAAAAATGGCGATGCCAAGGTAATCAGAAATGCTGGTGCGTTAATTACCCACCCATGGGGATCGGTGATGCGTTCGTTACTGGTAGCGGTGTTTGAAATGAATGTCAATGAAATTATGGTCATTGGCCATAATGACTGCGGCATGCAGGGGTTACATGTTCCAGATATGCTTAATCGAATGCGTAGCCGTGGCATTACTGATGAATGTATTGAGACATTGGAGAACGCTGGAATTGATTTTTACAAATGGCTTACTGATTTTGATCGGGTTGAAGATGCAATTACGTATTCTGTTAATATGATTCGCAAACATCCTTTAATGCTACCAGAAATTAAGGTTCATGGTCTGGTAATAGACCCAGTAACAGGACAGTTGTCTATTGTGATTAATGGTGATGAGAGTATGACTGTATGAAGCGTATTGGTTTGTTTGGTGGTACTTTTGATCCACCTCATCATGGTCATGTTCATATCGCACGCGCTTTTGCTGACGAACTGCAGCTGGAAAGTGTGATTTTTATTCCTGCCGGTCTACCATATCATAAATCTATTTATTCCGATACTACTAATGCTCAGCGTTTGGCAATGGTGGAACGGATCATGACGCTAGATGATCGATTCAGTGTGTCTGATTGTGATTTGCTGCGTAAAGGCCCAACTTATACTTTTGATACGGTAGCACAATTCAGAGAGGTTTTTCCCCAAAAACAGTTATGGTGGTTAGTTGGAATGGACTCGTTACAGCAATTACCCAAATGGTACCGCTATCAGGCTTTATTAGAAAATACTAATTTTGCTATTGCTGCACGCGGTGAAATCGGACTTGGCGCGATGCCGCAAGAGTTACAGGAATGGTTACCTAATGCTTTAGCCAAATCAAGGTCAGAAATAGATGGCAATGATGGGGGCCGAGCTTATATTTTACAGGCTGCTTATCTACCAATTAGTTCAACTTCTATTCGCTCCCATTGGTCAAGAGGGAATCATGATGGTGTGCCTGCTACTGTAGTGGAATATATCGACCAAGAAGGCCTTTATCGGGCATAAACATAAATTGTAATTTTCTGATTTTTATAGGGTTGTTATTTTATGGATAAAGATTTGATTACGCAATGGAATACATTGGTTACCATTGGTGTTAATGCACTAGAAGACATTAAAGGTAAGGATATTATTGTATTGGATACTTCTGCTAAAACGTCTTTGTTTGCGCGGATGATTGTGGCCAGTGGTGACAGTACCAGGCAGGTAAAGGCGTTGGCTAATAATGTGGCTGTTGAGCTTAAACAAGCAGGATTTGAAATAATCAGTACCGAAGGTTTGGACAGTGGTGAGTGGGTGCTGGTTGATGCTGGTGATTTGGTGGTACATGTCATGCAACCGGCTGTGCGAGATTATTATGATATTGAAGCATTATGGGGTGGTGAAAAGCCTTCATTCCATAATGGTGTTGCTAAACCCTGGCAGGCTGCTGATTGATAGTTATTGATGATGTCAGTAATTGTTTGACTAGTGTGTTGAGTATATTTGTACATAAATGGTTCTGGTTGAGGCATAAGCCTACCAAGGTGCGCTTCATCAATCTTTATTGGTAATAAATATATATAAGTACAATGAATATAACGGTTTTGGCTGTTGGAACAAAAATGCCGGCATGGGTCGATCAGGCAGTAGCAGATTACAGTAAACGTTTTGGTCGAGATATTCGATTCAGATTAAAAGAAATCAAACCGGAAAAACGTGGATCTGGTGTAAATGCCACACAGGGTATGGTTGCAGAAGAAGCGCGTATTTTAGCGGCAATTCCTCCACAAAGTTTTTTAATTGTCTTGGATGAGCGAGGTAAAGCGCCTACATCTTTGGAACTGGCTGATTGGTTAAGCAAATGGCAGCAACAGGGTGAGAATTTATGTTTTGTTATTGGTGGTGCTGATGGTATGACCGCAGATTTGAAAGGTCGTGCCCGTATGCTGATGCGACTTTCTAGTTTAACACTTCCACATGGCATGGTTCGAGTGATGCTAACTGAACAGTTGTATCGTGCACAATCTATTTTACATAATCATCCCTATCATCGTGAATAAACTTAAGGTTAATCTCAGAATACTCTGGTAGTCAGTTTGATTATTTTAATTCACATAGTTTTCGGCATTAAAGGTTTTTTCAATGCTACATAATTGCTATATAATAAGTTAATTTTGGTTAATTTGTGCAGTACTGTATCTGCACTGGTGAAAAGTGAAGCCTGAACATGATTCCTACCCCTTTGCTAGACAAGATTAAATTTCCTGATGATATCCGTCGTTTGCAAATATCGCAATTGCCTCAGCTGGCAGAGGAATTACGTCTTTATTTGATCGATTCTGTAAGCAAAACTGGCGGGCACTTTGCCAGTAATCTTGGTGCAGTCGAGCTAACGATTGCATTACATTATGTCTATAAGACGCCGCAGGATCATTTGGTCTGGGATGTTGGCCATCAAAGTTACCCGCATAAAATTTTAACAGGGCGCAAAGAACGTATGCACACTATGCGTCAACATGGTGGTTTGGCTGGGTTTCCTAAGTTGAGTGAATCTAAATATGATGCTTTTGGCGTAGGGCATTCATCTACATCTATTGGCGCTGCTTTAGGTATGGCAGTGGCTGATAAATTACAGTTTAAGCCAAATAGAAGTGTGGCGATCATCGGTGATGGCGCAATGACAGGCGGACAGGCATTTGAAGCTTTAAATAATGCTGGTGATATGGATGTGGATCTACTGGTTATTCTGAATGACAATGAGATGTCTATTTCTCCAAATGTTGGGGCGTTACCAAAATATCTAGCCACAAATCCTTTACATGAAGTCAAGGATATAGTTAGAGCAATTAAGTATAAATCCGAACGAATATTGGAGTTAGTGCCTGGAGCTTTAGATGTGGCACACCGGGTTGAGAACAAATTAAAAGGTCTTATTGAAGAAAGCACTACTGCAGAGACGTTGTCATTATTTGATAACTTTGGTTTTGAATATAATGGGCCTGTTGATGGTCATGATGTAGTACAGTTGGTCGAAGTTTTGCAGGATGTAATGAATCGTAAAGGTCCACAATTACTACATGTTATGACTAAAAAAGGGCAGGGATATGCATTGGCAGAAAAAGATCCTGTTGCTTTTCATGCTGTAAGTGCTTTTGACCCTGAGGAGGGATTATGTAAATCCCCTGCATCAAGACAGACTTATACGCAGGTATTCGGGCAATGGATCATCGATCAGGCCGCAGTAGATAAAAAATTGCTGGCAATTACGCCAGCTATGCGAGAGGGGAGTGGTCTGGTCAAATTTTCCCAGTGTTATCCAGAACGGTACTTTGATGTAGGTATTGCAGAACAACATGCGGTAACTTTTGCTGCTGGTCTGGCCTGTGAGCAGATGAAGCCCGTAGTGGCGATTTATTCAACTTTTCTGCAGCGTGCATATGATCAGTTGATTCATGATGTTGCCTTGCAAAATTTACCTGTTTTATTTGCTATTGATCGTGGCGGGATTGTGGGTGCAGATGGACCAACGCATGCGGGTATTTATGATTTAAGTTATCTGCGTTGTGTGCCGAATTTGGTGATTGCCGTGCCCAGTGATGAGCATGAATGTCGCTTATTATTATCAAGTTGTTATCAGCTCAATCAGCCAACTGCGGTGCGTTACCCTCGTGGGGTAGGGACTGGTGTCGAACCCGGTACTAATCTGGATACGGTGGCTATAGGTAAAGGCGTGGTGCGCCGACAGGGAGCTAACACTGCCTTAATTGCTTTTGGTAGTATGGTACAGCCAGCTCTGATTACAGCTGAAGTAATTAATGCAACGGTGGCCGATATGCGTTTCGTTAAACCACTGGACAAGGATTTATTGTTGCAGCTGGCGCAAACGCATGATTATTTGGTGACATTGGAAGAGAATAGTGTGATGGGTGGCGCTGGTAGCGCGGTACTTGAGATACTGGCACAAACTGGATTAAACCGGCCGGTGCTTGTGTTAGGTATTCCCGATGAGGTGACTGAACATGGTGACACGGATCTATTGCATGAACAATTAGGGCTCAGTCCAATCAAAATTCAACAACAAATTCAACACTGGCAGCAAACACAAAAAAATTCTTTATCATGAATTTCCTAATTATGAACTCTTAACAATGCTGTTAGGAGATATTTTATAGGTTAAGGTTGAATAAGTTAAAGAATGTTTTGGTGTATGGTTATAATGTTGTGTTCTGTAGTGGTTTCAAGTGATATTGTCGCAAGCTGTATATTTGCTTACTGATGGAAGCGTATGGGGCGCATGATTTGTGATTTGGAGTAACTGCCTAAAAATTGTACAATATTACTCTTAGTCTATACGGCTGTACTTGATTATGATGAATTTATGATGCAAATCGGTTGTTACCAGCTTGCTGCCCCTTTTGCGCTGGCACCGATGGCCGGTATTACCGATAAACCTTTTCGACAGCTATGTCGGGATTTTGGAGCCGGCTGGGCAGTTAGTGAAATGCTTACCAGTGACCCAAAACTGCAACAAACACGCAAAACGTTGCAGCGAGCAGATACCGAAGGTGAAAGTGGTGTTCGAGTGGTACAAATTGCTGGCAGTGATCCGCAGCAGATGGCCGATATAGCTCGCTATAACGTAATACGTGGTGCTCAGATTATTGATATCAATATGGGGTGTCCGGCCAAAAAAATATGTAATGTTTTGGCAGGAAGTGCTTTATTGCAGAATGAGGCGTTGGTAGCAAGTATTTTACAGGCGGTTGTTGATGCAGTGGCGGTTCCGGTGACGCTAAAAACCCGTCTTGGCTGGGACGATGACCATTGTAATATTTTGACTATTGGAGACATTGCAGAAAAAGCAGGGATTGCAGCACTGGCCGTACACGGGCGCACTCGTACACAAATGTATCATGGCACAGCTCGTTATGAATTAATTACTCAGTTGCGACAGCAAATCCGCATACCGTTATGGGTAAATGGAGATATAACCAGTCCTCAGAAAGCGGCTAAGGTGATGCTGCAAACTGGAGCAAATGGGGTCATGGTCGGTCGAGCGGCTCAAGGGCAGCCATGGCTATTTCGTGATCTGCGATATTTTTACTTACATGGGTGTTTACCGTCTGCATTAACTGTTGCTGAACACGCAAATATTATTCGTCATCATATTCAGTCCATACATGATTTTTATGGAGAATATATAGGTGTTCGTATTGCTCGTAAACATATTGGCTGGTATGTGGCTGCTTTACCTGACGGGGCTAATTTTCGTCGTACTGTAAATAAGGTTGAAGAAGCCTGTGAGCAGTTGCAGATGATAGATGATTATTTGGATCGACAAGTGGCGCAGCTAAATGCATGGCCATGTGCTTATCGGGAAAATATGCACTAATGGCTTTTGTCGGTTAGTTAAGAGGAAATACAAATGAGTGAAGCACACAAAGTTAGTATAGCTCAATGCATTGAGATGAACCTGAAACAATATTTTGCTGATCTGGACGGCGAAACACCTTGTGCTGTTTATGATATGGTATTACAACAGATGGAATTACCATTACTGCGTTGTGTAATGGAAGTATGCGATCATAATCAGACCCGAGCTGCACAGATCCTTGGGTTAAACCGCAATACATTGCGTAAAAAATTAGTGCAACATCGCCTTTTAGACTAAATCAGATTTTTTACAGAAGGGGAAGATATGACTGTCATTAGACGAGCTTTGTTAAGTGTTTCTGATAAAACCGACATTATTGAGTTTGCGCAGCAATTGGCGCACTTGGGGGTTGAGTTAATCTCTACCGGCGGTACAGCCAAGTTATTGACCGAATCAGGAGTTAGGGTTACTGAAGTCGCTGATTATACAGGGGTTGAGGAAATGCTGGATGGGAGGGTAAAAACACTTCATCCGAAAATACATGGTGGTATTCTGGGTCGGCGAGATCTTTCCGAACATCGAGCGCAAATGAAGCAACATCAGATAGATACCATTGATCTAGTCTGTGTTAATTTGTATCCTTTTGCTTCCACAGTGGCTCGTGCAGACTGCACGTTGGAACAAGCCATTGAAAATATCGATATTGGCGGTCCAGCTATGATTCGCTCTGCTGCTAAAAACTGGAAAGATGTCACTGTTGTCACTGATAGCAATGATTACACAAAGATTATCACTGAATTACGGTCGGGTGCGATATCTGAAAATACCCGTTTTAATCTTGCCCGTAAGGCTTTTACTCATACTGCTCAGTATGATGGTATGATTGCCCACTATTTAGCTCAGATGGATGATGCTAGGTTTTCTCCACAGTCATCATCACAGAAATTCCCTCAACAACTCGACCAAAGCTGGATAAAAGTACAGGATTTACGCTATGGCGAAAATCCACATCAGCAAGCTGCTTTTTATCGTCAATTTGTTCCTGTTCAGGGTGGTTTGGCTTCTTACCGACAGTTGCAGGGTAAAGAATTATCTTATAACAATATAGCTGATGCAGATGCTGCATGGGAAGCTGTTAAGTCTTTTACACAGCCAGCCTGTGTCATTATTAAACATGCCAACCCATGTGGTGTGGCTGTGGCCGCTGATACATTAACTGCTTACCAATTGGCTTTAGCAACCGATCAGACCAGCGCATTTGGGGGAATAATTGCTTTTAATCGTGAAGTTGACGCAGCGACTATTGAAGCAGTAACTGAACAATTTCTTGAAGTCCTGATTGCGCCGAAATTTACCCCTACTGCAAAAGCGATTATTGCGACCAAGAAAAACGTGCGCGTGTTAGAAGTGCCTTTGATGAACAGCCCTGATCAGTTTCAATTGAAATGTATTGGTGGGGGATTGCTAGTGCAAACTGCTGATAATCATCATTTGAATATTGCTGATTTACAAATAGTTACAGCCCGTAAACCAACTGAGCAGGAATTACAGGATTTATTGTTTGTCTGGAATGTAGCGAAATTTGTAAAATCCAATGCTATTGTTTTTGGTAAAGGGGGACAGACCTATGGTATCGGCGCTGGACAAATGAGCCGTATTGATTCTACGCGCATTGCTGCACGTAAGGCCGAGGATGCTGGATTGAATTTATCAGGGGCATGTGCCGCTTCTGATGCATTTTTCCCTTTCCGTGATGGCATAGATGTTATTGCTGGGCAGGGTATTAAAGCAATTATCCAGCCTGGCGGATCAGTAAGAGATAAAGAAGTCATTAATGCGGCCAATGAACATAGTATTGCTATGATCTTTACCAAGGTACGACATTTCCGTCATTAGTATGGCTGTTTAGACGTTCTATTGATTATTTTTTTGCCATCAGCTGATACACTCGTTGCATTTTGATGATAAAAATTTTATGGTTTAGATGTTATTTATAATCTGATAGCAAAAATGGTTGCTTTTTGACTTGAGGGAACAATATGGCCTTGCACATGAAAATTATTCCAGTAACCTCATTTTTACAGAATTCGGCCTTATTATGGGATGATGAGAGTCACGAAGCCGTATTAACCGATACTGGAGGAGAAGTAAACCTGTTGCTTGCGGAAGTAGATAGACTTCAACTGAAATTGCGGGCCATTTGGTTAACTCATGGACATTTGGATCATGTCAGTGGTGTAGATGAACTTACAAAACAACGACAAACACTTGTTCTAGGACCACATCAGAATGACAGTTATTGGCTAGAAGCCTTACCTGAAGTGACCACCAACTATGGTTTTCCATTAAGCCAATCATTTACGCCCAGTCGATGGTTGCAGGATGGAGATGAACTTAAGGTAGGTCAATACGTTTTTCAGGTTTTGCATATTCCTGGACATACACCAGGACATGTGGTGTTTTATAATAAAGAAAATAAATTGTTGATTGCAGGAGATGTTTTATTCCGCGAAACTATAGGTCGTACAGATCTTCCCGGAGGAAACCATGCTGATCTAATTGAAAATATTCGTAGGAAAATTCTAGTTTTACCAGATGATACCCGTATATTGCCAGGACATGGTGCTATGACAACTATTGGACATGAAAAACAATATAATCCTTTTTTATGCTGAATGTTGAAACTGTATATTGAATGGTTAAGTAGCTGATTATATTGCTTTACTATAAGCTGGTTTCTGTATGGAATAATAAAATGTCTTCTTTTAGGACATTTGGGCTGATTTAGAGAATGGTTACCAGTCATATGCATATCTTTCACAACGTTTTAGTTTCTGTTGTTGGTAGCAAAATATGCTGACTAAAACTTATTCACTAATCTGTATTTGTCTTACTCCATGGAGCTACTTTAATCAAAAGAATCATACCCGGAAGTGCCAGTAGAAAACATAACCAGAAAAAGTTTACATAGCCAAGCAGTTCAATTAAGAAGCCTGCTCCGGCATTCATAAATGTACGGGGTACGGCAGCTAGACTGGTAAATAGTGCTAATTGTGTAGCGGTAAAAGCAGGGTTGGTTTCTCTGGCCATATAAGCCACAAAAGCTGCGGTACCCAAGCCAACACCGATTGCTTCAAACCCAATCACTGCGGCCAGCATTAAACGCTGCGATAATCCAATCACTGCAAATGGCCCTTCATAGGCTAACCAAGCAAAACCGAGAATAGATACCATTTGAACAATACCAAATAACCACAAAGCGCGGTTTATACCCAACTTAATCATCCAGATACCGCCCAATATTCCAGAAATTATTGTTGGCCATAAACCGGCATTTTTAGCAATTAAACCAATATCTCCCTTGCTGAATCCCATGTCTTGATAAAAGGGTGTCGCCAGTGCTGTGGCCATGCTGTCTCCAAGTTTATAAAGAAATATAAAGGTCAGCACTAAGACAGCTCCTTTAAGCTCTTTTCGAGCCAAAAATTCCTTAAAAGGTTCTATTACATTATCCTGAAATGATTTAGTAACCGCTTTCGGCTGTTTTGGTTCTCGGGCCAAAAATAAGGTCATAAATATACCTGGTATCATAAATAATGCCGTAATTAAAAACACTGTTGACCAGGGATAAATATCAGCCAGAATTAATGAGAGCGAACCTGGAACCAGAGCGGCAATACGATAAGTATTGACATGGACAGCATTGCCCAGTCCTAATTCAGTGTCAGGCAAAATCTCCCGACGGAAAGCGTCCAGAACAATATCCTGACTGGCGGCAAAAAATGCTACCAAAAATGATATGATCATGATTAGTAACAAGTTTTCTTTCGGGTTTAAATTTATATAACTAAGTAATACAAACAGCAAAGCAATTTGAGTGACAAACATCCAGCCGCGACGGAGACCTAGCCAGGGTAGTTGGACAATATCCAGTAATGGTGACCATAGGAATTTCCAGGTGAATGGAAAACCAATAATAGAAAACAGACCTATGGTTTTCAGATCAATATTTTCACTTCGTAACCATGCAGGCACTAAATTAATCAAAAAATACAGCGGTAAACCAGAGCTAAAACCAGTAAACACACAAATTAGCATACGACGATTGAAAACGTCCTGCCAGAAAGAATTTTTGCTTTTGGTGGTTGTTTCAGTCATAAAGACATATTCTTAATAATTAAAAAGGATTAGATTGATTAGCAGGGATTAATTTCTGATGCGTTTTTCGATTGATAAGTAACTATTGTAAAACAATTCTTTCTAAATAAGGCTTGAGTATTTAAAGTAGAATTCACTTATTCATTTTTGCTGGTAGCCAGAGACAAAGAGCCTTCGTCTTCATACGAATATACTTCTGGTAAGGTTTTATTTGACTGGATACCAAGCTGACGCAATTTATTAGCCCTGCTGACAAGATTACCACGTCCACTAACCAGTTGTTTCATTGCACGTTGAAACTGACCTTGAGCCTGATCCAAGTTCTTGCCTACACCTTCTAAAGTGTTTACAAAGACAACAAATTTATCATAGAGGTTGCCCCCTTCTTTGGCAATGCTCAACGCATTCTGATTCTGCTGTTCATTACGCCAGATATGAGCAATTGTGCGCAGTGTCGCCAGTAAAGTACTTGGGCCAACCAGCATAATCCGTTTTTGAAAGCAATCATCAAATAACTGGTTGTCATGCTGTAACGCCAGTAAATAGGCCGGTTCAACTGGAATAAACATAAACACAAAATCTAGCGTATTCAATCCATCAATTTCATCATAGCTTTTGGCTGCAAGCTCTTTAATATGTTGACGTACCGATTGAATATGTGCAGTTAATGCTAGCTCAGCACTTTTTGCATCTGTGGCTTGGGTATAACGAACATAAGCTGTTAGGGAGGTCTTGGCATCAATAATAATTTGTTTGTTTTCAGGTAGATTAACTAATACATCTGGCTGAAGGCGGCGCTGCCGACCAAATTCATCGATGACAGTGGATGAAGCTTGTAAAACATATTCCCGTCCTTTATGTAAACCAGAGCTCTCCAGCACTTTTTCTAGAATCATCTCCCCCCAGTTTCCCTGATGCTTATTCTGTGTTCCTGCTAGTGCATCTGTTAACGCTTTGGCATCATTATGTAATTGAGCATTGAGCTGCTGTAAGTGCTTTAATTCTGTCTCCAATGTTGTGCGTTGTTTACTTTCTTTCTCATAAGTATTTTGCACCAGCAAGCTAAATCCTTGCATACGTTCATGTAATGGATTTAATAACTGTTTAAGGCTGAGTTGATTTTGTTCACTAAAACGTTTACTCTTTTCTTCCAAAATATCATTAGCTAATGATTTAAACTGATCACTAAGACTGGTGCGTGCCTCATCCAATAACGCCAGTTTTTCGGCAAAAGTTTCACGCTCATGTTTTAATTGAGTAGACAGACGGCTATTTTCAATCTTAACTTGATTTAATTCTTGCTGAATCCGTGAGTATTCTTGTTCACGCGAATGCCATTCTAATCCGCGTTGTTCCCAATCGTGAAGTTGTTGCTCGGCCGCCGCCAATTTGGTAGATACATGCTGAAATTGTTCTGTTGATGAGCGAAATTGTTGTCTTAACTGCTCTAGCTCATTCTGAACGCTGGCTAATTGGGTGTTAACGGCTTCTGCGGCACTCAAGCGATTATGCATAAGCTGTAATTCCTGACGGCTGCGATTCAGTTCAATATCATTATTACGGACAGTTTGTTGCAGTACACTGGCTTCAGTTTTAATACGCACTTGTTCATTTTCTGTTTCTAGTAAACGAATATGAGCAGCCTGCCGTTCTTTGAGCATTTTTTGCCGTAAGATAAAATAGGTCAATAAAATAGCGAATACAAGCACAAATGCCCAGATAAGCCAAATATTTATTGGAATAGCCAGCATAATAGAGAAATACCCTTGAAAATAATTCAGATAGGGAATAATGGTATCATGGGTGTAATTGAGTATAAATTAAAATTGAGCAGTATAGGTATAATGTTTAATAAAATTATACCTATATTTAATATAATAGAAAGGATTGATTCTGATGTTTATAAACAGAAATAAAATCAGATCTTGCCTAAAGTACTACTATAGCCTAGGGATTAATCAGTTTTTCTATATACACTACATCAGTGCGGTTTATAGATTAAATTCTTGTTTGTATTGCGCAAAGTTAGGGGCTTGAGCGTCCTTGCTTGTCAAGCTAATTTGCATATTGGCAGGAATAGGCCATTCAATAGCAAGTTCTGGATCATCCCAGCGAAGACTACGTTCACAATCTTTGGCATAAAAATCCGTGGTTTTATATAGAAACTGAGTATTATCTTCCAGAGCGATAAAACCATGGGCAAAGCCTGCCGGTATCCAGAACTGGCGATGATTATTGGCAGACAGTATTACGCCATGCCATTGACCAAATGTTGGTGAATGAGGGCGAATGTCCACTGCTACATCCCAAACACGCCCCTGAACAACACGCACTAATTTTCCCTGTTCATGTGGTGTTATTTGATAATGCAAACCCCGTATCACACCTTTGTGCGATAAAGAGTGATTGTCCTGAACAAAAATAGGATAAGGCAGATTACGCTCTTGCAAAGCCTGCTCAAACTGGTTTTGATTGAAGCTTTCCATAAACCAGCCTCGGTTGTCTGTAAAAATTTTTGGTTCCAGAATCAATAGATCTTTAATTGGGGTATCGATAAAATCCATAGCTATACTTTTTTGAAATGATCATTGTATATTTTCATTAGGTATTGACCATAATTGGTTTTGTGTAGAAGGTTAGCACGCTCATATAATTGTTCAATTGTGATCCAGCGATTATTGAAAGCGATCTCTTCAAGACAGGCAATTTTTAAACCCTGACGTTTTTCAACTGTCTGCACAAATTGACTGGCATCAATCAATGAATCATGTGTTCCGGTATCTAGCCAAGTAAAACCTCGTCCCAGTAGTTGAACATTTAATTGTTGTTGTCTCAGATAATAATTATTTATATCAGTGATTTCAAATTCTGATCTGGCAGATGGACGTATCTGCTTAGCCATTTCAACAACCTGATTATCATAAAAATAAAGTCCTGTGACGGCATAATTTGATTTAGGTTGGGCTGGTTTCTCTTCAATTGAATTCACCTTGCCATTCGAACCAAACTCAACTACACCAAATCTTTCAGGATCATTGACATAATAACCAAATACTGTAGCACCGACTGGCTGATTGCAAGCATCTTTTAGCTGTTGGGTAAAATTTTGTCCATAAAATATATTATCGCCTAAAATAAGTGCGACATCATTGTCTCCAATAAAGTCTTCGCCCAGTGTAAAAGCTTGAGCTAGTCCATCAGGTGAAGGTTGTACTTTATACTCAATTTTAATCCCAATAAAACGACCATCTTTGAATAATTTTTGAAAGTTTGGTAAGTCTTCGGGTGTTGAAATAATCATTACCTCATTAATACCTGCCATCATCAATATAGATAGAGGGTAATAAATCATAGGTTTATCATATACGGGTAATAATTGTTTTGAGGTTCCTAATGTTATTGGATAGAGGCGCGTTCCTGAGCCTCCTGCCAGAATAATACCCTTACGCTTCATAAATTTCTTTCTGGGAATTGAATCTTTTAACTAATGGTAATTCAATGTATTAACTCATTAAGTTCCTTCACATGGTATAGAAATATCAACACATATAAAGCAACCTTTTATTAATCTACTTTACATAAATTATATACTCATATTGTTATCCGCTTAACTTTGGGTCGATTAACCGTTCGTTTTATAGGAAGTGGGCTCCACTAAGAGTACCAAAATAGCTAGTATTTTAGCTAATATTAGTATAATAAAGTAAAATTTAAATTTAATAATAAGTAAATGTAATTTGAAAGGTTTTCTCGTTTAGCACGCTTAAGAATTATAGTGTTTATTTATCCAATTAAGATATTCTCCTGATTGAATATTTTCAACCCATTCAGGATTTTCAATATACCAGCTAACAGTTTTTGTAAGCCCTGAATCGAAATTTTCTTTAGGAGTCCAGCCAAGCTCCATTTTAATTTTACTTGCATCAATTGCATAACGAACATCATGGCCTGGTCGGTCTTTGACATAAGTGATGAGATTTTTGTAATGAGAAATACCTTGAGGCTTTACTGGAGCCAACTGTTCTAAAATTGAACAAATTTTCTGCACAACATCTATATTTCGTTGTTCATTATGTGCACCAATATTATAGCTTTCACCGATTTTACCTTGAGTTAAAACCAAATAAAGTGCTCGGGCATGATCTTCAACATATAACCAATCCCGAATTTGTTCACCATTACCATAAACTGGCAATGGTTTTCCTGCCAAAGCATTTATTATAGTAAGCGGAATGAGTTTTTCTGGAAAATGATAGGGGCCATAATTATTGGAGCAATTGGTAAGAATTACGGGCAAGCCGTATGTTCGTAGCCAAGCTCGAACTAAATGATCAGATGCAGCTTTACTGGCAGAATATGGTGAACTGGGCGCGTAAGGAGTAGACTCAGTAAAATAAGAATCGGTATTAACAAGATCGCCAAATACTTCATCAGTTGAAATGTGATGAAACCTAAAAAGGGATTGTTTACTTTTCTCTAGATTTTCCCAGTATAAGCGGGAAATCTCTAGAAGTTGAAATGTCCCCACAATATTCGTCTGAATAAATTGAGCGGCACCTGTAATTGATCTATCTACGTGGGTTTCTGCTGCAAGATGCATGACGGCATCCGGTTGAAAGTCATTAAAAATTTGGGTTACCGCTTGATAATCGGTTATGTCGGTATGTGAAAAATGGTAGCGTGGATTAGCTACCACGGAAGATAGCGATTCTAAATTGCCAGCATATGTTAATTTATCCAGATTCAACACGCGGTGATTGGTATGTTGAACGATAAATCTAATGAGTGCAGAACCTATAAACCCGGCTCCTCCAGTAATCAAGATATTCATAATTTACTCACACTGCTATAAAAAATTAAAATTAAAATTTGCTTAATTTGATCAATTTGGTTCCGGTTAGTTCAAATCGATTGTGTATGAGTGGTGATTATAAATTCATATATGTAAAAATGCAGCTGTTGATACCTTAAATTAACGTGTATCCTAATCATGTAAAAGATTATTTTTTTTTTTTGAATTATAATGTAGGGTGCGATTATCCGAGATATCCGGAGCAGATGGATGACAAAACGAAGTATTATTCTTGGTATGCCTAAGCATAACAATATTTTTTTTGAAGTAATTAAAAATTTAGAATATTATAACTTTGATGTTATATTTGTAGATAGTACGCCTGATTTTATAAATGAATTCAAATATAAAAATTTAAAAGATAGAATTGTACATAATTATAGAAAAATTTTTTTTCAAGATAAAACCTATAAAAACAAATTAAAAGAACAGTTTATTTTAGAACGGACCAATAGTATGTTAGGTGATATTCAATATGATTATTCTCTTATCATACGGCCTGATACTTACTCACATGAGTTTTTAGATTTAATAAGACTTCATACCAAAGAACGCATGGTGGGTTACCAATGGGACGGTTTAAATCGTTTTCCAGACATTGATTCTAGAATAAATAAATTTGACGATTTTTTTGTTTTTGATTCTAACGATTTGAAGGATAAAAGTTTTAAATTGAAGGGCATTACTAATTTTTATTTTGATTTGTATAGACCTACATTGAGTGATTCTAAATATACTTCAGCTTATTTTATTGGTTGTCATTTCGATGCACGTGTATCAACAGTAGATAATTGCGCTAAAGCTTTATCTGATTTAGGTATTATGATTAAATTTATTATTCCATCCAATGATATGGAGAGTATATTAAAATATAAAAATCATCCTCTTATTACTTTTGGTTTGGATAATAAATTAAGCTTTAGTGAAAATCTCAAAAATGTAAATGAAGCTGATATATTAGTAGATATAATCAATCCTGTTCATCAAGGCTTATCCTTTCGAGTATTTGAATCTTTATATTATAAAAAGAAATTAATAACCAACAATAGTAATGTACAATTATTCGATTTTTACCATCCTAGTAATATTTTTATCTGGGAAGAAAATCAAAATATAAGTGAATTGTTAGCAAAATTTTTAGAAAAACCTATGGTAGAAATCGATCCAGAAACTATGTATAAATATAGTTTTGGAAACTGGATTCGCTATGTTCTAGATTTAAAACCATATCAGAAGATAGAATTACCACATTGCCCATAATATAATACATAAATGTTTGTTTAATCAATAAATTTTATAAACTGAATTTGTTGATTAAACAGCATTGTATAATTGATCAAGAGGTTATATGAATATATGAAGTGTGCGGAAATCTATTCACTATAGAGTTTTCGAAAACGGCTTTGTTTTTGTAATAATTATTTGAAAATAATTTCACTTTTTTCTTTAAAAGGGATCCTAATATTGCAATATGTAACCTGTCAGTTTCTACGCTTTCGAACGAAGCTAAGTAACTTGCTAAGCTTAAGCTGACATATTTTGCTAATAATTTATTTGACCAAATATTACCGTTCCAAGAACAAGATATGTCTCTATTCGTAACTGGAATCTCAATAAGTCTGGTAGACTCACTATCTGTCCTAAAGCAGTATGCGGTTCCTAATCCCCTTTGTTCAAATGAAGAAAAATATTCTTTAGGATAATAAAAAGCCATATCATCAGTTAAAAAAATATTTTTTTTATTATAGAGAGTACAATTGGCATAACTTTTAAATTCTCTACAATATATTGTTAAACTATGCCTGTTTTTGTTTATTAGATCTGGATACCCAGAAACTGTATGCGGTAGTATTATACAATGATTATATTTCACCGCGTTAAGTAATTCATTGTACATGTGATCGTATTTTCCTTCTATTAAATTACCACCTCCTGCAAAAACTACAGTCTGATTTCTCAAAATAGAAGTATCTTCTATTATCTCATAGTCAAGGTTTAAAGAATCAAAGAGTAAATATGTTGAATGAGCAATTAATGCGTCACCAGCATTTCCAGGATTTGGCCAATAAAAAAATTTCTTATTCGTTAGGCTTGTTAAAAAATTCACAATATTTGTTTTTTTTATTTGTGTTTCCATTTTTTTATTATCTTTCTGATTTTTGCCGCAAATTTTTTAAGTGGAAATGATTTTCTGCGAATATATGAGACATTTTCCTGAATATCTTTTATTCTTTGATTTAAGTCATTAGATAGATGGTTTAAATGATCAAATTTTAGAGATAGATCATTATATCTAGATTCTATTTCGTTTAAAATCAAATGTAATAAACCAAAGTTTGCTTGATTTTCAATGAGAGATTTTCTTACCAAAGAATTACGGTATTCAATTTGATATTGCTGATGCTTATCTTTTCCTCCGATAACAGAATTAGCATACATATTATTGGCGTTAAGACGATGATGATAACGTGCTAATTTTTTATTTATAGTTCTTATTTCACCTAATCTAAATAAACGCAAATTATAATCCCAATCTCCTAAAACAGGAAGATTTTCATTAAATTTACCAATAAATTTTGCCGCGCTCATTCGAATTAATAAGCATATTGGTGGAGTTATGTTGCCCTTAAGCAACATTTTAATATCTATTGTGTCGTTCCAGTGTGACCAGTCGAAGTGACATAATTCTTGAACAGTATCAGATTTTATTTCTTCATGCACCACTATACAATTAGTTAAAACTGCAACAGCATTTTTATTTAATCTTAGATAATTTACAGTTTCTTTTAAAAAATCAGGATGCCAAGAATCATCATCATCATGAACCACGAGAAATTGCTCTGTTGCAATATTAAAACCACAATTTGATGCAGCTTCCATGCCTAAAGATTTTGAATTATGAATAATTGTTATCTTATTATCCAAATAAGATGAATTATTTGCTACCAAATTTTCAACTGATTCTACATTACCTCCATCATTGATAAGGTATAGATGCCAGTTAGAATAAGTTTGTTGTACTACGCTTTCAAGAGCTCTAGCTAATAATACTGGTCGATCTTTTGTTCTCATAAGGATTGCGACAGAGCCATCCTCTTTGAGGTTATTTAAATTTTCATTTATTGGTATACTTATAGGATATAAGGGCTGATTTGCAACAGAATTCATTTTTAATTCTCAATAAAATTTTTAATTACGATAGGAAAGTCGTTAAAATACCTTAGAGCAAACTGGTAATACTCAGGTTTAATTTCATTACGTCTTTGTTTCCAATATTGAATTACACCACATTCCCAGCCTCCTACGGATAGTAGATAAGAAACTTCTTCATGAGTTGAAGGTAATGTATGGCTTATTAGTGGAACGAAAATCTCATGGTCAAATAATGTTGAGTGTTGTATATTTCCGAAATAGTTTTGTTCATGTTTAATGGGTGTGATACAAGTTTGTAAAATAGCAGCTTTTGCACTTTCTTCATTTATCCAACATTTATGTATTCCATATAATACTTGATCTTTTTTCCATTTTTCAATAGATTTTAAGGCACCTTGCTGAAATAAGGAAATTTTTTCAGAATATTGTTCAATATATTTACTGTCTTTACTTTCTTTTAGAACGGGAAAATATTTATTATTTTCACAGTGCCTTTCGAATCCTATAGTTGTTTCGTGATCTGCTGAATGTAAATTTTCCAATATATTAACACAGTTTTGTAATAGCTTTTTTTCTTCGTACCCTGAAAATATATTAAAAAAAGCTGTTTTCATAAAACCATTCTTATACAGACGTCCGGCTGCATGTTCTCTGAATAATCCATAGTAAAAGCCATATAATTTATTTTTGACTCCTTTATGTTCTCGAAATTCAGTTAATGCAAATTGAATTGAACCATTCCATCCCAAATCAATAATTGCTATTTTCTTATCCGGATCATACAAACCTTCTTGATCAAAATAATTTATTGTATTTTCATATTCAAGTTTGAATAATGTTAATAACTTTGATTTAAGCTCCTCTTGTATAAATATTTTTATATCATTTATTCTACTAAAATCAAACTTAGCATTAATTGACCCAAAATTTTGACTAAAATTAGTTTTGAGTAAATCTTCTTCGGTTATACCAATTCTTTGAAAATATGTTTTATAAGTATCGTGTGCCACTAAGGATTTGTTTACTATAAGATTCAATGAGGTATCTGAAAGCCAACCATTTTTAATTAGCTCAATATAATAGGCTGGAAAATGTATAGATTTTCTAGATAGATATAGATAACTTGAAGATGTGTTACATTCTTGATCTAATTCGAGTAGATGCCAAACCTTAAACATAATTTGAGAATCTCTGGCACAAAAATAAATGTGATCAATTTGATTTCTTTGAACGTGTTCTTTAAGCCATTGAACAAAAGCGTATAAGACCATCGCTCCGAATGTCTCCCCTTGCACAGTCCAAAAATTATCTTCATTTAGCGGAATTAAAGAATAAATTCCTTTCTTCATATTCGAGGTTTTTTTTATTAAAGAAAAAGGTACGATATTGGGACTTAATTGTGCACCTAATCTCCTTTCACTTAAAAACCTTGAATAATGATAGGTATCAATATTGTAATTCTTTGGACGCTCTATATCAGCGTGTTGGTTATCGCCAATATGAATTATGCTGCTATATTTGTTATTTTTAAGTACATGATTCCAAATATTTCCGCTATGTTTTGTAGCTGATAATGCTGAAGAAACGTATAATTCATCATATAATTTCAGATTTTTGTTTTCAAGCAAATTTATAATAAAATCATTAGATAAGTAAATATCACTTACAAAAATTATTTTTTTTCCTTCATTTTTTAAGGCTATTATTAGTTCTTGGTTGTCCCTAATTGTGATATTACTATCTAATTCAGCTTGAAGTTCTAAATCTTTTGCTTGATTCAAGACGGCTATGTCTAAATTTAAAATTTTTGCGCAATATTCATAAATTTCATCTAAACTGATTTCCTCTCTCTTTTCCTGCTGATATACAATGTTTCTTATTTCAGCCTCGGCCTGAAGTCTATGTTTAGCAAAATCTGGAATGCCAATATTTTGTTGAATTAATTGATTTTCAACGTAGGCGAAGAGATCAATAGGACATTCAAATAATCTTGTTAAAAGAGTATCGAATATATCAAATGAAACTACGGAATAATCTTTTGCTTTATTGATAATAGCTTCAATATATGTATGATCTATACCCTGAGGTTGGCTTTGATGGTATTGATAAACTGAATTTAATAGAATTTTATAATCAGGTGGAAGCATAGTTTCTTTCATTTGTTTTAATTAATACTGCTGTTTATGAAAAGCAGTTTTGACGCTATGAATAAAGCGATGCATTTTTACTATATACTAAATTTTATAAAATTTAAAGTTTAAATACTGTAAATACCCCAATTTAGTACACGATTCGGATAGAAAATGACGCAGCGTGTTTTAATTTTTTTATATTTTATCTGTGTCATATTATTTAGTGTGTAACTATCCCTTAAAATAGTACAGCGAAAAAGTAGAAAGTTCTCTTTATTAACCCACAGCGGATTTAAACATTAAATAAATGACACTCTATCAATTCGTAGCTATTTTATAAGAAGCTAAAATTGGTATGCTCATTAAAAATTTGTGGTATTTATGGCATTGGGAATGCAACTTTCTGATCAATAGGGTGGTATGGAAACCTCGGATAGCAAACGCTTAAAGAACTGGAAGCTGAAAACCGCAAGCCTAAGCAGGTGTTGGCCGAGCTCAGTTTAAAATCTCAGCTTCAGGAGGAAATCATAACAAAGTTTTAGTATCCGCCCAGGCAGGTAAAGCTTGGGCGATGCAACTACAAGAACGCCATAGTGTAACGATTGCCATGAGCTGCACAATTGTTGGCTTAAACCGCTGTGCTGACGATGATTAACCTAAATTACCAGATGATGATGCGGTGATGATGGCGGTACTCAGTACGATCACGGACAAGCATTGACGCTGAGACTTGCCTAAGTATTTTAATCACATTAGTAAGCTCAGCTCTGTATGTAATCACAAACGCGTTTAGCGGGTATATTGTGAGTTAAAGCTTAATCTCAGGGTAATGCGTAACAGCGTATTGCTGCGCGAAGTCCAGAAAAACCATCGGTACCCAAAAAAACGAGTATACCACTGAAAGAGCTCATCAAGCATTAAATAACATGACGCCGATTGAATATCGAACCGTAAAACGGACAACATCATTTTCTACCTGAATGTTGTACTAGGTTTGGGGTATTTACAAAATAAATATTATGAGTTTTAATATATGTAAAATATTTTGTTAACACAATATATTAATTAGATTATATTTCATTGTCATTTGGTGAGGTATCTAATATATTATGTATCCAATTTTTAAAACTGTATTTCTTAACAATCTTATTGTTAATCGGATAAAATGGTTTGTTGAGAAATTCCATTAGTTCATCGGGCTTATTCTCGTTCCATATAAATATATTGTTAGGATGATAGAAATCGTAATTCTTAATGTAAATATTTGTAGTTATTAATTTTTTTTGAAAATATAGCGCTTCAAAGTGACGAAATGATAACCCGTTGTGATTATCAATAACAAAATCAACTAAAATATCTGCGCTAATAACATTTTTAAGATTATCAAGATAATTTAGTCTATTTTTTTTACCAAATTTTATTAATCTTGATTGATAACATTTAATGTCATTGTATTTGCTGGTGGGAATAATAAATTTAATTGCTACTCCGTTTTCAGCCAATTTTGCTGCACAAGTCTCTATTGCTTCGATGCGACAAGCCTGATGATCGCCAATAAAGTAAGCTACTTGTTGCTTATTTTTGTGTGGCTGTGGTTTGATTATATCAAAATAAAAATTTGTAGTACTGTGAAGTTTCAAATTTTTATATTCGGGATTCTCCATATCTGTTTGGTCAAATATAAAAAATTTATCAAACATTGGGATAAGTCTTTTTACTGGAAAGCGGTTTAGTCCATCCCATTGATAACCAATAAATTCTTTCTTTGTGTGCTGTTTTAGTAAAGTTAGAACCTCCGCTGAGTATTTATCAGGGCGAATTACAAGTGCATAGTCATAATATTGATTGACTAGAATTTTTTTGGCTTTTTCTAGACTATGCTGTGCTTTCAGTTTATTTTTGTATGAATTGTTTCGAAATATGATTTTATGGAAAAATTGGGTCAATCGCTCTCTAAGATTATTGTATTTGAACTCTAATATTTGATCGACACGTAAGACTTTATATCCGTGAAACTGAAGATTCTTTTCTACTAATTCTGCTATGCCATTGCTTTTGGGCATGGCCAATATAATTGTTGCACGGGTCATGGAATGGATTCTGATTCTATGTAAGCTTTATTTCAATAAAGTTTATTTTATATGTATAACTGTATGCTAGGCAATATGGGCTTGTCTGGATATTTCGCTTATAAAAAAACTCATAAATAAAAATGAGTAATGTAAGGGAATTTAGAACTCAACTATTGCCAATAACTCGGCTTTATGGATTTTTCAGATCTTTTAGCTACTAGAATAAGATTCAGTTTTTATACGCAAGTATTTTTGCTATTAAGGAATACTATTTTAGCTAAAGTTTTATCAAGCAGAAATATTTATTTTTTTTAAACTATTTTAGTCAGATTGTTTCTGATTTGGTAGAATAGAATGCTTGTATAAATAAATGGATTTATTTCTAATTGTGATTTTGTCTGATATAAGTTTAAAGCATTCTGGCTTTAACTAAATTAATAGGGTATTTATGCATCAAGAGCTGGTTTAAACGATGCATGTTTTGAGATCGCCATCTTTTTTATATGAATAGCGTTTTCTAAGTTTGATTGTTTTAGGTAGCGGATGAAGAATAGTAAAGAAACCAAATTGTATTCACCTCGTAATTTGTATAAAAGGTTATTTCCTTACATGCGCGGATTGGTAAAGTTTTTCTTTATTTCCGTCTTAGCAATGGTTGTGGTGGGTGTAACCGGCCCACTTTTTGCTTATTTGCTCAAACCGATTATTGATAATGGATTTGTTGATAAGAATATTGAGGCAATGAAATGGGTGCCATTTGAAATTGTAGGTTTGTTTATTTTCCGTGGTATCGCCAATTATATTAATGAATATACCAGTGCCTATATTTCTAACCAGATGGTTCAGGTGATCCAGCGCGATTTGTTTGCAAAGATGATGATGCTACCGATTGGCTATTATCAGGAAAATAGTCGCGGTCGTATAATGTCGCGCATCACCAATGATGCAAAAGGTATAACAGCGGCTGGATTTGATGTAATTACTGTTTTTGCTAAGGATGGTGTAACGGTTCTGGGGCTTCTGATTTGGTTGTTTTATTTAGACTGGCAATTAACCCTAATAACGTTTCTTACTATTCCTTTAATTGCTTGGTGTGTCCGTATAATTAATAAGCGTATTCGCCGCTTGGTAACCAGAAGTCAAAATGATATGGGTCAGGTTATGCAGATTCTATCTGAATCGATTGATGGAACACGTGTGGTTAGAATTTACGGCGGTCAAGACTATGAACAGAATCGACTTGAAGTTACGAATAAGGCGTTGCGCAGTTTAGCTGTCAGGCGCCAATCATATACTTCGATTGGTAGTGCTGTGACGCAATTAATGATCGCTACTTCGTTATCAATCATTCTATATATTGCTGCCAAGAGAGCTAGCCATGCCGGCTTTACGGCTGGTGACTTTATGTCATTTTTGTCTGCCATGTTGATGATGTTTGATCCATTAAAACGGATTACGAATATGTCTGCAGTATTGCAGACTGGGTTAATGGCGGCCGACAGTGTATTCCGCTTTTTGGACGTCAGTGAAGAGCCTAATCATGGTACTCAAGAGCTGGGTTGTCCTACTGGTGATATTGTTTTCGATGATGTTACGTTACGTTATGAAAATTCCGATAAGAATGCAATTAATCATTTAAGTTTGACAATTAAGCAAGGTAGTGTGGTTGCTTTGGTGGGGGAATCTGGCTGTGGCAAAACTTCTACTGTTAATTTGATACCGCGTTTTTATGATGTTACCAGTGGCTGCCTAAGTATTGGGGGAGTAAATGTTGAAGATTTTGAGTTGAAGAGTCTTCGTTCCCAAATGGCTTTGGTTAGCCAGGACGTGATTTTGTTTAATGATACGATTGCCAATAATATTGCTTATGGTTCACCTCACGCTTCTGAAGAAGATATTATTCAAGCTGCTAAGGCTGCTAATGCTTGGTCATTTATTACGGGTATGCCTGACGGTTTGAAAACAATGGTTGGTGATCAGGGAATGAAGCTGTCAGGTGGTCAGCGTCAGCGTCTGGCAATTGCACGTGCATTATTAAAAGATGCGCCTATTTTAATTCTTGATGAAGCTACCAGTGCGCTTGATACAGAATCAGAACGCCTAGTTCAAGCTGCTTTGGAAACTTTAATGCGAAATCGCACTACTATTGTTATAGCTCATCGACTATCAACTATTGAGAAAGCTGATAATATTGTGGTGATGCATCATGGTAAGATTGTAGAGCAAGGGCAGCATAATGAATTGATCGCTAACAATGGCAGATATGCTTTTCTGCATCGCATTCAATTTGGTGAAAAACACCATCCACCCACTGAAAGATAATGATTAGTAAGCTTGAAGCTGTATGTCGCTTGATTGTTATCGTATGACCAAGTAGTGAATAATTAGAGCTTTGTCTCTTGCCCGATTTTACTAATGTGAAATCGGGTTTTTATTTTTGTTGATAAGTATAAATAATTGTTATAGATTAATTTTTATATAGAGTAAGAAAATATGAGCCGGAAATTCTAATCTTTGGTAATCAATCCTTTTGTATTCATTCTTCTAATAAGGTCTAGATCAAAATCAGGGTGTTTCAATAAGTTTTTATTGCATGGCTACACAATTTTGGAATGGTAACACTTATTCAAATAACAAAACTAAGGGGTAGCTGTTTGTTAAATGCTAGCGCAGGCAAATAGTCTAACGATGAATATCACCGTTTATAATTGTACCAAGAAGTATAGACCGCAAAGGCTTGTTGTCATTCTTCAGTTGTTGTGAATTTCTCCTCCTTTAACTAATTCAGTTTTCATGCTGTTAAAAGTTGCCTGTGCTACTGCATTGTCATACCGACATCCATTTTTGTTTAGTAAATGCTGTAGATTAAATGTATTAAAAACGCCTTTGCTCTATCTGAATGAAACAGATGTAATGATGACAGTAGTTGCTTAATCTGACTTAGTGCAGACATCACTCAATCTG
>JAGGIK010000030.1 GCA_024103515.1 Snodgrassella sp. | reverse complement strand
CTATCTGGCGCAACAATATGTAGTTTAATATTCATATTGGGTTGTAAGGCAAGTAAATCCGCCATGCGTAAAATACCAGAATACACCGAAGTAGTATGTTCGACTTCAAACGCGCGCGTAATAGCGCGCCCTTTCAACCAAATCACATCGATTTGTTCAATGGTGCTTAAAGTGGTTTCATCATAATTAAGCGGTAATTTTTCTAATAATGCTTCAGTGCCTTTTTTCCACTCTTTTAATACACGGCTACGATCCGCTTTCGGTAGCCAAATCTTCATTCCCATACAGGCACCGATCTGGGCAAGTAAAGCCTGCATTTTGAACGATTCGCGCACCTCTGGGTTTTGGGTTGGCACATCATCATCGACCAGCTCGCCATCAGTGGGCACTGATACCTTAACTACTTTATCGGTTCGGTTTACCGTATGGTTTTTTAATTTCTTTTGATCCTGCTCATTTAGGGGATAATCAGTGGCGATGTCATGTTGCTGTAATAGGCAGCGCATTAATAACTTGCCATCTTTTTCATTAATTTTATTTAAACTATTACGCAGCAATCCAGTCCAACCCTTACTGTTTTTCTCAATGCCTTGGGTAAAAGAAAGATGTTGCCATATTTGATCAGTATAAATAGGAATGGTTTGGGTTAATGGTAACCACACCTTAGGGCGAGCTGTTTATATTGCACTTCGCAGGTGAACAGACAGTATGGGAGCTGCTGGCCGCTTACGGGCATCTGCCTTTACCGCCATACATTACCCGTTCAGCCGATAATGACGATGATGAACGTTACCAGACAGTGTATGCCAAGCATGAAGGTGCAGTGGCTGCACCGACTGCCGGTTTGCATTTTACTGATACTATTATGCAACAATTGCGCGACAAGAGTGTGCATTTGGCTGAGGTAACTTTACATGTCGGTGCAGGTACCTTTCAGCCGGTGCGGGTAGAGAATATTGCCGAGCATCACATGTACAGTGAATGGTATGGTATGAGTAAAATGGTAGTGGCAGAAATAGAAGCTGCGCATGCACGTGGTAATAAAGTCTGGGCAGTGGGTACCACCGCAGTACGCGCACTGGAATCTGCTGCGCGCAGTGGAAAATTTCAGGCCGGGTAGGGGGATACCAATATATTTATTACCCCCAGTTATCAGTTTAAGGTTATCGACCGCATGATTACCAACTTTCATTTGCCCAAATCAACGTTACTGATGCTGGTGAGTGCTTTTAGCCGTTATGATGAAATCCGTGCCATTTACCAGCATGCCATTGCGGCAGGATACCGCTTTTTCAGTTACGACGATACCATGCTGCTGGGTAATCTGGCACAAACTAAAACAGAATTAAGGAACAAGCCATGAGAATGTTACATACCATGCTGCGCGTAGGTGATCTGGATAAATCATTGGCGTTTTATCAGGATGTACTCGGTATGAAACTTTTGCGGCGCGAAGATTTTCCCGGCGGCCGTTTTACTCTGGCTTTTGTCGGCTATGGTGAAGAATCCAATAGCACCATGCTGGAATTAACCTATAACTGGGATACCCATGCCTATAAGCTGGGTACTGGATATGGCCATATTGCTATTGGGGTAGAGGATGCCTATGCTGCCTGTGATGCTGTGCGTGCCAAGGGCTGCCGGGTAACACGTGAAGCCGGTCCCATGCAGCATGGCACGACAGTAATCGCATTTGTAGAAGATCCGGACGGCTATAAAATTGAATTTATCCAGAAAAACAAATCTGCATAATCAGCCGGTGGTGCTTTAGGCTCTAAAGTGCCACTAACTGCTAAGATTACGCCAGATGGCTGCGATGCCGTCTGTTGCTGCACCATCATGGTTTCTCAGTGCTTGACGCTGGCTTTGTCTGCCTACTATAATGCGATTATTCACATGCTTATGCATCCGGTCTGGGACGACCCAACCGGCCAATTTTCACGCAGGACGGCCTGCATCAGCCTGTACAGGGACAATTATGGCTTGGCTGTCATTATTAATGGCCGGATTATTAGAAGTAGTCTGGGCGATCGGTCTTAAATATTCACAGAATTTCACTAAACTGACACCCAGCATCATTACGCTGGTGGCATTGGTGGGCAGTTTTCTGCTGCTGGCGCAGTCGATGCGCTCCTTGCCGGTAGGAACAGCTTATGCCGTCTGGACAGGGATTGGTGCAGTGGGTGCAACCATTGTAGGTATCATCGTTTTCAAGGAACCGGCCGGCAGCTTGCGCTTGATTAGTCTGGGGCTGATTATTATCGGTATCATTGGCCTGAAATTTGGTGGCCACTAAAGCCAGTGAAGTTTTACTATATTCAGTATGACTGTTAAGCTGCAAATCCTGATAGGATGCGCGCCCTTTGGCGGGAAGAATCATATCCAGCCCGGGACTGACAGTATGACTGTCATAACTATTAAAATCTTTAGCATAATCTATTGTTGATTCCAGCCCTTGCCAGCTGATTTTGATACCAGACAATCTTCATAATTGAATTTTCGTATTACCACAACCCGAACATGAAAGTGAATCATAAACGGATCATCCGCAGGTAAAAAAAACGGGTGTGCTATCTTCATAAGGACCGTCAACTACTTCAAGCATACGGCACCAGCGAGATGGTCGAGTGAGGTAATAAACAAAATATAAGAATTACTCGCGTTGTTTACCGTAATTTGAGTAATTATTGTAAAGAATATTCATATAAAGTTTATTTTCAATATGAGTAATTTTGATCAAAATGGTAACGAAATATATATTAAATATTGATTGAAATTTAATAGATCGTGATGCATTATTCTTTAGATTAATTAATTTAATTAAAAAATGGGTGGGTAATGTTTAATTCAGGTAATGATTACGAAAAATATAGGAAATTGATTAAAAATTTATTAATTAGTTATGGGATGCTTTTGTTATTTTGCATATTTTTTATGCGAGCTGATAATTGTGAACAAGCTGGTAGTGCTGCTTTGCTGATGATAGTTGCAATGATTTGCTACTTATTTTTTTTTATTACCATGTTTATTAAATCCGTCAAAATGATTTTATTTGGTCCTAAAGATAATCAATCCACTTCTTTTAAATCATTATTAATTAAATTTTTATTATTTGTATTTGCCTTTGCTCTGATTTTTGGGCTGGGCGGGTATTTAATGCATACTGGTTATTTAACTTCGGAAGATTTTGATAATGCCGCCTATTTGTTTACAGACATAGACTATCTGCTAACTGATTTCTTTGTGTTTATTATTCTGTGGGGTCATATATTTGTAGTCCCCTTTGTCATTTATTTTTTCATACTTCTTATTGTAAAAGTGATGAAATTATTAGCTACGTTCTTAGCGCAATCATTTAAAAATGAATCAATAAATGGTACTAATTAGTTTATCATTGATATTGTGGTGATGAGCAAATGGTTTGTGCAAGATAGTAGCTGGTACAATCGGTTTATCCAGATTAGTTGATTCTTGCGAAAATTAGACAACAGGCACCTCTATCATTTTGTGGTTTTGATAATATCGTTGTACATCTTGTTCTGGCGATACCTAGCTGTTGGCTGAATGAGTGCGTATACAATTATAATAGCTTTTTTTAATATATTTATTCAATCAGTGTATAGAAATTACTCGCGTTGTTTACAGTAATTTGAGCAGTTACTGTGATGAATATACATAAAAAATACAACTAACGTCATATCACGGATAAGAGATATGGCGCTTATATCATAAAGAAAAATGAACGTCACTGACTTGGTTAACGCTTTATGTTTAGTCGTCCAATCATTTATACCAAGCCAAAGAAAGCCTGATTGAGGTTGTTCGCCCCGTTAACCAGTTAAATGGTAAAACACCTTGGCCAACTTAGCTGGGCCCGAAAGAACTAGTGAGGGAAAACGATTGGAAAAATTATTTTCCTCATCGGACACATATTTTACTAAAATGAATTACGCTGTATAGTTAGTGTCTGTCAGATTAGGTTTGAGCTACTACAATTTAAATCGGTACCGATGCGATGACTCGTCGACGATTCACTGGGATACCGGCTCGAGTAAAAATAATGGGTTTGAAGACTGGTTTTTTAACTATTGTTATTTTTTATTTCTGAGTTACTGTATTTAATTGGTGGTTATTATAGAGAAATAATTACAACACTATAAAAATAAAAACTTTGCTTAAGTTGATAAAGAGAATGATTATCATTTACAATAGTGTATATTCTATTAATCTTTGTTAAACATAAGTTGTTATTTATGCAATCTGTTTCAAGACTTATAGCTTTGTTGTGTATGGGGGTGCCGGTTACGCTGTGGGCTAAGGAGGAAGCACAGTTGCCGACTATTGAAGTGAAGGGCAGGCAGTCTGAAACTGCGGTTAAACGCGCTAAGGTTAGGGCGGCTGCAATTAGGCAACGCGATGCAGTGGATTTGAAATCGGTATTATGGGATGTGCCTGGGGTGGAGGTGTTGGGTATTCAGGGAGCTCGGCAGGGTAATGACAGTGTCAATGTTCGCGGTTTACATGGTAATAGGGTAGCCATGTCGATTGATGGGATTGATTTACCCGAGGCTAATGAGAATAAAACCACTGGTCAATATGTGATTTTTGGGCGTGGTAATTTTATTGATGTTTCTGCATTAGCTGATGTGGATGTCAGTAAGAGTGCTCATGGTTTCGGTTTGGGTGGTGCTGTGATCATGCATACGTTGAATCCTGATGATATTTTAAAAGGTGCCAGTGAGGCAGCCTATATTGATACGCAGTACAACGGTATTGACCAATCCAAAGCGGTATCTGTAGCCAGTGCAATGGAGCGTGGTCGTTGGCGTGGTATGTTGTTAGGGACGTATCGTAATGGCAATGAGGTAGATAACCGTGGTTATGTTGGCGGACAGGGGGGATTGCGTACTAAATCTGATCCAGTTGATCATAATAGTCGTTATTTTTTGACTAAGCATGAGTGGGATCTGAACGGGCAGCATATGTTGAGTTTTGTGGCGGAATATCTGAAACGTAAACAATGGTCAGATTCGTGGTCACAGGCTAATGATCAGTATATGAACGTGCAGGGTGCTGATGATAATCAAAAGGTGCGGTTTTCTCTAGGGCATCAATTTTATGGTGGTGATGGGCTAATTCAATCGGGAAAAAATTTGCTGTATTGGCAGGATACTAAAACTGTTTCAATAACTCATCGTGATTATTTGCGAGGCTGTACAACTTCTGTGCCGGGTATAAGAAACCGCTGTGATTTTAATTTTAAAAATCAGGATAAGGTGTGGGGGCTGAATAGTGACTGGTCGTCATATTTTGTTAATTCGCATTTGGAGCAGGATTGGCGTTATGGTTTGAAGGTGGCCAGACATGAGCTGACCAGTGATTGGCAGGGCTATTTTGCTAAGTCGAAACCGACAGCAGACAGTAAAACGCTTCGCGCCAGTATGTATGTGGAAGGTGATTTGCAATGGGGTAAGCTGCTTGTCAGCCCGGGATTGTCAACACATTATTATCAAATGAACCCCAATGGTAGTGGTTTTGTCACTGGTACGAGCAGTAAGATTGGCCAATTACATAAAAAGCATGAGTTTGCGCTGACGCCGCGTTTGGGACTGGCCTATACGGTGAATTCGTTATTGGTGCCGTATTTTCAGTATACACGTGGGTTTAATGCGCCGTCTTCGCAACAATTGGTATCGTCTTGGAATCCTAATATTGTCAGTATTTGGGGGAATCCAAAGCTAAAGGCGGAAACAGCCAATAATTTTGAGCTGGGTTTGCGTGGGAAAAATACGGTTTTTGAGTATAGCATAAGTGGTTTTGACAATTTTTATAAGAATTTTATTGATTTTGTGAATGTTGCTAATGAAGTATCGCTGCCAACTGTGTGGGGCGGCAAGCAGGATTTTATTCTGCGTGCGCAGAATCTGAATAAGGCACATATTTATGGGGGTGAGGCATATGCGCGCTGGACATTTGCGCCCAATTGGCAGCTTAGTGGCTCGCTGGCTTATGCGCGTGGTTCGATTAATCAAGATGGGGTGAATCAGCCACTAAATTCGGTGATGCCATTTAAGGCAAAATTTGGGTTGGCCTATGAGAAAGAGGTATGGGGTGCTCAGCTTGATTTGACTTATGGGGCAAAAAAGAATGATGGTGATGTACGCGCTGCAGATAAGTTTTATAACCCTTCGCGCAGTTATACTCTGGTTGATCTAGGGGCTTACTGGAAACCGAATAGGCATTTTAGTATGCGTTTCGGGATAAATAATTTGTTTAACCAGAAATATTGGAATTGGGCGGATATAGCTTATTTGGCGCCGAATGTGAATAAGCAGTCGCGCGGAACCTCAACGCAAAGTGATGGTAGTGTGGCGAGGTTGACACGCAATAATGCCGATTTTTATTCTGCACCCGGACGCACTTTTAATATGGGTTTACGTTATGAATTTTAGTGATAAATTTTGATGGTAGTTGGTGTGAAGAACAAATAAATATGGATTTTTAAGGTTTTTTGGTATTTAGACTGTATTTATCCATTTTACTGGTGCTTGGCTAGGTGGTTTTGATGTGGACAGTAGAGTATTGCTGTTGTCTATAGTGCGTTATTTTGGTTTTTAGTCTATAGGTTACATTTATTGAATACTTGGTTAAATTTTATTTTGTTGAAATTATTTAATATACTACATTGTAATATATTTTGGTGTTTTTAATATTTCTGATCCTTTGTTGGTCATCATCAAATTGAAATAGGTGCGATTGCTAATAATAATAATTCCTATTAGCACTTGTATAATAGAATCATTCTTGATTACAATATGTCACCTTATTTTTAAATATTGTTAAAAGGGGTTAACAAATCATGCGTCGTTCACCCAAAATTATTACACTGGCTGTAGCCTGCATTGGCTTGCCAGTCATGGTTTATGCTGAAGGTGAAGCACAATTGCCCACTATTCATGTTGAAGGACAATCTTCTACGCCAAGGGTATTTAAAAATACTAAAGTTCAAGCGGATGTTATTCAGAAAGAAGGTGCAGTGGATTTGAAATCTGCATTAAAGGATATCCCTGGTGTGGAAGTACTGGATGCGCAAGGTACAAGACAGGGTAATGACAGTGTGAATATCCGTGGTTTAAGTGGTAATCGTATTGGGATGTCGATTGATGGTATTGATTTGCCCGAAGCAAGTGAAATTAAGCATACTGGACAGTTTACGATTTTCGGCCGTGGTAATTTTATGGATGTTTCAGCGCTAAGCAGTGTGGATATCAGTAAAAACGCGCGCGGATTTGGCTTAGGTGGTATTGTGGCAATGCATACGTTGACTCCAGACGAAATTTTAAGGGGTGATAAGCAAGGCGGATATGTTGATACGCAATACAATAGTGTAAATAAAACGACCTCGGTTACAGGGGCGGGTGCATTATCTGCTGGTACATGGCGCGGGATGGTGTTGGGTACATATCGCAAAGGTGATGAACTGGACAACCGCGGTAACGTAGGTGGACAGGGCGCTTTGCGGACTAAAGCGGATCCACTGGATTACAATAGTCGCTATTTCTTGACGAAGCATGAACTTGATCTGAATGATCACCATACGCTGAAAGTTGCAGCAGAATATTTAAGTCGTAACCAATGGTCGGATTCTTTTTCTTTAGCTAATGCATCATATTCTAATATTACAGGTACCGATGAGAATAAAAAAAACCGTTTTTCTATAGGGCATGAATATCATGACGGTACTGGTTTTGTACAAAGTGCAAACACGCAGTTGTACTGGCAACAATCCAAAACGGCTTCTTCTACACATCGCGAATATGTTCGCGGTTGTATGACATCGGTCCCGGGTAGGAAGAATCGCTGTGATTTTGATTTTGAAAATAAAGATAAGGTTATCGGTCTAAACAGTGAATGGCTGTCACATTTTGAAAATGATAAGCTCAGCCAGGATTGGCGCTATGGTGTGCGGCTGGCACATCATGAGCTGACCAGTAGCTGGCAGGGTTATTATGCCCGTTCCAAACCGGCAGCAGACAATAAGACGACGCGCGCCAGTATGTATTTAGATGGTGATCTGCGCTTTGGTCGTCTGGTGATCAGTCCGGGAGTATCTGCTCATTATTATCATGTGAAGCCAAATGACAATGGTTTTGTAACAGGAACGACCAATAAGATTGGAGAGCTGCGTAAGAAACATGAAAGTGCGATTACACCACGCTTTGGGTTGTCTTATGAGTTGAATCCGTTATGGGTTCCTTATTTTCAATATGCGCGAGGTTTTAATGCGCCGTCTGCACAGCAACTGGCTTCTTCATGGAATCCGGGTGGTTATAGTGTGTGGGGGAATCCAGATCTGAAAGCGGAAACAGCCAATAATTTTGAGCTTGGGTTACGCGGTAAGAATGATGTTTTTGAATATGGTATCAGTGGTTTTGATAATCATTATAAAAATTTTATTGATTACGCTGATATTTCTAAGCAGGTTTCTTTGCCGAGTTCCTGGGGAGGAAAGCAACAGTTTATTTTGCGTGCTGAGAATTTTAGTAAGGCTCATATTTATGGTGGTGAAGCCTACGCACGCTGGAAGTTTGCTCCTGATTGGATGGCCAGTGGTTCGGTCGCTTATTCGCGTGGTTCTATCCGTCAGGAAGGGGTCGATCATCCGCTCAATTCGGTGATGCCAATTAAGGTTAAGCTGGGTGTTGCTTATGAGAAAGAAGTATGGGGCGCTAATGTCAATTTCACTTATGTGGCTAAGAAAGACGACAGTGATATTTATTCAGCCAATAAGTACTTTAACCCTTCGAAAAGTTATGCGCTAGTGGATTTAGGCGGTTATTGGAAACCCAATAAGCATTTGAGTTTGCATGCTGGGGTAAATAATATATTTAATAAGAAATACTGGAACTGGACTGACGTGGCCTATATGGTGCCGAATGTGAATAGTCAGACAGGTACTTCCGGACAAAGTGATAGTACTGTGCCGGCACTAACTAAAAATAATGCAGATTTTTATTCTGCTCCGGGACGGACGTTCAATATTGGCTTACGCTACACTTTTTGATGTTTAGCCCTACTGATTTTTAGATGTCTATTATTAATAACAATGGTAATAAGGAACAGAGATGAATTTATGGCAACAATATATGGATAAAAAGGCTACGACGGAGGGTATGTACTTTCCACGCCAGGCTGCCGCTGATTTGGGTGTAAGCGAAGGGGCGTTGATGGCTGATGCGCCGGATACAATTTATCTGGGCAGTCAGATACGTGAGCTGGTGTTAAAGCTAGAAACGCTGGGTGAAGTGTTAAGTGTGGTGCGCAATGATGTGGTGGTGCATGAAAAAATTGGTGTATATGAGCATGTCACTCTGACTGCCCGCAGCGGTTTGGCTTTAAATGTCGGTAAGCTGGATTTAAGGTTTTTCTTGCATCACTGGCATCATGCTTTGGCAACAGTTAATGTCATCGGGGATAAGACGATGCGTTCTATTCAGTTTTTTGATGAATATGGCATGAATATTGAAAAGGTATTTATGCGCGATGACAGCAAGCTGGATGCATGGCAAGCGCTAATTGATGAATTTGCTGTGGAATGTAAGCCTGAATTTCTACCTGCACCGGTAAAACAGGTAACAGCACCTGCGCCTTTAGCTGCGGAACGGGAACTGGCATTTCAGGAGCGCTGGAATGAATTGAAGGATGTTCATCATTTTGGCGGCATACTGGAAACCTTTAATCTTGATCGTCAACAAGCGTATCGTCATGCACCGGCTGGGCAGACTAAATTGTTAGAGCGCAGTGTGTGGGAAAAGGTGCTGCTAGAGGCACAGGAAAAACAATTGGAAATTATGGTGTTTGTTGGGAATCGAGGCTTAGTACAGATTCAGACGGGTAAGGTGCATAATGTGGTGCGCTCGCATGGATATTTGAATGTGTTGGATGTAAAAGTGCCCCAAGAAGGATTTGATTTACATATTCGTGATACTGAAATTGTGGAAACGTGGGTGGTACGGCGTCCGATTAGTGATGGATATGTAACCTGTATTGAAGGTTTTGATAAGAATCGTGATACGGTTATTCAGATCTTTGGTCGACGTGAAGAAGGCAGTGATGAAATGCAAACATGGCATCAGTTAACGGATGCTTTGTTGGCTGACTAGGCATTGAAGGCAGGTATAGTTGGTGCATGAGGATAATTTATCTGATTAATCAATTGTCCTGCCCGTTATCTTTATATGCGAAGTGAGATAAATGATGAAAAAATTATTGTTAGCTATAGCGCTGTGTACAGTCATTCCGTTTGCATCTGCTGCACGTATTGTTACGCTAACTTCGGATGTGGCTGATGTGGTGGTCGCATTGGGTAGTGCTAATGAGGTGGTGGGTAGGGATGTTTCTGCTACCAATCCGGCATTGAAAACAGTGCCCAGTATTGGCTTATTTCATGGTCTAAGTGTGGAACCGATTGCTGCTAAAAAACCGACGATTGTTCTTGGTTCGTGGATGGCGCAACCATCTACAATTTATGCGAATTTGAAGCGTGTTGGTATTAATGCAGTGAACGTAGAACCTAATAATAGTATAGATGGATATGCTAAAGGTATTAGGGAAATCGGTAAGCTAATTGGTAAATCTGCGCAGGCTGAGGTTCTGGCTAAAAACTGGCTAGGTCAGGTAAAACAAATGCCGAAAACGGGTAAGCGTTATCTGATTTCTTATGATGGCAGATATGTTGCCGGTCGCAATACTGCTGCTGATGTATTGATTCAGCGGGCCGGTGGGATTAATGCTGCTGCGGCGATCGAAGGATTTAAACCCATGTCTCGTGAAGCATGGCTGGCTGCTAAGCCGGATGTGATTGTGATTGCGTCACGTAATGCCAAGGTGCTAGGAGGTGTGCAGGGTTTTGCCAAGCGACCTGAAATTGCGGTTTCTCCTGCGGCCAAACAGCATAAGATTTATTTTATGCATGCCAATGATATTTTCCGTTACGGTCTGAATACGCCACAAATTATTTTTAAACTCCATCAACTGGCTAAGTGATCATGATGGATTCGGAGCAAACTACTATCTCTGTAGCGCACAATAAGGTCAAGGTTTTAATTTTGCCTAAACTGGTGTGGATTGTTGTGGCTCTTGCCTTTACTCTGGCATTAAGCTGGTTTTGCCTAGGTGTCGGCTTAGGTGGCTGGCAATGGCCACACTCATTAGATGAAATTACTCTGGATATCCGTTTGCCTCGAGTGTTGGTGGCTTTGCTGGTAGGGGCATCACTGGCAGCCGGTGGCGCTGCTTTGCAGGCTTTGTTCGACAATCCTTTGGCAGATCCGAGCTTGATTGGTACGTCTGGAGGTGCCGCGTTGGGTGTAATTGCGGTGCTGGCTTTTGGTCTGGGAGCGATAACTGTACCAATAGCGGCTTTTTGTGGTGCTTTGTTGGTATGTCTGCTGATTCTGACGATTCATCGTCTGCTGGGCGGCGGGACGCTTGGTTTACTGGTGATGGGTTTTGTCATCAGTGCATTTTGTGGGGCACTGGTTAGTCTGATTTTGTTTTTGTCAGACGATATTGTTTTACGAAGTGCAACTAACTGGCTGGCTGGTAGTTTGGCTGATGCCGGCTTTACTTCTCCTTGGTACGCTTTAATTGTGATCTTGCTGGGTCTGGCAATATTAATGGTAATTGGTCGTAATCTGGATATTCTGATGCTGGGGACGGAAACTGCCATCAGTATGGGGATTGCAGTGGGACGTACGCGGATGTGGACAGTAGTTGGTGTGGCGCTGTTGACGGGAGCTGCTGTGTCGTTGGCTGGCATTATTGGCTTCCTAGGTATGATGGTGCCGAATGTGGTGGCGCGGGTTGGCGGTGGTAGCCGACGTCGTATTATTTTGTTGTCTGCATGGCTAGGCGCTATTTTTCTGCTGGTTGTAGACGGTTTTGCACGTTGGTTGAGTTACCCAGTAGACATTCCGGTAGGCATTGTAATTGCTTTGTTGGGCGGGCCATTTTTCTTATGGTTGTTTTTGCAACCATTACGTCGCTAGGAGCTGTTTATGAAAAGTTTATTTACGCTGCGTCATGTGCGAGTTCAGCCACGCGGACGTTGTATTCTATCAATAGACGAGCTGGATTTACCCGATAATCAACATATCAGTATAATCGGTCCAAATGGTGCCGGAAAATCGACTTTGCTGCGTGCGCTGCTGGGACTGCATGGTGAGGGTGTGCAGTTACGTGGGAAAGCGATAGTCAGTCAGTTAAAGCAAGGGCAGATTGCTTGGGTTGGACAGCATGGTCAATACAATTTGCCACTGACAGTAACGGAATATGTGCAGCTGGGCTGTGCACATCATGCTGGTTGGTTTCGGCCAGTAAAGGCACCTTTGCCACAGTTAAATCATCTGCTTGAGGTATTTGATTTAATTCACTTAGCCGATCAACGTATTGGCAGTCTTTCAGGTGGCGAACAACAGCGGGCAAATGTGGTGCGTGCATTGCTGCAAAATGCTTCGGTGTTGTTGCTGGATGAACCGTGTAATCATTTGGATATTCGCCATCAGCATCGGCTAATGGATTATTTACGTCAAAATCATAATCGTTTTTCGGTAGTGATGGTGTTACATGATCTGTCAATGGCGGCTAATTATGCTGATTTTGTTGTATTAATCAACGAAGGTCAGGTGGTGGCTTCTGGTAAACCTCAGGATGTAATGCAAACGCAGTTATTAAGTGATGTGTATCAGTGGCCGATCCGACGGATTGATGAAGATGGAAGATTATTTTTCCGTATGGATCAGGCAGCGTAGATTTTTCTACATTAATAAAAATATGCTTATGCTATAATTTTTGTACACGCTGGATCGGGATCTGAGTATAGTATGATGTTTTTTTGCTAAGCAGTACTGGTTATTGTGTGTTGATCGCGGCGGATGCTGCAGCTTGATTTTACTGAATGGAGTAGAGGAAATTTTAATTTGCGCGGGGGTGGAAGCTGATATATTTGCAAATGGGCTGAATCGATTGTAGACAGGTTATTGACTAAGTTTTGTTTGTATACTGAATACTGGTTTTACGGTTAAATCAGTTGTCCATGTCTTTGGAATGGTGGCTGTTTTGGGTATGCAACTTAATCATTTTCACGATTATCAGCAATATTATTCATGGTTTATTTGATGTAAGTGCAAGAAAAATGGGGTATAGTGCTATGGTCAAATTGCCTTTTTCAGGAACTTTCTTATGCAAAACACCATTCGATCTCTTTTATTTGGTTCTGTGGTTGCACTTACGCTTGTCGCATGTGGTGATGGTTCTTCTTCGGCTGCTAGCTCTGCGCAGCAGGATAAGGATACGTTGGTAGTAATGGGACTAGATGATAGTTTTCCACCCATGGGCTTTCGCGATGAAAAAAATGAACTGGTGGGCTTTGATATTGATATGGCGCGTGAAGCAGCCAAGCGTGCCGGTTTGACGGTAGAGCTTAAGCCGATTGATTGGAATGCGAAAGAATCGGAATTAAACAGCAAACGCGTGGATATGTTGTGGAATGGTCTGACTATTACTCCACAACGGCAGCAGCAATTATTATTGTCTAAACCATATATGGATAATCATCAGATTATTGTGGTACGTCCTGATGGCGGTATTAATGCTAAGGCTGATCTGGCTGATAAAGTTGTGGCCGTGCAAGATGGTAGCAGTGCGGTAGAAGCTGTGGAATCTGAGCCGGATGTGGCCAAATCTTTTAAAGAACTAAAAAAGTATGGCGATAATGTAACGGCATTAATGGATGTTTCTGCTAAACGCGTTGATGCTTTGGTTGTTGATGAAGTAGTTGGTCGTTATTATGTAGCCAAGAAGCCTAATGAATATAAGGTTTTGGAAGATAATTTTGGTACTGAGCAATATGGTGTGGCTTTTCGTAAGGAAGATCAAGTGCTGCAACAGAAGATTCAGTCAGCGCTGGACAGTATGAAAGCCGATGGGACATCTGCTAAAATTGCGACGAAATGGTTCGGTAAAGACGTGGTTAAATAAAACACGGTTTACTCTGGAATCAACGCTGCCTGAATGCGGTTTATTCAGGCAGCGTTGTTGTTGTTTAAAGGAATACACATGAATTATGTGTTAAATATGTTACCTGAATTATGGACTGGGACAAAAATCACGCTCAGTCTATTTGCTATTACTCTATTGTTGTCTATCCCTTTGGGATTGGTGCTGGCTTTACTGCGTTTGTCGAAAATTAGGGCGCTGGATTATGCGGTTAATTTTTATATCTGGGTGATGCGTGGTACACCACTGATGTTGCAAATTTTCTTTATTTATTTTGCTTTACCGGCGGTAAATATTTTGTTGCCAGCCTATACAACTGCGGTGGTGGCGTTTGTGCTCAATTATGCTGCTTATTTTGCAGAAATTTTCCGAGCTGGTATTCAAGGTATAGGAAAAGGACAGTATGAAGCGGCGAAAACGTTGGGAATGAGTTATGGACAGACTATGCGTCGCATTGTGTTACCGCAAATGTGGAAAAAGATTCTACCCCCATTAAGTAATGAAACAATTACCTTGGTCAAAGATACCTCTCTGGTCTATGTACTGGCCTTGCAGGACGTAATGCGGGTAACCTATCAGCTGGTACAGCGCCAATTTAGTTTGATGCCGTTTTTTGTAGCGGCTGTGTTTTATCTGATTATGACGCTGATTTTAACCTGGGGATTTCAGCATATGGAGAAACGCTATGCACGCTACGACGACTGATCTGATGATTGATGCACGCAATATTCATAAGGCTTTTGGCAATATTGAGGTTCTGAAAGGGGTAGATATTCAGGTGGCTCGCTCAGAAGTTGTTGCCATTATTGGTTCCTCCGGTTCAGGTAAGTCCACCTTGCTACGATGTTTGAATTATTTGGAAAAGATAGATGCTGGCTGTATTGCAATTGAAAATGACTTTTTGGTACGGAATAATCATCACCAGCGTGCGCAATATGTTTCTGAGTCTCAGATCAAAAAAATCTGTGCACGTATGGGCATGGTTTTTCAGCAATTCAATCTGTTTCCACATATGACGGTACTACAGAATGTCATTGAAGCGCCGATGACAGTGAAAAAATTCAAACGGGATCAGGTGGCGCCTTTGGCAGAAGAGTTGCTGCAAAAGGTAGGTTTGTTGAATAAGCAGGATGCTTATCCATCTCAGTTGTCCGGAGGTCAGAAGCAGCGGGTAGCTATTGCTCGGGCATTAGCAATGCAGCCACAAATTATGTTATTTGATGAGCCAACTTCTGCATTAGATCCAGAACTGACCGGTGAAGTGCTGAAAACGATGCAACAATTGGCTGAAGATAAAATGACAATGGTGGTGGTGACGCATGAGATGGGTTTTGCGCGTGAAGTAGCCAATAAGGTGTTGTTTATGGATAAAGGAGTAATTGTTGAATCTGGAGAAGCCAGAAGCTTTTTTGCTAATCCGCAGCATGCTCGTACGCAGGCTTTTTTAAGTTCGATGTTAAAATAATTCTATTCGGTCTTTTTTGATTAGTTCTTAACATTTAAGGGTGATGCAGATGCGTTTATTTGGCTTTTTGCTGTTGGTCGTTACTATAATGATGAATATGGCGCTGGCAAATGGCTTTGTGGTACCAGTCAGATTAGCTAAATATATTTCTATACCAATTATAAGGCTTAATATTAATGGTGATTCTACTCAGTTTATGTTTGATAGCGGTTCACAATCTGCATTACATTTGCCATTACATTTCTTGCAACAATTGCCGCAAGCTACTCAGCAAGCAAATGATGATTTGAGTTTAGATATGTCGGGAAATCTGACTAAATCATCCAAATTCATGATTCAGCATTTGAATATTAATGGATTGGATTTTGATAATGTCAAAGCAGTGGAACTAAAGCCATGGGGATTTAGTTATTCCAGTGATCCATCTGTTGTCGCTCCTACTCCTGAAGATGGTTTGCCGGTGATTGGTCTTACGCTCTTTAAAAATCATATACTGACCTTGGATTTTGCCCATAATAAACTTCAAGTTGATAACCATAATCAGTCTGTTCCATATGATGATAAATGGATTGCTGTTCCTTATCGCTACCATGTTAAAGAAGGTCTTATAATTGGTGTCACTGATGGCAACAATCATTATAATTTGGTGTTAGATTCTGGAGCTTCAGTGAGTATGATTGTTGGCAAATCATTGCCAGAAAAATATCAAAACAGTAATATCTTAACGAAAGCTGATCATGGTGATGCTCATATACGTCTAAAAAAAAATGGTGCGGCACAGACAATTAAAATTTATCCAGATTATCCACTAATTGGTAAATTACCTGTTCGTGCGGTCATTATAGATGGGACACCGAAGGACTTTGAAGCAGATGGTTTGCTGGGTATGGATTTTCTACAAAAATACATGGTTAGAATCGATCAGAAAAATAATAAACTATGGATAAAACCTGCTAAATAATGAGTATTGTTTTTGGTAAATTTGGCTACGTCTATACTTGGCTAGCCTGATCCAACTGGGGTTAAGGTTATTTACAGGTAAGTTGGTTGCGGGTGATGGAATATAATTAGTTTATATCTAATCTTTTCTGGATTGATTGATATAACTAACTCACTTTGTTGGGTTTTGTCATTTTGTTGAGAAACTTAATTATAGTTGTTCGTAGACGAAATATATTTCATTCTTTGATGATATGAAAAAGATTGCTATAACAATTGATGAGATATGAAATAATATTTGTGGGCTAAATTAACGATTGATAGTTAGCTGTTTCACCATTATTTATAATTTTATTTTTATAGTATTTAATTTAAATTGCTGTATATTTATAAACTATTATTGGCTATTTTACTTTATTGAAATCATTCAAAAAGGGGGGTGGTATTTTCAATAAATCTGTAAATATCCTTAGTTGGTATACAATTTACCTGTAAATACCCCATAGTTAGTACAAAACAGACGTAGAAAATCATGCTGCTTGTTTTAGGGTTTTATACTCAATCGGCGTCATATTATTTAGTGCTTCATGAGGTCTTTCAGTATTATAAATAGTTAGCCATTCTTCGGTTACTTTTATTTCTTACTCCAGGTTATTAAATAGATATAAATCTATTACTTCTATTCTATATGCACGGTTAAATCATTCAATATACCCGTTTTGATACGGGCTGCCGGGGTTAATGTACTCTATAGTTATACCATGTGATTTAGCCCAATTAGTAAACGTGTTTCCGGTGAATTTCGGGCCATTATCCACTCGTATTTTGAGTGGATAACCATGATATTCGGCCAGTTTATCCAGATAACGGGTAATCCTGCCAGCCGGCAAGCTGACTGCAATATCAATGCCTAACGCCTCACGATTAAAGTCATCGATGACATTGAATGTCCTAAAGCACCGTTGATTACGGCTACTATCGCTCATAAAATCCATTGACCAGCATTCACCTTGTTTACTGGGTGCTGATAGCCTTTCTGGGTTTAGTGGAGGAATGCGCTGTTTACACTTTACCCTCAGATTAAGCTTTAATTCACAATATACCCGATACACACGTTTATGATTCCATTTATAGCCGAGCTTTCTGATGCGATTAAAACACTTGGGAAAGCCCCAGCGTCAATGCTTATCGGTAATAGCACTGAGTACTGACCTAATCACTGAATCACCCGGGAACTTGGGTTGATAATAGTATGCACAGCGACTTAAGTCAACAATAGCGCAGCTCATGGTAATAGTAACAGGATGACCTTCTTGTAACTCCACAGCCCAGCCTTTACCTGCGTGAGTGGATACTAAAACTTTTTTATGATTTCCTCCTGAAACTGGGATTTTAAGCTCAGTTCGGCAAACATCTGTTTAAGCTTGCGGTTTTCAGCTTCAAGTTCCTTTAAGCGTTTGCTATCGGAAGGTTTCCATACCACCATATTTTTCCCGCCATTTATAAAAAGTCGAATTGCCGATGCCATATTTACGACAAAGTTCTTTGACAGAAATACCAGCTTCAGCTTCTTATAAAATAGCTACGAATTGATAGAGAATTTTCTATCTTATATTGTATTAATTCGGTTTTGAGGTAATAACAATTTAAATGTAACTAAAATTATAAATATAAAAACCAAAAGAACGTCCAATAATTGAGTAAATACCATTTATTGTCTTGGTCAGCAAGATATGGGAAACTAATTTATAACGCAATCAAAAATTGGAGAGCCATAAGCGACTATTAACCATCTTTACTATAGACATATTGTCAATATGTGGACAAGTAGATTATAATCGCCGCTTTCGTGCATCAGCCGCCATGCATGAACAAGTTAACTTAGCGGCAAAAACCGTGGTGTGCGGGTTTAAGTGCTAAATACAGTCACCCCTCGCCTGATCAAATAACAACGGAGTTTTCTCATGCCGAAAATGAAAACCAAATCAAGCGCAAAAAAACGCTTTAAAGTTTTGGGTAACGGTGGTGTAAAACGCGCTCATGCGTTCAAACGTCACATCCTGACCAAAAAAACCACCAAAAACAAACGCCAGCTGCGTGGCACCTCAATGGTGAATGAACGCGACATGGCTTCCATCCACAAAATGTTACCCTACGCTTAAGGAGTTTAGATTATGCCTCGCGTAAAACGTGGTGTTACCGCTCGTGCCCGTCACAAAAAAGTTTTAGCGTTAGCCAAAGGCTATCGCGGTCGTCGTAAAAACGTCTATCGTATCGCCAAACAGGCGGTAATGAAAGCCGGTCAATATGCTTATCGTGACCGCCGTCAACGCAAACGACAATTCCGTCAATTATGGATTGTACGTATTAATGCTGCGGCTCGTCAGAATGGTTTGTCCTACAGCAAATTCATGAACGGTTTGAAAAAAGCAGCTATCAACATTGACCGCAAAGTACTTGCTGACTTGGCCGTCTTTGATCAAACAGCCTTTGCTCAATTAGCAGCACAAGCAAAAGCTGCTTTAGCCTAATATCCGACTATCAGCAAAAAAGGAAACTTCGGTTTCCTTTTTTTATTTATTTACTCGTAAAAATTACGACTAGCAAATAATAACTGCTATTTAGCATTGTTGACTTATAAACTTTCACGTTAAAATAACATACAGCAAATATATTGGTATAGCGTATTACCACCTCGTCACTTCCTTTCTGATCATTAATGAAAACAACTTTTCATTAATGCGCTCTGAAGGCGAAATAAACACCACGTAATATCCTATTATTTGAATCTTAAATAAAGAACTTAAGTTATGGAAAACGCCAACCGCATCGTTGCCGAAGGCATCGCTGCCATTAATTGCGCTAATGACTTACCTGCCCTAGAACGAGTTAAAGCACTCTATCTGGGTAAAACAGGTGAATTAAATGCCTTATTGAAAACACTGGGTAAAATGTCACCGGAAGAACGTAAAACAGTCGGCGCTCACATCAATGATTGCAAAAATCAATTTCAAACAGCCTTTAACAACAAACGCGATGCATTAAACGAAGCAAAGCTGCAACAGCAACTAGCCGCAGAAGCCTTAGATGTGACCCTGCCGGGGCGTGGCCAAAATATTGGGGGTTTGCATCCGGTAACATTAACCCTGCAACGCATTGTCGAACTTTTTCACAGTATGGGCTTCACTGTCGCCGATGGGCCAGAAATCGAAGATGATTTCCATAACTTTCAGGCTTTAAATATACCGCCTAATCATCCAGCCCGAGCCATGCAGGATACGTTTTATGTTGAAAATGGTGACGTTCTGCGTACTCATACATCTCCTATTCAAATACGCTACATGTTGGATAAAAAAGAACCACCAATTCGCATCATCGCACCAGGACGAGTCTATCGTGTAGATTCAGATGCCACCCATTCACCGATGTTCCATCAAGCAGAAGGCCTGTGGCTCGAAGAGGGTGTTAGCATGGCCGATCTAAAAGCCGTGTTTACTGATTTTATTCGCCGTTTTTTTGAACGCGAAGATTTACAGGTACGTTTTCGACCATCATTTTTCCCATTTACTGAACCATCAGCGGAAATCGACATCATGGGAAAAAATGGCTGGCTTGAAGTAGGCGGCTGTGGCATGATTCACCCTAATGTGCTGAAAAACGTTAATATTGACCCAGAAAAATACACAGGTTTTGCTTTTGGTATTGGTTTGGATCGATTTGCCATGCTGCGCTACGGTGTAAATGACTTACGGTTATTCTTCGATAATGATCTGAATTTCTTAAAACAGTTTCGAGACTAACACCACCAGCTATATCCTCCATTATTGTAATAAATAAATCAGAAAAATTTCCGCTAACTGACTGCGGATTTTACCTGATTAAAATTGATATGATCTAACAGCTTATCATACCGAAATTTCATTGCTTGCTTAGGCAATATTGGTAACAAATCAGTAACACTTTTAAGACAAGAAGTAAAAACAACTGTTACCAAAACCCTACTCACAGGCATATAAGCTGAGCACATGATAGGCAGCTTTAGTTTGCCAAAACATCGCTCTAGGCAAATAAATTGAAACAGAATTCATATTGGAAGCATTATGCAATTTTCTCAACATTGGTTACATACATGGGTAAACCCCCAGCTATCAGCCGAGCAATTAGCGCATACATTGACCATGGCCGGATTGGAAGTGGAAGCCACCGAACTGGCAGCACCATCCTTTACAGGAGTAGTAGTGGCCGAAGTCAAATCTGTAAACAAACATCCAGATGCTGATCGCCTCAACATTACCCAAGTAGATGCTGGAACTGGTGAGTTGATACAGATTGTCTGTGGAGCCCCTAATGTACAAGTCGGCATCAAAGTACCCTGCGCTCTAGCCGGAGCTGTATTACCCGGTAACTTTAAAATCAAACCAACCAAAATGCGCGGACAAGTTTCTAATGGTATGCTTTGCTCTGCCAAAGAACTTGGTCTGATTGATGAAGTTAATGGTTTGCTTATATTGCCTGAAGATGCCCCTATAGGTAAAAGTATTCGTGACTTTCTGGATCTGGATGACTCCCTATTTACGCTTAAGATTACTCCTAATCGCGCTGATTGCCTAAGCATAAAAGGCATTGCCCGTGAAGTTGGGGCTCTTACCCAAACCAATCTGTCGACACCAGAAATACCTACCATTGCTGCTGAAACCGATGCCATCAAGCCAGTAAAATTGCAAGCACCAGAAGACTGCGGCCGCTTTTTAAGCCGAGTAGTCGAAAATATCAATCCACAGGCCACCACACCAGCATGGTTAAAACAACGACTTGAACGGAGCGGACTGCGTAGCATCAGCCCACTTGTCGACATTGGTAACTATGTCATGCTCGAACTCGGACAACCTTTGCACATGTTTGATGCTGATAAAATTACTGGCGAACTCATCGTGCGAAGAGCCAAAGATGGAGAAAGTTTAGCTTGCCTGAATGAGAAAACCGTCACATTAGCCAGTAATACCCTAGTAGTGGCTGATGAAGAGAAAGTGTTAAGCATTGCCGGCTTAATGGGTGGCAGCAACAGTGCCGTCGACGAAAATACCCGTAACGTGATTATTGAAAGTGCATGGTTTACTCCCGAAATTATTGCTGGAAAATCGCGCCAATATGGCTTTGGATCTGATTCATCATTCCGTTTTGAGCGAGGTGTAGACTTCAACCTACAGCATCAAGCGATCGAACGCGCCACAGCATTAATTAAAGAAATATGCAATGGCAATATTGGTCACATCAATGAAGTTACTGGCAATTTACCTTCTACTGTACAGGTCAAAGTGCGCACAGCAAGAGTTGAAAAAGTTCTTGGTGTCGCCATTTCAGCCAATAAAATTCACATCATCTTGCAGCATCTCGGCCTACAACCACAGGCTTGTTATGATGGATTTATTATTACCGCACCCAGCTTTCGTTTTGACATTCAGATAGAAGCTGATCTGATAGAAGAAATTGGACGAGTGTATGGTTATGAAAATATTCCTGATGATCGAACCAATGGCAAATTATCAATGGTCGCATTACCTGAGACAAAAAAACCCTTGTTCAGTATTTATCATCAGCTGGCCAACCATGGTTATCAGGAAGTTGTCAGTTATGCCTTTGTTGAGGAAGCATGGGAACATGATCTAGCTGCAAATCAACATCCTATCCGACTGCAAAACCCAATAGCCAGCCAATTAAGTGTCATGCGCTCTACCCTCTTTGGCGGCCTAATTGAAATTTTACACAATAATCTTAATCGTAAACAAAATCGAGTAAGAATCTTCGAAGTGGCACGGGTATTTAATCAACACAATAGACAATATAGCCAAACAAATAAAATAGCCGGCTTAGCTTACGGTTCTGCAGTGCCTGAACAATGGGCGCAGGCCTCCCGCAATGTAGACTTTTATGATGTTAAAAACGATGTGACTTCCCTATTGAGTGCGCATCAGCTTATATTCCGCGCTGCACAACACCCAGCATTACATCCGGGTAGAACCGCCGAAATTATCCTTAACGAACAAGTAATCGGCGTATTAGGCGAGTTGCATCCGCGCTGGACTCAAAAATATGATTTACCGCAGTCACCAATATTATTTGAACTTGATCTGATTGCTGCATTAGGTCAAAACAAAATTTGCTATAAGCCAGTGTCTAAATTTCAGCCGGTTCGTCGAGATTTGGCTTTTATTGTTCCAGAGCAAACTTCGGCACAGCAACTACTAGAGACATTGGCAACAGTGAGCGACCCATCCATTGAGCAAATCGCCCTATTTGACGTCTATCGCGGACCAGGTGTAGCCGAAGGAAAGAAAAGTTTAGCAGTGAAAATTATCTTACAAAGCTTTGAACAGACACTTAAAGATGAAGAGGTTGAAGAAATTATTATCAAAATTATTGATATTGCAAGAAAAATTGGCGCACAATTAAGAAGTTAAGCGACCATTCAGAATGATATACTTATCCGTATTATTAAAAACTTGAAAATACAAATTAAATTAGAGATAATACGGCATTTTTTAATGAAAGAAGTTTTTATGACACTCACCAAAGCTGAGCTGGCAGATATGCTGGTAGAAAAAGTTGCTGGCATGAGCAAACACAATGCCAAAGAAATTGTTGAATTATTCTTTGAAGAAATTCGCGGAACATTAGAACGTGGCGAACACATTAAAATTTCCGGATTTGGTAACTTCCAATTGCGCGATAAACCGCAACGTCCGGGACGCAATCCTAAAACTGGCGAAGAAGTACCTATTTCTGCCAGACGCGTTGTTACCTTCCACGCTTCACAAAAATTGAAAGGCATGGTTGATCACTATAATGGAAACAAAGCCTAAACGGTTAGAACCCATTCCAGCTAAACGGTATTTTACTGTTGAAGAATTATGCCGTTTAGCAGACATCAATGAAGAAGAATTTATTCATTGGCAACACAGCAATGGCATCATTATTGGCTATGGCGGACAGCATTACACGCGTAGTGATGTGATAAAAGTTCGTCAACTAAGCAAAAGCTTTATGCCGTATCTTGATCCATTCACTCGCAATAAACGGGATATTTATGGTAATCCTGCGATAGATGCCATAGAAACACACCGGCACATTGAATCCGTCATCAATAACATGACTGATGCACTTGCTAAGTAAAAAGATTGCTTTTATAATTCCTTTCCTTAACAGTCGGAGTGTGGCGCAGTCTGGTAGCGCACTTGCATGGGGTGCAAGGGGTCGAAGGTTCGAATCCTTTCACTCCGACCAAATTTTAAAAATACAGCTTGCTACAGCTGTATTTTTTTATCTGGCTTTTTATAGAACCGGCCTTATCTCAACTCATATATCTGATCAGCATTTCAAGTTACATAGAAAATTAATTAATTTCTAACTCGCACTTTTGTACAATTTTAGGCACAATATATCCTACAATAGCAAAAGCAAAACTATTCACATGCAGAGTGTTTGCAAAAATCAACCGCTTGCAGATGCATAAAATATCAAATCAACCCCCAACAAAAAGACAAGCATAACCTCACACCAGAACAAATAACTATCATATATTTTCATCATTATTTCTACATTTGTTGTAGTTCCCTCTCTCACCCCAGGTAGCTATAATTATTTCAAACTATTGTACCTAAAGTCCTGTAGAATCTGGTTTGTGTACAGCTGTAGGAAAAAACCCTGGTTTAGCACTGAATGCCAGCATTATGTTCACCTCAGACGGAGTTGGCAGAGAGTACGATCTAGCTAGAACCACTTTTGTCAATACAATAGTAGGTTTGCCGGATGCTGCAGTTCCAAAAAATCAAGCAAGTTCACCTGCAGCTCAAAGTTATGCATTATTAAAACAGGAAAAAGACGCTTTGATTTCTCCCGCGATAACAGCTCTGGCTAATATTCAATCTAATTATTCGTCAATTTCACATGGAAGTGAATATAATAACCGTCCAATAATGGCGCAATATGCACAGCAAGTGACAAGATATTTTGGCGACTCGGAAGAAAATTTAAAATGGAATAAAGTTCTGACTGCGCAAACATCCAGAGGTTTGCTAATTGAACAAGTTAAAATGAATGCACTTGCACTATCGTTGCAAGCGAAACAATATAGAGAGTATGAGATTATGGAAAGCCAAATTGCTGCGTTATTGGCACAAGAGATTCGAAAAAACGAATCTTTGAAACTAGCAGCAAGATCAAACTCTATTCGTGCAACAAATAATCAAATAGCAAATGAAATAAGATAAGGATTCGTCATGAAAAAAATCATATTTAACACATGTATAGCCCTAAATTTATTAATCGTTCAAGGACAAGTATTAGCTGCTAACCAGTTAAACAAGCAAGGAATAAATAATGAAGTAAAAAAATATGGGCTTGTCGTTGATGAGTATAAGTCACATCCCTTGAAAGTAACATTTGATTCCTTGAAAACGGAGTTTGATGTTAGTTTGGGCGTGAAAAGTGTTCAGTCTAAAAGTATTAAAAAGTGTCCAGATTTATTGCAAGCCGGGAAAATGCAAGAATTTGGGAAAATAAAAAAAATTAATACTGCGAATGGAGTAGAAATATTTGAAATAGAGGCTCCATCTGGATCAAATCTTAGTTCTGTATATATGAGTTATAAAAAGGGGTATTGTATAGGTATGTACGGCTCCGCCGGTCAACCAGCTGATAGAGAAGATCGTGTTCGTCTAGCAATATTCAAAACATTAATTCAATTGTTCTAAGAACATATATGCGGAATACTAATAAAATAAAATTAATTTTTATTATTTTTTTATGTGTAACTTTTACTGCTATAGCTAGATGGCAAGTTCCTTCAAATGTAGCCACTTACGATTCATTATTTCAAGCTAATGGATCTAAATATGGGGTCGATCCAATATTATTAAAAGCACAAATTGCAGCTGAATAAAGATTTATCAATCATACCAAAGCAAACAAAGTTGGTGCTCTGGGAATTGCGCAATTTATGCCAGGAACAGCTAAAGAGTGGGGACTCAAAGATAGGACTAATATACCAGATTCATTAGATGCACAAGCAAGATATATGGCCTATATGATAAAAAAATTTAATGGAGATTATGTTAAAGCTTTGGCCGGTTACAATTGAGGTACAAATAGGAAACTTTTGAAAAACTCGGATAATGGCACTGATTTAATGCAGCTCTTGCCAGAAGAGACTCGAAATTATGTTTATCGAATATAGGGGAAACGGCACTTTTTTAAAATTTGCTCAAAAAATTTTGGGTACCGATAAAACGTATGCAGACACTGGTACTTCGAATAATTCAAACCCTTCTAGTGCTAATAGCTGTTCCATTGCAGATCCATCAGAATTTGGAATGGCAACACCTATTCAAACAACAAAATTAAGGGGTAGCTGTTTGTTAAATTCTACCTCAGGCAAATAGCCCAACGACGAATGTAACCGTTGATGATTGTACCAATAAGCATAAGCC